>SPAX01000021.1 GCA_005239475.1 Nitrospira sp. | reverse complement strand
ATTCAGGGCGAGCAAGTGCGCGTGCTGAGCAAGAGCAAGGATGATCTCCAAGCGGCGATGGCGTTTCTCAAGAGCAAAGACTTTGGAATTGATCTCCAGTTCACCAACTACCGCTAGAACAGGATGCTGAAACAGGTCCCCAACTGCGTTCTCAGTCGATCGAACACCTCAACGTGCATACGGCCGCACGTCTCGCCGTTCGATTCTCCCTGCGGCCTTGTTGGATGACCTGTTTGAGCATCCTGGATTGATTCTGCAACGTTCAACGCATGACACACGCTCTTGCCTTTCTGCTTCTTTTTGTTGCGGCTCTCTCCGGCTGCAATCGCAGTGATGCCATCGTCGTCATCCAGCTCCATCCGAAGAATCCTGACATCATCTACGTCGCGACGAACGACTACATCTATAAGACGCGCGACGGGGGCCAGACCTGGACGAATCTTTCGCAAGGCATGAGCCACTCGCGCGTGATTTCGATGGCGCTTGATCCGGCTTACCCGGCCACGGTGTATGCCGGCACGAAGGGCGATGCGGTGTACAAGAGTTATGATGGAGGGCAGCGATGGGTCTCGCAACGAGCTGGGTTGGACGATGTGACGATCTCTTCCGTGGTCAATCAGATTGTCTTCGATCCGGCGGACAACCAGCATCTGTTCGTCGCAACGACGATGGGCGTGTTTGAAACCAAGAATGCCGGCGACAGTTGGACGAAGCGCATGGACGGCATGAAAGAAGTGCTGATGGTGGTGACGCTCGGGCTGGACCCCACGAGGCCATCGATCCTTTATGCGGGCACGAGTGGCGGTGTCTATAAATCAGTCGATCAAGCGGGGCATTGGGAAAAAGTGAATAACGGACTCGTGTCCCCCGCCATCATCAAATCGTCACGCGCGCTGAATGTCACGGCGATTCTGGTCGATCCCTATGAGGCGGACACGGTGTATGCCTCGACGCTCGAAGGGCTCTATAAGTCGATGGATGCGGCGACGTCGTGGGTGCGCATCGGCCAGTCCTTGCAGGACCAAATGGTGTTTTCGATGGTCTTGGATCGGACGAGAAAGGGCGTGATTTACCTGGGTGGCCGGGAAGGCATCCACCGGAGTGAAGACGGAGGGAACACATGGACCACGCAGAATAAAGGGTTGGCGACTCTCAACGTGCGGTCCCTCGCGCAGAGCGCCACCGATCCGAAGCTGTTTTATCTTGGGACGAATGGGAGCGGCTTGTATAAGAGTCGGAACAGGGGAGAGGAGTGGGAGTCGGTCCCCACCATCCTGCCTAGCCAGTGAGAGGATTACTGCGGTGGGCCAGTGCCCCGTTCTTGGATGGTCGAACCGACTGAAGATGACCCGAACGACGAGCCAACACTCGACTCCCCGAGGCTTGAGCCCACGCTAGAGCCGCCGAAGCTCGATCCGACCGTCGAATCCGAGAGGCTGGACCCTACTGTCGAACGTTGGAGCGACGAGCCGACGGCTGAAGATGACTCGTTATTGAGGTTTGATTCTCCGAGTGAAGGCCCTGCGCGGCCGGTTGCGCCGATCCCAAACCCAACTGGGCCTGAGCTGCCGATGTCGTGGCTGCTTTTCGATGACGCCCCGATGTCTTGGCCGGTGACGCCTTCCGCGCCGATCGTGTTGCCGGTCTTCGGGGTTTTTCCGATACTCGGCCCTGCCGCTGGTGCGTTGCCGATACTGGCGCCCGTCTTTGGCCCTGTCGACAGCTTCGGCGCTCGGATGTCTCTCTCAATCGATTCTTCCATTTCGCGAATCGCGTGCGCTTCCCGACCTGATTCTTCAAAGTCTCCTGAATCGCGGGTGTTGGTCGAGGTGCTGATACGTTCGAGCGTCGCGCGCAGGTTCTTCAGGTCAGCGCGAACCTTGGCGACAGTCGGGATCATTTCGCGGAGCATGATGCCGCGCGATGCCATCGAATGATTCGATATATTGGTCTGGGTGGATTTGAGCAAATCTCCGACCTCGTCTCCCATTTCTTCGACCTGCTGAAGTTCCGAGAGATCGGTCTTGCAGCAATCGAGGAAGTCGCGATACTTGTTCAGAAACGTCGATACGTCGCCCTGCAGATTCTCGACTTTGAAGTCGCGTGGCGGCTTGTCGCCCGTGGGTGTTCCCCCTTCTTGCTCTGCTGTCACGGTTTCTTCATTTTCAACAAGCGGCACGCACCCCGGCCCTTGCTTCGCTGAATATTGCCGATCGGATTGTTGATCAGGGCACCAATAGAGCGGTGATGCCGCTGATACCGTGACGGTGGTGATACCGCTGAATGCGAGGGTAACTCCCCCCAAGACGGTCACGCAGAGGGTCTTGGTTGTTGTGAGCGAACGCATAAATCATTTTCAACTCGACTCGAGCTCTTGTCAATGAAATCGCTAACTCCGTGCGTTTAACAGATTGTTCAATTGGCTTTCCCTATCTTTTTCATCAATCAATTTGAGTAAGTTGGTGTCAAATAGCCCACAGCTAACGCGGTAATGCCTGAGAGATTGCGATAATTCAAAAAAGGTCTCGCCAGCAATTCTTAGCATGTCATAGAAGCTCAAAATCCCACGAAGGGAGTCATTTCATACCCCCTTCCGTTCCATATGTTGGGGATGGTAGGTCCTTTCTATACCCTTGCTTGGACTTATTTGAAAGCCGGGGGACAGCCTCCCAAATCGGAGGCACTTTGTCGACGGGACAAGGCCCCAAACAGAAACCCCCAGGCTTCATAAGTCCATGAATTTTCTATTGACAAGTCTTTGAGTGAGTGTATACTGCGCGCGTTAGTGGGAAGAAGTGGGTGAATTTGGCAACTAATAGATTATGGGGGTCTCCAGGCATTTCCCGGTCATGTCAGAAGAAGCACTGTTTTGGCTTGTTCAAGATGATGGCCGAACCTATCTTGACTGTACGGTGGGGTATGGTGGGCATGCTGAAAAACTTCTTGAGGCGAGCGGTCCTGCCAGCAGGCTTATCGGGCTTGATCGCGATGCGGCGGCCATTGCAGCTAGCCGAGAAAGGCTCGCACGATTCGGCGACCGCGTAATCCTTATCCATGGTCACTTTATGGATCTGAAACAGCATCTTGCTGTCAGTGGCATTGGCCAGGTCGATGGAATCCTGTTTGACCTTGGAGTCTCGTCCCCGCAGTTGGAAGAACCTGCTCGTGGCTTTAGCTTTCAAGGAGACGGTCCGTTGGACATGCGCATGGATCAATCGATGAGCGGGACCGCAGCTGACTTGATCAATCGATGGCCGGAAGCGCAGCTGGCCGACGCGATTTTTCAATTCGGCGAAGAACGGTTTTCTCGACGAATAGCGCGTGCCATTGTTCGTGCGCGTGAACGCCATCCCTTGGCAACGACGAAAGAATTGGTCTCCGTGATTGAAGGAGCGGTTCCGACGAATTATCGGCATGGTCGTCTCCACTGTGCCACTCGCACGTTCCAAGCTGTTCGCATTGCAGTGAATCAGGAGCTGGACTGTCTCGAACCGGCGTTGCGCGATGCGGTAGATGTCTTGTCTCCCGGCGGCCGCCTCTGTGCGATTTCATTTCATTCACTCGAAGATCGAATTGTGAAGCATACGTTTCGGGCGCTCTCCGGAAAGGACAATCCTGCATTGCTGGTGCTCACCAAGAAGCCGCAGGTTCCCACCAGGGAAGAATCGGACGGGAATCCCCGATCCCGCAGTGCCAAGTTACGGGCTGCCCAACGGGTATCCAAGGAGGGTCATTCATGAAGGCACTGACGATTGTGGCCGGTGTGCTGCTGGTCTTTGTGTTTGTGTGGGAACGTGTCGATGTCGTTCGAGTGGGCTATCAGATCGAACGATTGAAGGTCCAGAAAGTCTTGCTGGAGCGAGAGCGGGATCAATTGCAAGTGAAGTTTTCTGCGCTGACGGCTCCGGAGCGGATCGCGAAGGTGGCGACGGAAAAGTTGGGGCTGGTTCCGCCGCAGCAGGGGCAAGTGCTGGTGGTGCATCAGCAGGGAGAGGCTCCGAGCCTGTCCCTCCCACCCGTGGAGCAAATCCGTCTGGCGAGACATGTCTCAACCGGGAGGGGGAACGAGTGACTGCTGTCCCTTCTCGCGGGCGTCGCTATGTGATGTTGCTCCTGCTGCTCTGCGGGTTCAGCATCATTCTATTTCGGCTGGTCACGCTCCAAGTGCTTCAAGCAGCAGAACTCACGGCCAAGGCAGATCGGCAACATCAAAAGACCGTGTCCTTCGAGGGGGCCAGGGGCATGGTGTCGGATCGGCACGGCAAAGTGCTCGCGATGAATGTGGAGGTTCCATCTGTGTTCGGCGTACCGACGTTGCTGGAGAGCCCGTCGACCGTCGCCCGCCATCTTTCTCAGGTGCTCCATATTCGAAGCGGTGAGCTTGAGAGAAAGCTCCGGCAAGATAAGAGCTTCGTGTGGCTGGCACGAAAGGTTGAGCCCGAGCAAGGCCGTCGGCTGGAGCAGTTGTCGTTGGATGGCATCGGTGTGGTGATGGAGGGACGGAGGTTTTATCCCAAGGGCCCGTTGCTGGCCCATGTCCTTGGATTTTCCGGGATGGACGGGCAAGGGCTTGAGGGGCTCGAGCGGCGATACGATTCGCATCTGCATGGAGAAAAACGCGTCACCGTGTTGCAGCGCGATGCGTTAGGCAGCACGGTTTTTCCCAAGGGTTTGGCAGAGCAAGTGCCTACGCCGGGGCATGCCCTCACGCTGACCGTCGACGAGGTCATCCAGTACATTGCAGAAAAAGAACTCGACGAGGCCGTCACTCATACCCATGCCAAGTCTGGGACGATCATCGTCATGGAGCCACAATCTGGTGCGATTCTCGCGATGGCCGTCAGTCCACGATTTGATCCGAATGTCGTCGCCGCGTTGACGCCCGATCGGTGGCGTAATCGTGCTCTGACAGATACGTACGAGCCCGGGTCGACCATGAAAGTGGTGGTAGCGGCAGCAGCGCTTGAAGAAAAAGTGATGACGCCCGGTTCCATGATCTTCGGTGAAAACGGCCGCATGGTGGTCGCGAACACGACGATTCATGACCATGACAAGCTGGGGTGGATGACGTTCTCCGAGGTGATTCAGAAATCCAGCAACATCGGCGCAGCCAAAACCGGAATGGCTCTCGGAGAGCAGCGGCTCTATCGCTACCTTCAAGCATTTGGATTCGGCCAACGTACGGAGATTGACCTGCCGGGTGAAGTGAGCGGGCTCTTGAAGGATCCCAAAGACTGGGGCGGTCGATCGCTGGCGTCAATTTCGATGGGACAGGAGGTCGGGGTGACGCCCCTCCAGATGGTGTCGGCGGTGGCAACTCTCGCCAATGGGGGCGTGATGATGAAGCCCTATGTGGTGTCCGAAGTTCGCGATCAGAAAGGTCGCTTACTCAAGGAAGTACTACCACAAGTAAAGCGGCGAGTCGTGTCACCGGACACGGCTCGGACGATGATGACGGTGCTGGAAGGTGTCGTGACAAGAGGGACAGGGGCGAAGGCGGCTATTCCTGGATTTCGTGTGGCGGGCAAAACCGGGACCGCGCAAAAAATCGATCCGCGAACCGGCGCCTATTCCTCGACGCAGTTTGTCGGGTCATTTGTCGGGTATGTGCCGGCAGAATCTCCTCGGCTGGCGATGATCGTGGTTCTCGATGAACCGCAAGGCGAAGCCTGGGGCGGGGCTGTGGCGGCACCCGTCTTTGGGCGTGTCGGGGAGCAGGTGCTCAACTATCTTGGTGTGTCCAGGGAGGACACTGTGAAAGTCGCACTGGCGATGAAGGACTACTAAGAGGCCATGGCGCGCGATCCCATCACCGTCACGCAGTTGCTCGCGGCGCTCCGTGGGCGGGTCGAGATTCTGGAGCAGCGAGGCGATGTGAGTCGTCCGGTGCATGCGATCACGGATGATTCGCGGGCCGTGACGGGCGGGAGCCTTTTTGTAGCCGTCAAGGGTGAACGCGTTGATGGACACGGATTTGTCGAACAGGCCATCAAGGCTGGAGCGGTTGCGGTGGTCGCGCAGGCGTCGGTGGTGTCAGGGCCCTTACCGTTCGTATTGGTGGCTGATTCGCGCAAGGCGCTAGGTCTTCTCGGCAGCCGGTTTTATGGGGACCCATCCGCCCGTCTCAAGATGATTGGCGTGACGGGTACGAATGGAAAGACGACGACCACGTATCTCTGCAAAGCGTTACTGGAAGGGATCGGCCGACGGGTGGGCTTGATCGGCACGGTGGGGTACCAGATCGGGCAGGAGACACTTCCGGCCTCTCACACGACGCCCGGTGCACTGGAGCTTCAAGAACTCTTGGCGAAGATGGTCGAGTGCGGACTTACTGCTGCAGTGATGGAAGTATCGTCCCATGCCCTCGCGTTAGACCGGACCTCGGGCTGCGAGTATGACGTGACGGTCTTCACGAACCTCACGCAGGATCATCTCGATTTTCATCACACGATGGATGAATACTTTGAGGCGAAGTTGCGACTGTTTACTGGATTGGCCGAGGGGCAGAAGGCCGGGAAGCGCGCCATCGTCAATGTGGACGATCCTCGCGGGGACGCGATCCGGGCAGCCTGTCCTGCGCCTGTCTGGGGTTATGCCATTCACAACCAGGCCGATCTCAAAGCGGAACGAGTGCGCCTCTCGCTTACCGGGACGATCTTTACTGCGGCGACTCCCGCAGGCACGTTTACTGTCGAGAGCCGCTTGGTCGGGGAGCACAACGTCTACAACTTGCTGGGGGCGATCGGGGTGGCGCTGCACGACGGGGCGACGTCCGATCAGATCTGCGAAGCGACCGCCCATATCAGCAATGTCCCAGGTCGCTTCGAGCGGGTCTCTTCCGGACAAGATTTTACCGTTGTCGTCGATTATGCTCATACCGAAGATGCACTTGTCCGGCTGCTCACGGCCGCCCAGGCATTAAAGACCGATCGGATCATTACGGTATTCGGTTGCGGCGGTGATCGGGACCGAGGGAAGCGGCCGAAGATGGGTCGCGCCGCCGTGGAATACAGTGACGTGGTGGTCTTGACGTCCGATAACCCTCGAACCGAAGACCCGCTGGCAATCCTCCGTGAAGTAGAGGTCGGCGTACGCGATGCGCTAGAGCGCCGCAGTCATGTGCAGTATCACTTGGTGCCGGACCGCCGTGAGGCGATCGGCGCCGCCATCCGCGAGGCCCGCCGCGGCGACATGGTGCTCATTGCCGGCAAGGGACATGAAGACTATCAAATCATCGGCAACAAGAAGTTTCATTTTGACGATCGTGAGGTGGCTCGCGAGGCGATTCAGCAATTGCAGGATTGCGCGTGAAAGTCCATGCCACGGCCGAGATCGCGCAGGACGAGGATTCGATGGGACTCTTTACGGTCGAGGAATTACGAGAAGTCATCAGCGTGAAGGTTCTCGCGGGGCAAGATTCGATTTCGGGGAAGCGCCGGATCAGACAGATCAGCACGGATTCTCGATCTGTTCGCCGTGGTGATCTGTTTGTGGCGCTCAGAGGCGATCGATTCGATGGCCATGAGTTTGTGCCAGCCGTCCTCGCGCAAGGTGCGGCCGGAGCCATCGTTCACGATGAATACCGTCTTCCCTCAAGCGCTGCCGCGGTATGCCGGATCGACGGCCGATCTGCGCCCTTTCTCTTCGGGGTGCGCGATCCCCTGTTTGCCTACCAGCAATTGGCGACCCACCATCGTAGCCGGTTCCATATTCCCGTCGTCGCGGTGACCGGGAGCAACGGCAAGACGACGACGAAAGATATGGTGGCATCGGTGTTGGCCCAGCGGTGGCCGGTGTTGAAGACGGAGGGGAATTTCAACAATCGGATCGGCGTACCCTATACCCTGCTTCGGCTCACGGCCCGCCATCAAGCGGCCGTCATTGAGATGGGGGTGGATCAGCAAGGGCAGACGACCAGGCTCTGCGAGATTGTTAGGCCCACGATCGGGTTGATCACCAATATCGGCCCCGATCATCTCGAGTTCTTCGGAAGTATGGAGGGGTCGGCGCAGGCCAAGGCCGAATTGTTGGACATGCTTTCGGCCGATGGCGTGGCAATTTTGAACGCCGACGATCCCTACTTTGACTATCTCGCCGCGCGTGCGCAATGCCGTGTCATGTCGTTCGGATTTTCGGAGATGGCCGATGTCCGCGCGAGCGGGGTCACGTCCGATGTTCGCCAAGGAACGACCTTTCGTTTGCATCTCCCTGGAAAGAGCCGCCCCACGCTTGTTCGAATCAAGGTGCATGGTACCCACAACGTCACCAATGCGCTCGCCGCCGCGGCTGTGGGTGCTGCGCTGAACCTGTCCGGTTCGATGATTGCCCAAGGGCTGGGCCGATTCCGTCCTGCCGCGATGCGATCGCAGGTAGTGACCCATCATGGCGTCCACATCATTAACGATTGCTACAACGCCAACCCCGCTTCGATGAAAGCGGCGCTCCAATTGCTGGCACAGTGGAGTCCTGCACGCGAGCGGATTGCCGTATTGGGAGACATGTTAGAGCTCGGCCCTGAGACTGCTCAGATGCACCGGGACGTTGGACAGTTTCTTGCCACACAGGGGCTGTCGCGGCTGATCGTCTGCGGGACATTGGGTCGGGACATTGCGGAAGGAGCTCGGAGGGGCGGGATGGCAGGTCCGCAGATCGACGAAGTGGTCGATGCGGCTGCCGCGGCTGATTACCTCAAGAGGGTCGTGCGGCAGGGTGACGTGGTGTTGGTGAAAGCCTCTCGCGGCATGAAAATGGAACAGGTTGTGCAGGTTCTGACGGGGATGAGGGCTGTCATCAAGCAGGCATCGTAAGGAGTCGGCGTCAATCCGACACAAGAGTCGGTCGGACGGGCAGGCTCATTATTAAGGTAAAGACGGCATGCTCTACAACTGGCTGTATCCGTTTCATACGGAATATTCGTTTCTGAACGTCTTTCGGTATTTGAGCTTCCGGATCATCTATGGGGCCGTGACGGCGTTCTTGATCGCCTTTGTGTTGGCGCCGTGGGTGATCAGGAAGTTGCAAGACATGAAACTGGGTCAGCAGATTCGTGGCGACGGGCCTAAACACCACCTGGCGAAGAGCGGCACGCCCACCATGGGCGGGATTCTCATCCTCTTCGCCGTGGTCCTCTCGACGCTCCTCTGGGCCGACATCGCGAAGCCCTACGTCTGGCTTGTCCTCGTCGCCATGCTGGGGTTTGGGGCGATTGGATTTGCCGACGACTATCTCAAGTTCATCAAGGCCCAATCGAAGGGGTTGTCGGTGGGGCAGAAATTCACGGCGCAAGTGGCGCTGGCCTTGGCAATTGCGCTGGTTCTCTATTTCCTGCCCGACTATACGACCAAGCTCAGCATCCCGTTTTTCAAGAATTTCGTTCCAGATCTCGGCTGGTGGTATGTCGTCTTTACCGTACTGGTTATTGTCGGGAGTTCCAATGCCGTCAATCTGACCGATGGTCTCGATGGGTTAGCGATCGGACCGGTCATGATCGCGGCATTGGCCTATACGATCGTGGCCTATGTCGCAGGCCATCGACTCATGTCGGACTATCTTCTCATCCAGCACATCGAAGGCGCGGGTGAACTCGCGGTATTCACCGCCGCCATCCTGGGGGCGAGCCTGGGGTTTCTGTGGTTCAACACCTATCCGGCTTCTGTGTTCATGGGGGATGTGGGCTCGCTTCCCCTGGGAGCGGCGCTGGGTACGGTCGCGGTGATCAGCAAGCACGAGCTGCTGCTTCTCATGGTTGGCGGAGTGTTTGTGATTGAAGCGGTCTCGGTCATTTTTCAGGTCATTTCGTTCAAGTCGCGTGGAAAGCGCATTTTTCTCATGGCACCTATCCATCATCACTTTGAGATGAAAGGATGGGAGGAGCCCAAGGTCGTAGTGCGTTTGTGGATCATCGCCATCCTGTTGGCCTTGCTGAGTCTGAGTACCTTAAAGCTCCGGTGACGGCATGGTGGGAGAAGCGGCTGTGGAACTCGCGGGAGCACGTGTCACGGTAATGGGACTTGCCAGAAGCGGTGCGGCCGCTTGCCGGCTGCTTCAGGCGGCGGGAGCACGTGTCACGGTAGCCGACCGGAAGGAATCGGAAGAACTGACCGCAGTCCTCGGCGGCATCGACCGCGATCACGTCGGCGTAACCGTCGGGGCGCGGTACGAATCGTCGCTCGACGAGGCTGACCTGGTGGTGATCAGCCCTGGAGTGCCCTATCGACTGGCCACGCTTGAAGCGGTGCGGCGGCGCGGCGTGAAGGTGATCGGCGAATTGGAGTTGGCCTCGCAGTTCCTCCGGAGCCCGCTCCTCGCGATCACAGGGACCAATGGCAAGAGCACCACTGTGACTCTGGTCGGCAAGTTTTTTGCCGAGAGCGGCAAGCGGGCGTTTGTCGGCGGCAATTTGGGCACCGCCTTGAGTGAGGCGGCGGTGGAAGACCTTCACGCCAGCCAGGCAGGGAAACCGAGTCCATACGACTATCTTGTCGTGGAGGTTTCCAGCTTCCAACTGGAAACGATCGATCGATTCCATCCCTGGATCGCTGCCCTGCTCAACGTGACGGTCGATCACCAGGACCGTTATGAGTCGCTGGACGAATACGTCGCGGCTAAACAGCGGATCTTCGAGAACCAAACTGAGTCTGATTTTGCCCTGTTCAACCTTGACGATGACCGTGTGGCCGCGTTGCGACATCGTGTCCGTGCGAAACGACTGGGGTTTACGAGCAGGTCGGCGATCGGTGCCGACCTGGTTGGAGGAACCTACCTCGAAGGCGATCGGATCGTGACGACGGTCACCGGTGTACGGCAGGAGGTTTGCCGTCGAAGCGAGATCCGTATCATCGGGAGCCACAATGTGGAGAACGTTATGGCAGCCGCGACCTATGCCATGCTGTGCGGCTGTTCTCTCGACGCGATTCGTCGCGTCCTCGCGACGTTCCCCGGGCTCGAACATGCCCTTGAAGTTGTCCGAGAGCGTCGAGGTGTCCGATTTGTGAATGATTCGAAGGGCACGAATGTCGATGCCACACTCAAAGCGCTGGAGAGCATCGATCAACCGATTTGGCTTATTGCTGGCGGACGGGACAAGGGTGGCGACTTTTCGCGACTCGCCCAGGCGGTCGGCCGGCGGGTGACGTGCGTGATTCTGATCGGAGAAGCGGCCCCGCTTTTGCGACGGGCGTGGGAGGGTGTCGCCACGATGACCGAGGCGGCCACCTTGCGGGAGGCCGTGAATTTTGCGGCGCAGGGGGCATCACCGGGTGACGTCGTACTGTTGTCCCCGGCCTGCGCCAGCTTCGACATGTTTGCGGACTATCAAGACCGTGGTCGTCAATTCAAGGCATTGGTTCATGCCTTACCGGCGTGACGTGCAAGGCGAGGGAGGGGCGGTTCTGAGCAATGGCGCATCGATCAGCGGGGACGTTGGCCCTGCCATGGTCCCAGACCAGCCAACGATCGGGGAAGCAGCGGGTGGCGGCGGACCACACGCTCCTGGCGGTCACCATGACTCTGGCGTTGGTGGGACTCGTGATGGTGTTCAGCGCGAGCGCCATCGTGGCGGGCAACCGGTTTCAGGATCCCGGGTTTTTTCTGAAACGGCAGGTCGCCTGGCTCGCGTTTGGTTTTCTGTTGATGCATCTCACGTCGCGAATCGATTACACGCTCTGGAAGAAGCTCTCTATTCCGATGTTGGTCTGCATGTTGCTGCTGCTTGTCATGGTACTGGTACCGTCGCTCGGTACGGCGGCCAAGGGGGCGCGGCGATGGTTGCGGTTGGGGCCCATCTCGGTGCAGCCGGCGGAAATGGTCAAACTCGCGGCGGTCATCTATATGGCGGCGTATTTGACCAAAAAGGGGGACAAGATCACGTTGTTTCGCGATGGTCTTCTGCCGGCCTTGATCGTGGTCGGACTACTGGGTGGCCTGGTGCTGCTCGAGCCGGATCTTGGGACGGTCGTGGTGCTCGGACTGGTGACGGTCGGGATGTGTTTTCTCGCTGGGGCGCGTATCTCCCATTTATTGGCCTTAGGCCTCTGCGCGATTCCGGTCGTGCTGGTGCTGGTTCTCGGTTCCAGCTATCGACGTCAACGGCTCATGACATTTCTTGCTCCATGGAAGGATGCGTCGGATGCCGGGTTCCAAATCACGCAATCATTTTTGGCTTTTGGCAGCGGCGGTCCGTTCGGGGTGGGATTGGGCGAGGGCAAACAGAAGCTCTACTTCCTTCCGGAGGCGCATACAGACTTTGTCCTGGCGCTGGTCGGCGAAGAACTGGGGCTCATCGGGACCGCCACCGTGACCCTGCTGTTTGCATTTTTTGTGTGGCGGGGGTTTCAGATCGCCGCGCGTGCGCGGATGCCGTTCGGCCGCTATCTGGGCATGGGTATTACCTTGTTGATCGGCGGCCAGGCGTTGGTGAATGCGGCGGTGGTGACGGGGCTCTTGCCGACGAAAGGGCTTACCTTACCGTTCGTCAGCTACGGAGGGTCGTCGTTGGTGGTCAGTCTGATCGGCGTGGGGATCTTGCTCAGTATTTCTCGCGACCGGCATGCCGGCGGGTCCCGTGGTGGACGTGGTGGGTCGGATTACGAATGACGATCGTCATTGCAGCAGGAGGAACCGGTGGCCATCTCTATCCGGCTGTGGCGTTGGCGCGAGAGTTTCTCCGGCACGATCCCACGACCAAGGTGCTCTTCGTGGGGACAGCGCGTGGACTTGAATCGAACGTGCTCGCCCACGAGGGATTCGAGCTGGCCTTGATCAGTGCCAGGCCGGTGATGGGGAAGGGGCTGTTCGGGTTGGTGACAGGCTTGTGCGCGCTGCCGGTCAGTTTGTGGCAGTGCCTGCGGATTCTACGAACCAGACGGGCGGATCTGGTGATCGGGGTTGGCGGTTATACGAGTCCTATGATGCTTCTTGCGGCAGCATTGACCGGGGTGACGCGCGTGATTCTTGAACCGAATGCAGATCCTGGCATGGCGAACAAGGCGGTGGGACCATTCGCGCAACGCGTCTTTCTTGCATTTGAGTCGGCGGCTCACTCGTTCAATCGTTCCAAGGTGCGGGTGGTAGGGACTCCGATTCGAAAGGCGTTCCTGGAGGGTAATCAACAGAGCCGGGAAAAGTCGGGACCGTTTCATCTATTGATTTTTGGCGGAAGCCAGGGGGCGAAGGCGATCAATGCAGCGGTGATGGAAGGATTGTCCGAACTGATGACGCAACTGTCACATCTCACAGTGACCCATCAGACTGGCGAGTTCGATCATGCGCGGGTGGCCGAGGCCTATCGTCGCGCCGGCATTGCCGCGCGGGTAACGCCGTTTCTCTACGATATGCCCGTGGCATTACGGGAGGCGGATCTGGTCGTGGCGAGAGCCGGCGCCATGACGGTGGCGGAACTTACGGCGTGCGGAAAGCCGGCCGTTCTTATTCCGTTGCCGTCGGCCATTTACGACCACCAAACGAAGAATGCCAAGGTAATGGAAGCAGCCGGGGCCGCCGTGGTACTCCCGCAATCTGCGCTCACAGGACCCATGTTGGTTCGCACCGTGGTGACCATTCTCAGGGATCCGGAGCGATTGTGGGCGATGGGGGCAGCAAGTCTAGCGATGAGGCGAACCGATGCGGCCGAGGTCATCGTCCGCGAATGCTACGCACTCATGGAGGGCTATCATGATGTCAACCAGTCTGGTGGAGCGGAAGGAGTCTAATGGTATTGGGCAACGCGGACAGGGGTCACATTTGTATCCACCGGCCGGTGGAGTAAGGCGCGCGCCGATGTTTCGTAAGACGCAGCAGATCCATCTAGTCGGAATCGGGGGATCGGGGATGAGCGGCATCGCCGAGGTGTTGTTGACGCTGGGATATAAAGTGACGGGCTCGGATTTGCAGGCCTCCGATACGACGCGGAGATTGGAAGAACTCGGCGGACGCATCTTTGTCGGCCATCAGGAATCGAATGTAGGGGAGGCTCAAGTGGTGGTCATCTCCTCCGCCGTGTCGGCACAGAACCCCGAGGTCGTGGCGGCGAAGACAAAGAAGATTCCCGTGATTCCTCGGGCCGAGATGCTAGCGGAGCTGATGCGACTGAAGTTCGGGGTCGCCATTGCCGGCGCCCACGGGAAGACCACGACGACGTCGATGGTGGCCAATGTGCTGGCACAGGGCGGGTTGGATCCCACCATGGTGATCGGGGGCAAAGTGAATGCGCTGGGGAGTCATGCCCGCCTTGGCCGAGGCGATCTCCTTGTGGCGGAAGCAGATGAGAGCGATGGGTCGTTTCTCCGTCTGTCTCCGACTATCGCCGCGGTCACGAATCTTGACCGGGAACATCTCGAACACTACGGCAGCATGGAGCGGATCAACGAGTGCTTTCTCGAGTTTATTAATAAGGTGCCGTTCTATGGGTTGGCCGTGTTGTGTGCGGACGATGATCGGCTCAGAGCGCTCTTCCCAAATATCGTGAAGCGCTATCAGACCTACGGGCTCAGTGAGCGTGAGGGTGTCACGCCGGACTTCTTTGCGACAGAAATCAACTTGAACCAATGGGGCGCTGAGTTTCGGGCGCAGTTCCGTGGGCGCAATCTGGGCCCGTTCCGCCTGGCGGTGCCCGGCCGCCACAATGTCTCCAACGCGCTCGTGGCGATTGCGATCGGCATCGAATTGGATGTGCCGGTGGATCTCATCAGGAAAGCGCTGGCGGCCTATGCCGGGGTAGAGCGTCGCTTTCATCTGCGAGGGGAAGCCAATGGGATCATGGTCGTGGACGATTACGGGCATCATCCGACTGAGATCAAGGCCACCCTGGCCGCGGCGAAGCAAGGGTGGGGGGACCGGCGCTTGGTGGTACTGTTTCAGCCGCATCGCTATACCAGGACGCGAGACTTGTTGGAGGATTTTGCGAACGCGTTCGAGCAATCGGATGTACTGTTCTTGACGGAAATTTATGCGGCAGGGGAGCAACCGATTCCCGGGGTGTCCGGAGCCAAGTTGGCCGATATTGTTCGTGCGGCCGGCCATCCGTCCGTGACCTTTGTGGAACAAAAAGACATGTTGGTGGATCAGGTGCTGCCCTATCTGAAACCGGGGGATCTCGTCATCACAATGGGGGCGGGGGATATCTGGAAGACCGGGCTTGGACTGTTGGCCCGATTGGCCCCCACCGCATGATGCTATGAAGCGAGGAGGTCGGCCTGTCACGACAGCTGCGAGAGTGCATGCGCGATTTACGCGGGCAGATGTGCGGGGTGCGGTGGCAGGTCTCCGGGGATCCGTATCCTTCCAGGCTCCGTTGCGAGAGTACACCTCGTTCAAGATTGGAGGGCCGGCGGATGTCGTGGTGGAACCGGCTGACATTGAGGATGTCTGTCTGGTGGTCAAGCAGGCGCGCGCCCGTAAGATCCCGTTGTTTGTCCTGGGTGGGACGAATCTGCTCATCCGGGACGGGGGCATCCGTGGCATCGTGGTCAGCCTGGTGCGGTTGCGGGGGATCAAAGAAGAACCGGGGTCTGTCCTCTATGCCGAAGGGGGAGTCGGGATGCCGACATTGATCGGATACGCCATCCGCCACTCCCTTGCGGGATTGGAATGGGCGGCGGGAATTCCCGGTACGGTGGCCGGCTGTGTGGTGATGAACGCCGGCACGAAGCTCGGGGAAATGAAGGATTCGATCAAGGCCGTTCGTATGGTGACCATGACAGGCCGGATCATAGAAGTGGAGGCTGCCCAGGTGAGGTTCGAGTATCGACGGGCCTTGCTGCCTCGCGGCATCGTCGTGGGGGTGTGGCTTCAATTAACGCAAGGGGTCCGATCGGAGATTGAGCGAGTGGTCAAGGACTATCTCCGCTATCGACGGGACACGCAGCCGCTCGCGATGCCGAGCGCGGGTTGTGTATTCAAGAATCCTCCGAACGATTCTGCCGGCCGGTTGATCGAGGCGGTCGGCCTCAAGGGGGCACGCGTCGGCGATGCGGAAGTCTCATTGAAGCATGCCAACTTCATGGTCAACCGGGGGCAGGCGCGCGCGGCGGACGTGATTGCGCTGATTGGGGAGGTTCGCAGCACCATTCGCCGTCGGACTGGTGTGCGGTTAGATCTCGAACTCAAAATTGTAGGAGAGACGTAGCGGTATGAGCGAGCCTCGCTTAACAGAGCGACCCCTTTTGACCCGTGCCCGTATCGGGGTATTGATGGGTGGGCAATCAGCCGAGCGTGACGTCTCGCTCCGGACAGGCGCCGCGGTCCATCGGTCGCTGGTTCGCCGTGGCTACAATGCGGTGGCCATCGATGTCGGCGCGACGCTCTCTCAGGATCTGTACGATCAGAAGATCGACCTGGCGTTTCTCGCGTTGCACGGACCAGGCGGGGAAGACGGCGCGATTCAAGGATTCTTGGAAACCCTGGGAATTCCCTACACCGGATCCGGCATCCAGGCCAGCGCGATCGGCATGCATAAAGTGACGACGAAAACACTCTTGGCCTCAGCGGGTATTCCCGTGCCAGCCGGCACCGTTGTAAAGCGCGGGAAGAAGGTCTCAAGCGCCACCCTGTTGCGGGCAGCGAAGTTGCGTTGGCCGGTCGTAGTGAAACCTGCGTCGCAAGGGTCCACGATTGGCGTCACCATCGTGCGGAAGCCCTCGCAATGGCATGACGCGCTGGCCTTGGCCCATTGCTACGATACGGATGCGATGGTCGAGGCCTACATTCCGGGGCACGAGGTCACGGTCTCGATCATCGGGCGGCACGAGGTTTCTCCATTGGTGCTTCCTGCCGTGGAAATTGTGGCGCCGGGAGGGTTCTATGATTTTGCAGCGAAGTATGAAAAGGGGAAAACGCAGTACCTCTGCCCTGCGCCATTGACGGCGGCGGTGACCAGGCAGATTCGCGCGTTGGCGCTGCGCACCTACGAGGTGTTGGGCTGTGAAGGAGCGGCCCGGGTCGATTTCCGCATTACCCCGCGAGGCCGTCCGTTTGTGTTGGAGATCAATACGGCACCGGGCATGACCGAAACCAGTTTGCTGCCGATGGCGGCGATGCGAGCCACGATTGACTATGACGAGCTGACTGAACGGATTCTCGAGTCCGCACTCGTTCGCGTCGCCCGCTTCGGGCATCAGGAAGGGAAAGGACGTAATCCATGAAGCTGTCCATGCGGAAGCGAACGGTGCATGCCATAGGCCCTCGGCTGAACCAATGGAGGGGCGCGCGCGCCAGTCAGCTCTCGGATCAGCGGCAACAGGTGCGTCGAGAGAAACTTCTTTCGAGGGGCCGGCGTACGCTGCGGGTGGGGAAATGGATCGTCGGTCTTGCGGCGTTGGCTTGGGGGCTGACTATGGTAACGCGAGAGATGGGGCCGATTCTTCAGGGCTGGCTGGAAATCCGCGAGGTAGAGGTTGAGGGGATTCACCACGTGACGAAACCGGAAGTGTTGGAGCGGCTCGTCTTGAAGCCGGGCACGGGCCTCCATCAAGTCAGTACAGCGTTTCTTGCCGAGCGAGTGAAGACGCATGCCTGGGTTAAGGAGGCGACGGTCGAACGCAGGCCCCCACATCTGCTGCATGTCACCGTATTGGAACGCACGCCGGCTGCCATTATTCGGACGGGCGGGGATCATTGGTTGAGCGATGAGAGCGGATACCTTCTTGCCAAGTTGGGCAAGCAGGATGACCAGACGCTGCCGTTGTTGACCGGGTTGGAGCCTCAGTCTCTTCAACGCGGCGAGGCACGCGTCCGCAACGCGGTTCAGTCCGGGGTCGTACTGGCCAAGCTCATCGCCAATACCCTCGACGGGCGTGTTGAAGTCGATCTCACGAATTCTTCAAATGTGGTGGCGTCAGCCAATGGGGTGCGATTCCAGTTTGGTGCCGATTCCCTGGTTGATCAGTGGGAGCGGTTCCGGAAAGTGAAACCGTCATTCAAAACTGCCTCATTCGATGGTCGGAAGCGCGAGGTGAGCGAGATCGATCTGCGTTATGACAACCGTGTCATTGTGCGAGAAAGGGTGTGAGGGCTGTGTCAAAGCGTGATCAGATTCTTGTGGGGTTGGACATCGGGACCACGAAGATCTGCGCCATAGTTTCGGAAGTCACCGATGAGGGGACGCTCAACATCATCGGTGTCGGATCCAGCCCGTCGCGAGGGCTTCGTAAAGGCGTTGTGGTCGATATCGAGAGTACCGTGGAATCGATCAAGAAGGCGGTTGAGGAAGCCGAACTGATGGCGGCGGTCCAGATCAATTCCGTCTATACCGGCATCGCTGGCAGCCACATCTCCGCGGAGAACTGCAAGGGGGTCGTGGCGCTCAAAAAGGCAGAAGTCACGCGGGAAGATATTCAGCGTGCGATCGAGAGCGCGCGGACTCTGGCGGTCATCCCCCATGAACGACGGATTCTTCATGTGCTGCCTCGTGAATTCATGGTGGACGGACAAGAGGGGGTTCGGGAGCCGTTGGGTCTGTCCGGAAACCGTCTCGAAGTCAACGTGCATGTGATTACCGGCGCCGTGACTTCAGCGCAGAACATCATCAAGTGCGTGAATCGCGCGGGGCTCGATGTCGTGGATATCGTGCTGCAGCCTTTGGCTTCCAGTGAGGCCGTCCTCAGCCAGGAAGAGCGCGACCTGGGGGTCGTCATGGTCGATCTCGGTGGTGGAACGACCGACCTTGCGATTTTCCTCGATGGGAGTATTCGGCACTCCGCGGTCTTGCCGATCGGCGGGCAGAATCTGACGAAGGATCTCGCGATCGGGCTGCTGACCTCTCAGACCGAAGCCGAGAAGATCAAGCTGCTGCGCGGGATCGCCCGAACAGGACTGGTGCAGGGCCATGAAACGGTGGAAGTCCCGTCGGTCGGGGACCGTCCTGCACGAACGTTTTCGCGCCGTGACATTGCCGAGATTCTTGAGCCGCGTGTCGAAGAAATATTCGAGCTGGTTCGCCGGGAAATCGCGCGTGCCGGCTACGAGGGCATGCTGGGGGCAGGGGCGGTGATTACAGGTGGAACGTCGTTGTTGGAAGGGATGCCCGATGCGGCAGAGCAGGTTCTGAATCTTCCGGCTCGCCGCGGCGCACCCAGTGGGATCGGAGGGCTGCGCGACATCGTCAGTAATCCCATGCATGCCACGGGCGTCGGCCTGTTGCTCCATGCCCGGCACCATGTTGAGGAGATGGCCACGGCTGGCCTGCGCAGCGGGAGGCCGATGCATAAGGTATTCGATCGTATGAAGTCCTGGATGTTCGAGTTCTTTTAACCATTCCGCGAGGCGGATGGCCGTTACGCGGATTCTATCAAGGGAGGTGTCTTGATGTTTTCATTTGAAGAGGATGTCGTGTCCCCCGTTCGGATCAAAGTGATCGGTGTCGGTGGCGCCGGGTGCAACGCCCTTAACACCATGATCACGTCCGGATTGGCGCGGGTCGATTTCATCGCGGCGAATACCGATCTCCAGGCGTTGGATCGATCGCAGGCGTCGTATAAGGTTCAACTGGGTCCTGAGCGGACCAGGGGACTCGGCGCCGGGGCGAAGCCGGAAGTTGGAAAAGACTCGGCGTTAGAAAGCAAAGATCAGATTCGGGAGTGTCTTGAGGGAGCCGACATGGTGTTCGTGACTGCGGGTATGGGCGGTGGAACCGGGACGGGTGCCGCACCGATCGTGGCGAGCATTGCGCGCGAACTCGGGATCTTGACGGTCGGGGTCGTGACAAAGCCTTTTTCATACGAAGGTCATCGCCGGATGGTTTATGCGGATGAAGGGATTCGCGATCTCCGTCGCCATGTGGATACCTTGCTCGTGATCCCGAATCAGCGATTGCTCGGCATCGTCGACAAAGCAACGCCGCTACTCGAAGCCTTCAAGGTGGCCGATGATGTCCTCCGACAGGCTATTCAAGGGATTGCGGATGTGATCACGACCACCGGCCATGTAAACGTGGACTTCGCCGATGTCCGCACTGTGATGTCGCATACGGGTCGCGCCGTGATGGGCATGGGGGTGGCGCGCGGAACGAATCGGGCGATCGAAGCGGCGCAAAAGGCGATTTGCAGTCCATTATTGGAGGAAGGCAGCGTGGAGGGCGCGCGTGGTGTGTTGCTGAATATCACCGGCGGACCCAACATGTCGCTGCACGAAATTGAGGAAGCGGCCACGATTGTCCAACAGACAGCCGATCCTGAAGCCAATATCATTGTCGGACAGGTGATCAACCCCGATATGGGCGACGACCTGGTCGTGACGGTGATTGCCACCGGATTTGAACGGGAGGAGCAGTCTGCTCCCATTCCCGTGGCTGCGGCTCGGACTTCCCGCACCGGGCAACAGACGATGACCGGCACAGGCCAGACGACGGGAGAACGATCGTATGCGGAGCGGCCCTTCAAAGATCTCGACCGTCCGACCTTCTTGCGGCGGATGGGAGATGGAAGAGAATCGATGGAGCGAACTACGGCGGTCACTGATGATGAGTGGGATGTGCCCACGTTCCTGCGCAAGCAGGTCGACTGAGCCGACAGGTCTGTAGGGTTGAGTAGTCTGAGCGGAGTATGGCCATGAGCGCAGCGGTCATCACGGTTCCTGCCTTCGCGTCCGCGCGCGACGGCGTCCGACATTTTTTCGGCACGCGCAGTCATGCGGACTCGCTGGCACTCGATGTAGGAGTGCCCGCTCGTCAGTCTGGGGCGCAGGGGCGTGGTTGGCTGCTGTCCGTCAAGCAAGTGCATGGGACCGATGCCTTGGTGGTGGATCGTCCACTCACTGAGTCGGATCAGTTCCCTGGTGGGTGGGACGCGCTGGTGACCGATCAACCCGGCGTGACGGTGGCCGTGCGCACGGCGGATTGTGTCCCTGTGCTCGTGCATGACCCACATCGGCGTGTTGTGGCGGCGATTCATGCCGGTTGGCGGGGCGCAGCCGCAGGGATTGTTCCGAAGACGATTACGCTGATGGCGACCAGATTCGGATCGATGCGGTCGGATCTGCGAGTCAGTATTGGACCCTCGGCCGGTCCCTGCTGCTATGAAGTGGACGATCCAGTGCTCGACCAGCTCCGAATGGGATTGCCTGATTGGGAGTTGGTTGTGCGGGAGTATCGAGGGCACAAGGCTCGACTGGATCTCAAGGCCCTGATCCGTCGGCAAGTGGAAGGAGAGGGTGTGTCCGCACCCTCTGTTTCGTCGGTGAATCTCTGCACGATCTGCCAGGATCAGCTCTTTTATTCCTATAGACGGGAAGGTCGGGTGAATGGGACGATGGTAAGCGGAATTGCCCTGCTCTCTAACCGATAGGAGCTGGTCTGGGTGTGCGCGCTGACATTTGCCCGGCGGTTTGGGTACAATACCTTCGAACTTTCGAGAGACGGCGCTTCAGCTATGGCTGAGTCCGTGCGCGCCGCCGAGTGATGAGGCGGCTGGGTCCCCGTTGACGGTCTGAACGTTGCGAGAACTCTGCTGGCGGACTTATTCAGCATCCTGTTAGAAGTGAATCTTGAAGGGGAGGCGACGAAGGCCATGTTACTTCCGTATGAGCTTGATGGAGCGATGCCGGGGTTAAGGGCCTTGCCCCATGCAGCAGTGAAAGGGCTCATGGCCATTCCATCTCCTACCAGCTATCCGGAACAGGCTCGTCTCTACTCCCGTCGTCTGCGTGAGTTGGCGCTGCGCCACGCACGCCAACCGATCAGTGCCGTCTCTTTGGAGGCACTCTCGATGGATATGCCAAACGGTTCTCACGTTGCAGTCGAAGAGGGGGCTACGATGGTGCGAGTCGGCACGGCTATTTTTGGAGCGCGGTGTGCCTAGCCCAGTGATCACGAGCAAGATCACGTTCATCGGTGGGGGCCAGATGGCTGAGGCCATGATCGGAGGTCTCCTCTCTGGACAGGTGTGTCCTGCGGAGTCGATATGGGCAACGGATCCCGTCGTTGAGCGCCGCGATCGCTTGAAGAGTCAATTTGGTATTCGGGTTGGTTCCGCGAACCGTGAGGCGGTCTCGTGGGCGGATGTGGTTATTTTGGCGGTGAAGCCTCAGACGCTTCCTGCTGTGCTCAGTGAGCTTGGCCCGACCCTGGCCCATGCCCTTGTGATATCTATTGTGGCAGGGGTTACGATTCGGACTATCGCAGAACAGATTTCCGGAGCGACGCGGGTCGTACGTGCGATGCCGAATACTCCGGCATTGGTCCGAGAGGGTATGACCGCCCTTGCCCTGGGCAGCGCGGTCTCTGAAGATGACAGTCGTCTAGCTCGAGCGGTATTCGAAGTGGTCGGCCGAGTGGTGCTGGTTGAGGAACGATTGATGGATGCGGTGACCGGACTGAGTGGTAGTGGGCCGGCCTATGTATTTCAGGCCATTGAAGCGTTGGCGGATGGAGGGGTGATGATGGGCTTGCCGAGGCAGACCGCCGAACTCCTTGCCGCTCAGACGGTGTTCGGCGCGGCTCGGTTGGTGCTCGAATCAGGGGTGCACCCCGCTCAATTGAAAGATCGAGTGGCGTCTCCCGGTGGCACGACCATCGCCGGGCTTCATCAGCTCGAACAGGGGGGATTCCGTGCTACGTTGATGGCGGCTGTCGAAGCGGCTACGATACGATCGAAGGAGTTGGGAGGCTGATGTTTGTCGCAGGCAATGCTCTTTCGGCGGCGGCGACCATCCTTGACTATGTGCTGTGGCTCTATATGTGGGTGATCATTGCGCGTGCCCTGATCTCGTGGGTCAATCCAGATCCGTGGAATCCAATCGTGCAATTTCTCGGTCGTGCGACCGAACCTGTTTTATCGCCGATTCGTCGATGGGTCGGATTGCGAATGGGGATCGATCTGTCGCCAATCATCGTGATTCTGATCATTACTTTTTTGCAGATCGCGGTTGTGCAATCACTCAAGGAATTAGCCATGAGGATGAACTGATATGACCATGGGGGATGCCATGAGAATTACTCCGCTCGATATCCAACAAATGGTGTTCAAGGTCGGCTTTCGCGGGTACGACAAGGAAGAGGTCAATCGCTTCCTTGAAGAATTGGCACAGACGGTCGAATTGTTGAGTCGAGACAATTCGGTTCAGCGAGAAAAGATCACATTTCTGGAGCAGCAGCTCGCTGAACTGAAGCGGACGGAAGCGACATTGTCGAGCACCCTCCTGTCTGCGCAATCGCTGGCAGAGGATGTGAAGCGGAATGCTCAACGGGAGGCAGATCTCGTCATCAAGGAGGCTGAACTGAAGGCCGGCGAGTTGATCCGTCAGGCCAGAGTCGAGCTGACCGATACGCAGCGCGACCTCTCGTCGCTTCAGAAACAGCGACTGCTCATGGTTGAACGGTTGCGCGCGTCGTTGCGGATGTTCGAGCGTATGTTGGAAGTGGAAGAACAGGAAGCATTCCATGATGCCGCGACCGCATCGGAGGAGAAGCTCGAAGGAGAATCGAGCCCGGCGTTATAACTCGTCTGAAGTGGCTGTTTCTCGTCCACTCATGCGTTCCTGAAATTGCTTCAGGCAGCTCACCCACGGCAGCGTATTCCCCCACCAATGACAGGTGTCTCGCCTATGGCTACCCATTACGTCATTCAGGCAGCACTGCAATCGGCGGTTGACGACGGTGTGTTTCCCGGTGCCCAGTTGGCGGTGCGCCTGCGCGGCGAGCTGCAATGTGTAGCTGTGGCTGGACGACTGTCGTCAGAGCCCCCAGGTCTTCCCGTACAACCCTCGACCATCTACGACCTCGCCTCTCTCACGAAACCGCTGGCAACGGTCACATCCGTATTGCTCCTGATTCAGCGCGCAAAGGTTGCTCTTGAGGATCCCGTGCAACAGGTATTAGCCGAACTTGAAGGGACGCCGATTGGGCAGGCCACGGTGCGAGATCTCTTGACCCATCGCTCAGGCCTGCCCGGATGGCGACCGTTCTACGAGCGGCTTGCCGCACAAGGCATTCTCCCAGGGCTCTCTGGCGGGAATCAGCCCGTCAAGCAACATGCCTTGAAGATGATTCGCGACGAACCGTTGATCTATGCACGGGGGGAGCGCAGCGTCTACAGCGACCTTGGATTCATGTTGCTAGGATTTCTGGTGGAGCGTCTCAGTGGAATGGCGCTGGATCTCTGGTGCGAAGAAGCCATCATCCGACCGCTACTGGCCGACCCACTGATGTTTTGCCCTACGGCAGGGCGAGCGCAACTTGGTGTTGTACGCCCAACCGTTGATGCATCATACATAGCCCCGACCGAACTGGACGAGTGGCGCAATCGATTTTTATGTGGGGAGGTGCACGACGAGAATGCTGCAGCGATGGGTGGCGTCGCGGGCCATGCAGGGTTATTCGGGACTGCCGAATCGGTGCTGGCTGTCTCCGGAGCCTGGCTCCGCGGCTATCATGCAAGAGAGTCGATTCTGGACGGGGAACTTGTCAGGCAGTTTACGACCCGCCAAGAATCTGCTACTCGATCAAGTTGGGCGCTGGGATGGGACACTCCGTCGGCGCCGTCCTCATCGGGGTCCCGTTTCTCCGAGCGGTCGTTCGGGCATCTCGGCTACACTGGGACGTCGCTGTGGATTGATCCGCTGTCCGAATTGGAGGTGGTGCTATTATCCAACCGGGTACATCCGAGCCGGAGGAACGAGAAGATTAAGGTCTTCCGCCCGTATATTCACGACCTGGTATATCAAGAGTTTGTGTCTGCGTGAAATTCGGGGCTACGCTGGGTCCTGGTAATCGATCCAGGTTTCTTTTTCGGCGAGATACTTCGCGCCTTTGAAATTGGCGCGGGTCCTCAATCTGCTGAAGCCGAATCCCTGCATCGATTCGATGAGTTCTTGTACCGCATCGCCTATGGTCGGATGCGAGTGCCCTTCGACAATCAGGGCCTCATACATGACCTTGGCGGCGTAGCCTGAGGCGGTTCGATTGACGAGGACTGTGCGATTGAAATACCGATCACTCGGGTCGACTCCTTCAACCTGGTGCTTTTCAATCAGTCCTTCTTTTTTGAAGAGCAGCGGAAGCGAACTCATGACGACCTCCATGCCACTCAAATCGAATGGCCCAAAGCTTGAATTATAGGGCGGGGCCGTGCCGACTGCAAGCCGTTGACAACCGCGTAACGCCCTCTTATCATTTCCCGCCGCTGTGGTAAGCCGCAGTGTTCCGGAAGATATGAATATCCCCAACAGCTTGACCATCCTCCGTATTCTCCTGATTCCCTGCTACATCGGGTTACTTATCTACGGCAGATTTAATCTAGCGCTCATCGTGCTTATCGTGGCCGGAGTCACTGATGCGCTTGATGGGGCGATCGCGCGTGTGAAGAATCAGTATACTCGGCTCGGAGCCGTGCTGGACCCGTTGGCTGATAAGCTGCTCCTCACCTCCGGGTTTATCACGCTCTCGATGATTCATTTGATTCCGTCGTGGGTCACCATCCTCGTGGTCAGCCGAGACTTGATACTGTTGCTGGGAACGGCGGTGGCACACTTCACAGATTCTCGCGTGGATATTACCCCCACCTTCCTGGGCAAAGGCACCACGTTTCTCCAGCTGTCTTATGTCGTACTAGTGATATTCCTGAGTTCCCGTCACATCGATCTTTCCGTCATGTTGCCTCTCTTGCTCATCATGATCTCCTTCACGCTGTTGTCCGGGTTGCATTATCTCTACCGAGGCTATCGGCACACGAGTGCGATCAGCAGCTAAGGCTTTGTATCGCTTGAGCCTGCGTGCCGCACCGCCTGCGCGGAGATTGTGCATTTGTTTGACAGGTCTTGGGGTGGCCAGTAGACTCGCCTGGTAGGTATTCCTCGCAGTTTATAACCGGCCAGGGCGATGGCCACATCGAAGGGTGAGTGTTGCGTATGGCTACCTTTGCGTATGTTGGGCGAACCAGATCTGGTGCCGTCAAGAAGGGCGAGTTGAGCGCAAAAACCCGAGATGAGGCGGTGGACCAACTCCGCAAGCAAAGCGTCGTCGTCACGAGCCTTGAAGAAAAGAAGAAGGGCAAGGGCGGATTCAATCTGAGTTTGGGGTCTGGTCTAACCGATAAAGACTTGGTTGTATTTACGCGACAATTTGGCACGATGATCAATGCGGGTCTGCCCTTGGTGCAGTGTCTCGAAATTCTCTCGACCCAGTCCGAGAATAAAGTGCTGCGAGAGACAGTCGGGGAGGTGAAGACCCAGGTGGAAGCCGGTTCGACTTTTTCGGATGCTTTGCGGCGCCACCCGAAAGTCTTCGACGATCTCTACGTCAATTTGGTGCATGCGGGTGAGGTGGGTGGGCTGCTCGATACGATCTTGACGCGTCTCGCCATATACATCGAGAAGGCGGCGAAACTCAAAGGGCAGATCAAGTCTGCCATGATCTATCCTGCCGCGATCGGGGGAGTTGCCGTTATTGTTATCGCCGTGCTCATGCTTTTTGTCATACCAATCTTTGCAAAGATGTTTCTTGAACTGTCAGGCGGGAAAGTGGGGTTGCCCGGCCCTACGCAAGTTGTCATCGATGCCAGTAACTTTTTTATCGCATACTGGTATCTCATATTTGGGAGTATGGTGGGGACCATCGTTGGTATTAAAAAATACTATGGGACCGTTCAAGGGCGGAAGGTCATTGATAAGTTGCTTCTCAAGTTACCGGTGGTTGGAGACTTAATCAGAAAATCCTCGGTTGCCAAGTTCACCCGTACGCTTGGGACTTTGCTCTCCAGCGGGGTTCCATTACTCGACGGCTTGACCATCTGTGCAAAGACCTCGGGCAATAAGGTTGTTGAAGAAACGTTGATCAACGCGCGCGTCAGTATCAGTGGCGGAAAGACCATCGCCGATCCCTTGGCAGCAAGCGGGGTCTTCCCGAAGATGGTGACGCATATGATCGCCGTCGGTGAGTCAACTGGCGCGCTGGACGCTATGTTGGGAAAAATTGCAGACTTTTACGAAGATGAAGTTGATCAGGCAGTTGCCTCGTTGACGGCACTGCTTGAGCCAATGATGATGGTGTTCCTGGGGATTGTGATTGGGTTTATCGTGATTGCGATGTACCTCCCGATCTTCAAAATGGCGTCTGCGATCGGATAGAGGTTGGCGTTCATTCCGTTCCTCTCACGGAGTTGGTGCCTAGCTCCCATCATGAAGGCTCTCAGCCTTTCTGATCAAACCACTCGGCGCCTCATCGCATATGCGATGACACAGTTCCTGGCCCCTTATCCGAGGAGAATGAACGAGGCACCTCTTTCTTCATGCCCCGCCGATCTCCTTCTCGTCCAGTGGGCTTCCAATCATGAATGATTTACGCACGAAATTATATTGGATCATGGGGCTTCGGATGGCCCTCGTGGCCCTCATGCTCGGTCTGTCTCTCGCCTTCCAAGTTGCGAAGGGCGGACAGGTGGAAACGTTCTACACCCTAATTATTGTCACCTGCCTCCTGACGATCCCTTCCGCCATTCTCCTCCGTGCGCTTACCTCACCGTCAGCTCTCACGATATTTTTTTGGGCTCAGGTGGGAATCGACTTCTTTCTTGAAACAGTGCTGGTTACTAGGACAGGAGGGATCGAGAGTCCCTTCGCGGTGCTGTATGTCATGACGGTGGCGGTCGCCAGTCTCGTTCCCCGTCGTCGAGTGGGGCTTTTGACCGCCTGTTTTTGCATTATTTTGTTTGGGGTCTTAACGAACATTCAGTTGTATGGGCTGATTGAGGGGTGGGGGTGGATGCCGCCGAGTCGGCTGACTGCACCTGAAACATTTCAAAGATTCGGCGTCTATGCCCTCGCCCTTCTTGTCGTTGGGATACTGGGCGGAGCCTTGACTGAACAGCTTCAGCATGCGGATCAATCATTGCGCGAGAAGGAGCAGGGACTGACTCGCCTCCAAGCCTTTCACGAGAATATCGTACACAGCATCAGCAGCGGCGTGTTTACGGCAGATGCCATGGGGTGCATCACCTCGTTCAACCCGGCGGCACAGGAAGCGACCGGGTATTCGATCGCTCATGTGGCCGGGCATCCCTGGCGCGAAGTCTTCAACTGGCACCCTAACCAGGAATCAGACGAGCAACTCAAAGGCGTCGTGTCGACGATGCAGCGATTCGAAGTGGAATGCAAGCGTGCTGACGGGAATCGTCTGATTCTCGGCATGACCCTCTCTCCATTGCACGAGCAGGGGAGGCAGACAGGTTTGGTTGGCGTGTTCAAAGATTTGACACAGATTCGGGATCTCGAAGAGGAGATGCGGCGCAAGGATTGGCTGGCGAGTTTGGGTGAGATGTCTGCCGGGATGGCTCATGAGATTCGGAATCCGCTTGGCGCGTTGGCTGGCGCGATGCAAATGCTTCGAAAAGATGCCATGGAAGACGAAACCAATCGCCGGTTAATGGACATTGCGATTCGGGAGGCCACCAGGCTCGACAATATCATTACTGAATTCCTTCAGTACGCACGTCCGCCGGCGCTCAATCTCGCAGAGCACGACCTCAACAAAGTACTTGCTGAGACGCTCGATCTCGTTCAACATGAAGCGCGAACACGTTCTAGTATCAGAATTGTTACGTCCCTGGCGACCGGAACGCTCGCGGCCCTGGTCGATCAAGATCAGTTCCGGCAAGTCTTCTGGAACATGGCGACGAACGCGTTTGAAGCGATGCCGGAAGGAGGGCAGTTGACGATTTCGACGAGCTGCCGCCACGTCGATGTCGGCAGCCGAAAAGGCGACGTCATCGAAATTGCGTTTCAAGACACCGGGGAAGGGATTCCGAAACAGAACCTCGATAAAATCTTTCTTCCGTTTTTCACGACGAAGAAGGAAGGCTCGGGGCTGGGTCTCGCAGCCGTGCATCGCATCGTCGATCTGCACGGGGGTTGGATCAAGGTCGAAAGTCAGGAGCGGCAAGGCTCACGGTTTGTCGTATGTATGCCGCGTTCCGGAGATGCCGGGGTGCGGTTGTGGCATGAGGGGCGAACGCCGTGGAAAAGATCCTAGTTGTCGATGATGAAAGGGGGCTGCGCGAAGTTCTGAGCATCATGCTCAAACGCTCGGGCTATGCTGTGACCGAAGCGTCGGATGGCGAAGAGGCCATCGGTCATATAAGTAAGGAAATCTTCGATCTCGTCATCACCGACCTCCGCATGCCGAAAGCCGATGGCATGGCGGTCCTGAAGGCGGTGAAGTCTTCTTCTCCTGAAACCGTGGTCCTCGTCATTACGGCATTTGCGACCGCAGACTCGGCGGTCGATGCGATGAAACAGGGCGCGTACGACTACCTGACCAAGCCGTTCCAGGTCGATGAAGTGCAGTTGATCATCCGCAACGCCCTGGAGAAACGGCGTCTTTCGACGGAAAATATTCTATTGAAGCGCGAAATGGCGAGCCAGTCGTCGTTTGCGCAGATCGTCGGCCAGAGTGAGAGCATGCAGAAGGTGTTCGACGTGGTGCGCAAAGTCGCGGACGCCAAGAGCAATGTGCTGATTTGTGGGGAAAGCGGAACGGGAAAAGAGTTGGTGGCGCGCGCGATTCACTATAACAGTGCCCGGAGTCCGATGCCCTTTGTGGCGGTGAATTGCAGTGCAGTGCCGGAGACGTTGCTCGAAAGCGAACTCTTCGGGCACATGAAGGGGTCCTTTACCGGCGCAATGGCCAATAAGGCGGGGTTGTTCGAGGTTGCCAACGGCGGCACGATCTTTTTGGATGAAATTGGCGATACGACCCCAACAATTCAGGTCAAACTGCTGCGCGTCATTCAGGAACGAGAGTTCAGGCGTGTGGGCGGCAATCAGGATGTAAAGGTCGATGTGCGCGTTGTGGCCGCGACCAATAAGGACCTTGAAAAAGCTGTGGCCGACGGCTCATTTCGCGAAGATTTGTACTACCGCTTAGACGTGATCCCGATTCGGCTCCCACCGTTGCGGCTTCGAACGGGAGATATCCCGCTTCTCGCGAAACATTTCCTCGAGAAGTTTTCACAGGAAAGCGGCAAGCCGGCTCCCATATTGACATCGGAGGCGATGCATGTGCTGTTGGGCCATGAGTGGCGCGGCAACGTGCGCGAGCTTGAAAACTTGATTGAGCGCGTTGTCACCTTTTCCGTCGGCGCGCCGGTCTCGGATGCGGATATTCGTGGCTGGCTTCATCGCGTCGTGGCCCCTCAGCAGCAGGGGGTGCCCGCCGATTTACCTGAAGACGGGTTGGATTTGGAAGGGCTTATCAACGGCATTGAAAAAGACCTGCTTTTGAAGGCACTCGAACGGGCCATGTGGGTGAAGAAAAAAGCCGCACGGCTTCTCAGGCTCAACACGCGATCCTTTCGCTATCGACTAGAGAAGTATGCCATCAAGGGAGCCCGTGATTAATCCGCAGCCGAGTCCTTCCGAGATCACCGTATTTGCTCCTGCCAAAATCAACGTGATCCTGCGTATCCTCGATCGCCGCTCCGACGGGTTTCACAATCTCTGGTCGATGATGCAGACGGTTGCCCTAGAAGACGAGGTGCAGATCAGGCTGCGTCAGGGCCGACAGGGCATTCAGCTGAGGTGTGATGCGACGCAGCTGGCCGCAGATCAGAGCAACCTCGTCTATCGCGCAGCCGCCGCGGTGTTGGAGCGAGCCCAGCATGCCATAGGGCTCGACATTGAGTTACGTAAACGCATTCCGATGGGAGCGGGCCTCGGTGGCGGGAGCAGCGATGCCGCAGCTACCATCATAGGGTTGAACCATTTATTACGGTTGGAGTGGTCTCCGGCGCAGATGGCCGATGTCGGGCAATTATTAGGAAGCGATGTGCCATTTTTTTTCTTTGCTCCCTCAGCTTTCGTGGCGGGACGAGGAGAAATAGTTCGGCCGGTCGTCATTGAAAGGGCGCGATGGGTCGTGCTCGTCAACCCTGGATTTGAGGTCAATACCAAGTGGGCGTATCAAGAATTGGCTGCCAGGAGGACCGCTGTGACGCCGCTGTCGCAGGTCCAGCGAGAACTCGACCGGCAATCGCGGGTGAGCTGGGCTCAAGTGATTGCCGCGGCAGAGAACGATTTCGAGGCACCAGTCTTCGCCGCACATGGGACACTTCGGGAAATTAAAGGGAAGTTGCAGGCTCAAGGAGCCGAGATCGCGCTGCTGTCCGGAAGCGGGGCGACGGTGTTTGGAGTGTTCGCGGACGAGGCGCGCGCGCGCCTGGCCCAAGCCCAGTTCGTGAGTGAAAATTTGATGAACGTATTTGTCGTTCCTATCTGTTCAGGCCCGCTCCGCTGGCGATACGAAGTAGCACGATAAGCCGTGGCTCGGTTGACAACTCCCCGTGTATTCCGTTACAGTTTGGCCCCTTAGTTGGCTTCCTCAACAGCGCGTAGCGAACGAGGTAGGCGGGTCGTGATGACGCCCACCGACGCCCGCCGTCGAGACGACCATATACGAAATCAGAACGTTCCGCAGTCGTACCCAAGGACCATCTGAGGAATCGATGAGCAGAGAGCTAAAGATATTCTCTGGCAACGCGAATCTGGACCTGGCCCATGAGATTTGTGCCTATCTCGGGACCAAGCTCGGCGAGGCCACGGTGTCGTCATTTAGTGACGGCGAAATTCGTGTCAGGATTGAGGAAAACGTTCGTGGCGCCGACGTGTTCGTCGTGCAGTCGAGTTGCCAGCCTGTCAACGACTCCCTTATGGAGTTACTGATTATTATTGATGCGCTGAAGCGGTCCTCCGCGAATCGCATCACCGCGGTCATCCCGTATTTCGGCTATGCCCGTCAGGATCGTAAGGATCAGCCGCGTGTGCCGATTTCAGCGAAACTCGTGGCCGACCTTATCACCACCGCCGGCACTGACCGCGTTCTCACGATGGATCTCCACGCGGGGCAGATCCAGGGATTCTTCAATATACCGGTGGACCATCTCTATGCGCTACCGGTACTGTTGGATTACATTACCAAGCAAAAGGTGAGTGATCTGGTGGTCGTCTCCCCAGACGCTGGTGGCGTAGAGCGGGCCCGCGCGTTTGCGAAGCGGCTCCAAGCCAACTTGGCGATTATCGACAAGCGGCGTGAAGGGCCCAACCAGACGCAGATCATGAATATCATCGGTGATGTCACGGGTAAGAGCGCGCTCTTACTGGATGACATGATCGACACGGCCGGCACCATTGTGAAGGGGGCGCAGGCCTGTATGGATCGCGGGGCCCGGGAAGTGTGGACCGCGTGTACCCACGCGGTGCTCACCGGGCCGGCGTTGGAGCGGATCCAGCAATCTTGCCTGAAGCAGGTGATCGTGACCAATTCGATTCCGTTGCGGGGCAAAGAACAGACCTGCCCCAAGCTACATCAATTATCGGTCGCGCCACTGTTAGGTGAGGCGATTCGGCGTATCCATGAAGATGAGTCGGTGAGTTCATTGTTTGCCTAACTCGAGATCGAGGCATCTAGAGACACGCGAGAAGAGGACGGAGGCCTTTATATGAAGTTTGATCTAGCAGTCACAGTGAGAGAGAAAACGGGAAAGGGTGCGGCGCGCCAACTTCGGCGGGAAGGCAAGGTCCCGGGTGTGTTGTATGGGCAGGGCGAATGCCTGCTCTTGACGATTGAACCCGATAGCCTGGTCAAGATTTTGAAGGCACAGGCGGGGGGGGCTGCGCTCGTGTCGCTCACACTCACTGGTGCGAAGTCGAAACCGAACCGGACCGCACTGTTGCGCGACTTCCAGGTCGATCCGGTCGAAGGGAATGTATTGCATGCGGATCTGTTTGAAATCTCGATGAACAAGCCGATTCGCGTGAAGGTTCCCCTGCATTTGACCGGCGGGATACCAGCCGGCGTCAAAGAAGGTGGCATTCTCCACCACAATATGCGCGAGTTGCATATTGAGTGTCTTCCAGGTGTTTTGCCAGACTTCATCGAAGTCGATGCCTCGGGGCTCGCCATTGCGCAAGGTCTTCATCTGAAAGACGTGGCTGCTCGCGAAGGGGTTCGTTATCTCGACGATCCTGAACAGATGGTCGTGAGTGTGGCAGCGCCGATGACGGAAGCCAAGCTCGAATCGCTCCTCGCGACCGGCGCAGCTGCACCGGAGGGCGCGAAAGAACCTGAGGTGGTCGCAAAAGGCAAAGTGGCGGGTGAAGCCGCTGAGGGTGGCGAAGCGGCGAAAGCCGGTGCGCCGGCGGCTGATGCGAAGGGCGGCGAGAAGAAAGTCGCTGCAGCGCCAAAAGCTGAGAAGAAAGAAACCGAAAAGAAGAAGTAACGTTGCGCCTCATTGTTGGGCTGGGCAACCCGGGCGCTGCCTATGCCCAAACCCGCCACAACGTCGGTATGTGGGTCATCGAGCGGGCCGCGGCTCGGTGGTCCATCCGTCTCGCCAAGCGCGGCATGGCTCATCGCGGATCGGGACGACTTGGGTCAGAACTCCTCGAACTCGCCGGCACCCTTGACTGGATGAACATCACGGGTCCTCCACTCAAAGGCCTCCTGCGTGAGTTTTCGCTGACCGCCAGCGATCTGATTCTCGTTCACGACGATCTTGATCTTGATCTGGGGCGTCTTCGGATCAAACAAGCCGGCGGACATGGGGGACATAACGGGATCAAGTCGGTCATTGACACGATCGGGACTCCCCAGTTTGTGCGAGTTAAGATCGGAATCGGCCGACCGGCACCACGTCAGGATTCGGCGGACTATGTGTTGCAGGCGTTCACGAGAGCAGAGATCGAGGTATTGACTCCCTGTCTCGATGGCGCCGTCGATGCGTTGGAATGTCTGATTCACCGGGGGATAGCCGTGGCGATGAATCAGTTTAATGTGCGTGAGGAAGTAAGAGGAGAGGAGGAGCCAGGCTGACCTGCTGATCGCGCAACGCGCGGCCTCGGAAGGCCCTCGTTGGACGCGCGTATCCTCGGTCAACCTGGCTTCCCCTCCTTGATGGGTTGAGGGGGAAGAGAGAATGGGACTCTGTTGCGGCATGATCGGACTCCATGGGACTCTGTTGCGGCATGATCGGACTCCCGAACGTGGGGAAGACCACCGTCTTCAACGCGCTCACGGGTAGCGGCGCGTTGGCGGCCAACTATCCTTTCGCGACCGTCGATCCCAATACAGGCATCGCCCTGGTGCCGGACCCGCGACTCGGAGTCCTCACCGATCTCTTTAAGTCGAAGAAGACGACCTTTAGCACGCTGGAGGTCCGCGACATTGCCGGCTTGGTCGAAGGGGCGAGCAAGGGAGAAGGCCTCGGCAATCAGTTCCTTGGGCACATTCGCGAAGTCGATGCGCTCCTCCATGTCGTCCGCTGCTTCCAAGGAACGGATGTCGTGCACGTCAGCGGAGGGGTGAACCCACTCCGTGACATCGGCGTCATCGAAACCGAATTGCTGTTGGCCGACCTCGACACGCTCGATCGGCGGAAGCAAAAGACAGAAAAGAAAGTTCGAGCAGGCGATAAGAAGGCCGCGTTTGAGCTGGCGTTCATAGACAAACTGATCGGATTGCTCGACAAGGGGGAATGGCTGGGCAATCTGACCTATACCCCCGAAGAGCGTGTGGTGCTCGATGAATGTCAATTGCTGGCAGCGAAGCCGGTGCTCTTCGTGGCGAATGTGTCGGAGCAGGTCAGCGCCGACGAGGCAATGGTGAAGATGGTTCGTGAGTTCGCCGACACGCGTGGCGCGCGGGTCGTCACGATTTGCGGGCAACTCGAAGCCGAACTCTCCACCTTGCCAGAATCCGAACGAAACGACTTCCTGAAAGAGATGGGTCTGACAGAATCGGGTCTTGTACGGCTGACCCGTGAAGCCTACACGCTGCTGAACATCATTACCTTCTTCACCGCCGGCGAAATCGAATCCCGGGCCTGGCCGATTCCCAAAGGCATGAAGGCGCCGCAAGCGGCGGGCAAGATCCACTCCGACATGGAGCGTGGTTTCATCCGCGCCGAGGTCTATCACTATGACGATCTGATGTCCTGCGGGTCGGAGGCGAAGGTGAAGGAGAAGGGACTGTTTCGGCTCGAAGGCAAGGATTACGTGATCAAGGAAGCGGATATCGTCTACTTCCGCTTCAACGTGTAATCGGCTGCTGAAATAGGCGGCTCACTTCGTTCTCAGCTCATCAAAATCCTCAACGGGGACCCGGCCGCCTCACCGGCTCGGCGGCGCGCACAGACGTGATGCTCCTTCAACTGCACTATCCCCTCTTCATCCAAGCGATTATTTTCTTTTTCTCCTTCACATTTCCAAAAGTATTCTTAGTAGAATGAAAACAAGTTCCGCTCATGGAGCACACCATGATGCACTCGTGGCGCGTTCGACGGCAGTTCTTCCTCAGTCTCTTCCTTCTTACAGCCGTGGCCTTGATTGCGATTCCGGCACAGGCGGAATGGTACGTGGCGGGTCAAGCCGGGTACAGCTTTGCTGACTCCTTGCGCAATGTCACAACCACAGGTCCATTCAGTGGTATAGAACTGCAAGACTTCGACATGAAGAACAGTCTTGCCTATGGCGGAAAGGTCGGGGTGTATCCCTTTCACGGTTCGTTAGGGTTCGAGTTGGATGTTTTCCACAGTACGCCGCACATGAAGAACCTCGACAATAGCCCCGGCATTCATCTGGCGGTGACGAATGTCGGCGCGAATATTCTGTTGCGGTACCCCGGCGTGACCTTTCAGCCCTATCTCGGCGTTGGGCCTGCCATTTTGATTGCGCGCCTGAGTCGTTCGGTAGAGACGCAACCGGACACTCAGGTCTCGATCGGTTTCAATTTTCTCACAGGGATTCGCGCATTCGTGACACCTAAAGTGGCGCTGTTCACGGAATACAAATATACGGATGCGAAGTTTGGCTTTGATGATGCCTTCGGTTCGTTCGGTGGGTTTGACAGTACGTACAGGGCGCACCAATTATTTGTCGGCGTCTCCTACCATTTCTGAGGGAGGGTGCCATGTTGACTCGATGGATGAGGACTATCATCGGTGGAGTGTTGCTGTTAAGCCTCACGGCTTGCGCAGAGTCGCTGCATCAGACGCAACGGATGGCCATGCTCAGTCAGGCTCCGGAGAACGGGTATGCGGACGTATATGACCCGGCCAGCCCCTTCTACTCTAGTCCCGGGTTCTGGTGGCGCCCCTTTGGCTACTATCCGGGATTCTATGGGTATGGGCCTGGATATCGATCAGGTTACCCCTATCCCTATTCTGGCTATTCCTCCGGCAGATCGTTTTCTAGTCCCAGCGGATCAGGCCCCCGTCCTTCGCCTCCAGCAAATGCACCGTCACGAATGTTCAAGCGAAAGAACTAGGTGAGGCGAGCGCCCATCGGCGGCTGTTTATTGACACTTTCTCAAGGCCTGTGCTAACTTCACCCCTTCGCGCTGGCTGAATCCAGCGTGCCTACACCTTGCTCCGGACTTGTTCCGGGGCCTTTGTCCAGGAGGATTGCTGCATGGAGCTCTACGAGTCTCTGTTCATTATTCGTGCGTCTGTCTCCGACCAGGAGACCGCTGCCTTGATCGAGAAGATGAAGGCGGTGGCAGAGAAGACCGGCGCGCAGTTCATCAAATCAGAAAACTGGGGTAAGAAGAAACTCGCCTACGAGGTGAAGCGGGAGCGCAAAGGCACATACGTCTACTTCTACTTTAGGGCGCCCAACATCACGGTTGGTGAATTAGAGCGATCCTATCGGCTGGAAGACCCCATCATCAAGTTTTTGACTGTCCACCTCAAAAAAGAACTGGTGCCACCACGGCCACACGAGGCGGCATCGGAGGAGTTTGCCGGTGGCAGGGTTTAATAAAGTCATCCTCCTCGGGAACCTCACGCGGAATCCTGAGTTGCGGTACACGCCGAACGGGACGCCGGTGGCCAGTTTGGGCCTCGCGGTCAGCCGGCGATATAAGCAGGGCGATGAATTGAAAGAAGAAGTCTGTTTTGTCGACATTGTCGTCTTCGGCAAGCAGGCGGAACATTGCGGACAGTACCTGAGCAAGGGGAACGGAATCATCGTCGATGGGCGGCTGCAGCAGCGCCGGTGGGAAACAGAAGACGGCCAGAAGCGCAGCAAACATGAGGTAGTAGCCCAAACGGTGACATTCATGCCGAAACGCCAGGATGGCGGTGGTGGCGGCGGTACTGAGGCGCCGGCACATGATGATGCTGGGTATGAACCCGAAGAGCATGTCTAAATAGGCTGAGGTCAAGGTTAAGGTTGAGCAAAGTCCCGACTTTTTGTTCTCGGCCTCAACCTGGGCCTTAACCTTCCATTAACGGTGGCGGACTTTTCAGCATCCTGCCAACAGAGAGGGAGACGGTTATGGAGCGTGAACAGGGCGGAGACCGAGACGGCGGTGGTGGCGGGCGGTTTTTCCAACGTAGACGGCCTTGCAGGTTTTGTATTGATAAAGGGTCGATCGATTTTAAAGATGTTGGGCTGCTGAGAAACTTTTTAACTGAGCGGGGTCGGATCGTCCCGCGGCGTATCTCCGGCAATTGTATGAGGCACCAGCGCGAATTGACGGCCGCCGTTAAGCGGGCTCGGCACATCGCCCTCATCAGCTTTGCAGAAGAGCGATAACTGGTCACGTTGGGGATGGGAATGCAGGTAGGTGCCGCGATGGATCTGCTTAAGCCGCTGCTGGCGGACATCACTATAGATGGACTCTCGCTGGTCGGCGAGGTCACGGCTGAAGAACTCGGCCTCACCGAGGATGAGGCCGTGGTCCTGGGTCCGCTGGCTGTGAGTCTGGACCTGACCAACGTCGAAGGGCTGGTCGCCGTGACCGGTGTGCTGGAAGGCACGATCGTCCGAGAATGTGTGCGGTGCTTGAAGGAGTATGAGGACCCGCTGGCTTTTTCTGTGCGGGCGGCCTTTATCCCCGAGCCCAAGTCAGCGCCGCGTCATCCGAAGCGAGTCGATCCCCGAAAGGCGCGTGCGAAGGTCGTGGAGGCCGAACAAGATGAGGAGCCTGACGATCAGTATCAATATCAGGGCAACCAGTTGGAACTAGCTCCCATGTTGCGTGAACACGTGATCCTGTCCGCACCGATGCAGCCTCTCTGCAGCGACGACTGTTTGGGGCTCTGCGCGCGATGTGGGAAAAATTTGAATGAGGGGCCCTGCCAGTGTGCCGCGGAACCACCGATTCCGACATTTCGGGTGGTCCAGGGAATGAAACGCAAGACCGGCGGACCGTCAGCATCATAGCGCGACCGCCTGCTATCGAGAGTGAGAAGGAGTTGCCATGCCAAATCCGAAACATAAACATTCACGGGAACGACGCGACAAGCGGCGCACACAAAAACTGCGCATCACACCGCCGGGCATGTCCGTCTGTCCGCAGTGCCACGAGATCAAGCTGCCGCATTACACCTGCTTGAATTGCGGAACGTATAAAGGCAAGGCGGTCATCCAGGTCGAAGAGTCCTAGACTGGTTCACGGCGGGGCCGTTGGGCCGTATCTGCAGGGTTCGATGGCTCAGCGGATCATCACGGGATTGTGCTTGTTTGCCTGTTGCGTCGATCATTTCACTGCTCTAAACTCCTGCCGCATGTTGCGTGGTACGGCTGCTCTTTTTTCATGACCACGTGACACGTCATCATCCGATGAGTACTTAGCCGCTATGAAGATTGCGCTTGATGCCATGGGCTGCGACCATGGACCGGCCCCGGCCATTGAAGGGGCTCTCCAGGCCGCCCGGGAATGTGATGTCGAAGTGCTGCTGGTCGGTGACGAGGCCATTCTCACCGCCGAATGTCGCCGTCTTGGTTGCTCGGACTCCCGCCTGTCTATTAGGCATGCCTCGCAGGTCGTCGAGATGCACGAGTCGCCGGCTACCGTGGCCCGTAAGAAGCGGGATTCCTCTATCTGGATTGCCACTGAGTTGGTCAAGAGTGGCGAGGCGAGCGCTGTGGTCAGTCCCGGGAACACCGGCGCCAGCATGGTGGCGTCATTCTTTGTGCTGGGGCTGACGAAGGGCGTCGAGCGGCCGGCGATCGCGACAAGCCTGCCCACTCTGACCGGTACGGCAATCATGTTGGATGTGGGGGCTAATGTGGATTGTACGGCTCAGCATCTGGCCCAATTCGCCATTATGGGGAATGAGTATGGCAAATATCTTTTTGGGAAGCCCAACCCACGTATCGGGCTGTTGAGTATCGGGGAAGAAGACAGCAAAGGGAATGAGGTCACGAAGGAGGCGTTCAAGCTCCTCAAAGCCAGTTCACTCAACTTCATCGGCAATATCGAAGGCCGTGAGGTGTATAGTGGGAGCGCTGATGTGGTGGTGTGTGATGGCTTCATTGGGAACGTCGCGCTGAAGATTTCCGAGGGAGTGGCCGATACGATCAAGAAATTGTTGCTCAAGGAAATTTCCGGATCCTTCTTCGGCCGCTTGGCCTATCCGCTCATTGCCAAGCCGCTGCTTAACTTGAAGAAAAGAATCGATTACGCGGAATTTGGCGGGGCGCCGCTCCTGGGCGTCAATGGCATTACCATGATCTGCCATGGCCGTTCATCCGCCAAGGCGATCAAGAATGCCATCCGCCGGGCGAAGGGATTGGCAGAGAGTCGCGTCGATGAACTGATTCAGCGTGATATTCAAGAGAGCCTCTCGCAAGCCAAGCCAACCAAGGATGCGTCGGCATGAGGGCCCGGATTGCAGGGACCGGATCGTACGTGCCGGCCAAGGTGCTGACCAATGCCGACCTCGAACGGATGGTGGCCACCTCGGATGAATGGATTGTCGAACGGACCGGTATCCGCGAGCGACATGTGGCCGGTCCCGGTGAAGCCTGTTCTGATCTGGCGGTGAAAGCGGCGGAGCGGGCCTTAACGGCCGCGGGGGTGAGTGCGGAAGATCTCGATCTGATCCTGTTGGCCACCTGCACCGGTGATTATCCGCTTCCTGCCACCGCTTGTCTGATTCAACATCAGCTGGGGGCGACGCGTGCGGCGGCCTGTGATCTGTCGGCCGCCTGTTGCGGGTTCGTCTATGCGTTATCGGTGGCGGATGCCTATGTGAAAACCGGCATGCGCCATGTGTTAATCGTCGGGTCGGAAGTGATGTCAGCGATTACCGACTGGACCGATCGCAACACCTGTATTTTGTTCGGCGATGGGGCTGGAGCGGCAGTCATCAGCGCCAGTGAGAACGACCGGGGCATCCTGTCTACGCATCTTCGATCCGATGGCGCCCTCTGCGATTTGATTGCGGTGCCGGGGGGAGGATCACGTTTGCCGCCCTCTGAAAAGGTCGTGGCGGAACGGATGCAGTACATCAAGATGAAGGGGAACGAGACCTTTAAGGTGGCGGTTCGGACCTTGGAAGAAGTCGCGCGAGAAACCTTGGCGGCGAATCATCTCCGTGTTGAGGATCTCGACCTCTATGTGCCGCACCAAGCGAATGTTCGTATTCTCAAGGCGGTCGCCGAGCGTCTCGGACTCCCGCCAGAGAAAGTGATGCTGAATCTCGATCGGTATGGGAATACGTCAGCGGCCTCGATCCCCATTGCCTTGGATGAAGCCCTGCGCCAGGGGCGAATCAAAGAAGGGAGCCTGGTGATGTTAGGGGCCTTCGGCGCCGGATTGACGTGGGCGTCCGCTCTTATTCGATGGTGATGTGGCGGATTGAAGCAGGCCTCTATCCCCGCGTTACTTGCCTTTCCGCCGAACAACTTTTCCCGTTGACATTCAAAGGAAATTCGACGATATCTAAACCCACGGAGACGGCACGGTGTGCCCATTCCAGCTTCGAGTGCCGCGATAATGAGCGTAACCAGTAGCCTCGTGTAATCACTCCGGTAGTATGGCGACTCTCCAATCAACCAGGTCATCCAGTATTGGGTTGGTCTTCCCAGGCCAGGGGTCTCAGTCAGTCGGGATGGGGAGAGCGTTGGTAGAGACCCATCCGAGCATCAGAAGTCTCTACGAAGAGGCATCGTCGGTGCTGGGATATGACATTGCCGCGCTGTGTTTTGAGGGACCAGCGGACCGATTGAATCTCACGGAATATACTCAGCCAGCATTGTTGGTGAGTAGTATCGCCGCGCTCCATGCGCTCGAGCCATTGGGGATCACGCCAGTCGCGGTAGCCGGTCATAGCCTGGGTGAATACTCGGCTCTTGTCGCAGCGGGGGGGGTGACCTATCGTGAGGCGGTGGCGATCGTGCAGAAGCGAGGTCGCTATATGGCCGAAGCGGTGCCACCGGGGACTGGGCTTGTTGCTGCGCTTCTCGGTCTCGCCGCTGACGTGGTAAAAGAGGTGTGTCGAGAGGCCTCATCTGTGGGAGTTGTGGCTGCGGCGAACTTCAATTCGCCTGGCCAGATTGTCATCGCCGGGGAAAAGGCTGCTGTGGAACGGGCCATCGAACTGGCAAAGGCCAAAGGGTGTAAGAAGGCGATCCCTCTCCCCGTGAGTGTGCCGGTGCATACACCCCTGATGCAGAAAGCGGCCGATCGACTTGCTGGAGAGTTGGCGGCCATCACGTGGTCCGATCTCAAGATGCCCTTGGTGAATAATGCAGAAGCTAGGGCGATCACCAAGGCCGGTGATATCCAGGCGTCGTTGGTACGTCAACTTCCTTCGTCGGTGCTCTGGGAAGACTCGGTGAAGGCCATGGCCGCGATGGGTGTGATGACCTTCGTCGAAGTTGGGCCTGGAACGGTGTTGAGCGGCTTGATCAAACGGATTCTGCCGGAAGCGGTGACCCTGAATGTCAATGATCCTAAGTCGCTTGAGGCGACCCGCGCTGCGTTCGGTGCGTGAAAGTATATGAGGAGCGAGCGGATGTTACTCCATGGTAAGGTTGCGATTGTCACAGGGGCGGCGCAAGGGATCGGCCGGGCGATAGCAGAGTCGTTGGCTCAAGCCGGGGCTGATATTGTGGTCGCCGATCTTGATCAGGGCCGGTCGAAGGACACGGTTATGGCGGTGGAGCAGTTGGGGCGCAAGGCTTTGAATGTAAAAGTGAATGTGGCGGACGCCGCGGACACCAAAACCATGGTCGACCAGGTGCTCAAGGAATGGGGGAAGGTCGATATTCTGGTGAACAATGCCGGGATTACGCGTGACGGTCTATTGTTGCGGATGAAGGAGGAAGACTGGAACCTAGTGCTCCAGGTAAATTTAAACGGGACGTTCAATTGTATAAAGGCGGTCTTGCTCCCAATGACCAAGCAGCGGTATGGTCGTATCGTCAACATTGCTTCGATCGTCGGAGTGATGGGTAATGTGGGCCAGGCCAATTATGCGGCATCGAAGGCGGCGGTGATCGGGTTGACGAAGACGGTTGCACGGGAATATGCAAGCCGTTCAATCACGGTGAACGCGGTCGCGCCGGGATTTATCGATACTGCCATGACGCAGGGATTGTCGACGGAGGTCAAAGAGACGCTCCAGAAGCAAATCCCATTGGGACGGTTGGGCACACCGGCCGATATTGCGGCGGCGGTGCGTTTTCTCGTGTCGGACGATGCAGCCTACATCACCGGGCACGTGTTGCACGTGAACGGTGGAATGTTGATGCCCTGACGACTGTGCGGACAGAATATTGTATGATGCTGCGGCGGCAGATTCGCAGCGACAAGGAGGGTCTAGGATGGGGAAGGAGGCAGGGAAATCAATGGGTACTGTGGATGAACGGGTAAAAAAAATTATCGGTGAGCAGCTCGGAGTCGAAGAGGATGAGGTCACGCCCGAAGCCAGTTTCGTGGAAGACCTCGGCGCCGACTCGCTCGATACGGTTGAGCTGGTGATGGCCCTCGAAGAAGAATTCGGCATTGAGATTCCCGACGAAGACGCAGAGAAGATTCTGACGGTTGGGAAAGCACTGGACTACATTAAGGAAAAGGCCTAGCGGTTGTAGGACGTGATGAGTCCTCGTTCGACCAGGCGGATTGTGGTGACCGGTCTGGGGCTGATTACGCCTCTGGGGACGGGTGTCGAAAAGACCTGGAAGGCCATTTGTGCCGGTGAATCCGGCATCGGTCGAATCACGAAATTCGATCCTGCGGCGTACGATGCCCAAATCGCCGGTGAAGTGAAAGACTTCGATCCAGCCCAGTTCATCGAGAAAAAAGAAATTAAAAAGATGGATACGTTCATCCATTATGCCGTGGGCGCTGCCCAGCTGGCGGTGGATGATGCGGGGTTCACCGTGGCGCCGGAAGAGGCCACGAAAGTCGGTGTATATATCGGATCGGGCATCGGGGGGCTTGGGTCGATCGAACACTACCACAAGATTCTGCAGGAAAAAGGCCCCGGGCGCGTCTCACCGTTTTTCATTCCGATGACCATTATCAACCTGGCTTCCGGGCAGGTGGCAATCAGATTGGGCGCCAAGGGACCAAACTCCTGTGCGGTGACGGCTTGTGCGACGGGCAATCACTGTATCGGTGACGCGTATCGGCTGATTCAGGCCGGCGATGCCGATGTCATGATCGCGGGTGGGGCGGAAGCCGCCATTACGCCGTTGGGGGTTGCAGGGTTTGCAGCGTCGAAAGCCTTGTCGTTTCGCAACGATGATCCGACGAAAGCGAGTCGGCCGTTCGACAAGGATCGCGATGGGTTCGTGCTCGGCGAAGGCGCCGGAGTCGTGGTCTTGGAGGAACTGGAGCATGCGCGACGGCGTGGCGTTCGGATCTATGCCGAATTGATCGGCTACGGCATGAACAGCGACGCCTACCATATTACTGCCCCGTCTGAAGAGGGAGAAGGCGCAGTTCGGTGCATGGAGCTGGCGCTCAAGGATGCCGGTATCAGCAAGGACGAGGTCGGGTATATTAACGCGCATGGTACGTCGACGATGGCGGATGCGATTGAGACCAAGGCCATCAAGCAGGTGTTCGGCGAGCGGGCCTACCGCATCCCGGTGAGTTCGACCAAGTCGATGACCGGCCACTTACTCGGGGCAGCCGGTGGGATTGAAGCGGTGTTTTGTGTTCTGGCGCTTCACCACGGGATACTTCCTCCGACGATCAACCTGGATCATCCGGATCCTGCCTGCGATCTGGACTATATTCCGCACAGGGCCAGACCGGTTACGGTGACGGTGGCGCTATCGAATTCTTTTGGATTCGGCGGGGTCAATGCCTGCCTGCTCTTCAGCCGGCTGCGGAACAACTAGATGGGTAGGCCAGAACTTCACTGGTCGCACGCCTGTGACAAGCCCGGTCTATCTGGTTTGTTTTGTTTATCTAGTTCATCTGGTTTATCCGGATAGTCTGGTTCAACCATATAAACAAGACAAACCAAACAAACCAATTAAACAAGACAGACCAGATAGACCGAACAGACCAAATGAACAAGACAGGCTGGCGGGCGGTTTGAGCATCCTGTTAGAAATCCCGGCGCCTAAGAGGCCTGTGCGAGGGATGTGCTCGTCACTATGACTTCAGCTTCTTCTGCCGACTCGCTCCAATCCTCGTTGGGCTATCGATTCAAGGCGCTTGCCTTGCTCGAGGAAGCCTTGACGCACTCCTCTCTCGTCAACGAACAGAAAACGGCTTCGCCTCAACATAATGAGCGGCTCGAATTTCTCGGCGATGCCGTGTTGTCGCTTGTGATGAGTGAATATCTGGCCTCTGCGTTGCCGCAGTCTTCAGAAGGGACTCTCTCGAAGCTGAAAGCACAGTTGGTGAGTGAAGCATCGTTGGCGCAGGTAGCCCGCCGGCTCGGACTGGGGGAACATCTCAAGCTCGGGCGCGGGGAGGATCGTTCGAAGGGACGTGAGAAAGACTCGTTGTTGGCCGATGCGCTGGAGGCGGTGCTTGCGGCGGTTCATCTTGACGGAGGATTCGAGGCAAGCCGCACGGTGACCTGCCACATTTTCTCAGAGGAACTCACGCATATTGCCGCGCAAGAGGAGCAGCCTGGAGCGGGCGACTACAAGACCCAGTTTCAGGAGTGGTGTCAAAAGCGGCATGACGCATTGCCACGCTATGCGACCGTTCGAGAAACAGGGCCCGACCACCAGAAGTTATTCGAGGTGGAACTGTCCATTCAAGGCGAGGTCGTGGGCATGGGGTCCGGGCGAAGCAAAAAGGAAGCAGAGCAACAGGCGGCGAAGCAGGCTCTTCGACAGGTAGGGACCTGATTTCTCAGGATGCTGAAAAAGACCGCCAGCGGCGTTCTCGCATCGCTCAGAGGCTCAACGTACCGAAGCGTACGCCTCGCCTCTTCGCTCGCTGCGGCCTTGCTGGACGGCCTTTTTGAGCATCCTGAGGGCTATGTTGACAGTGAGACTATGCTGTAAGATTCCAGCGTGTATGGTGTACAAACTAATTTTTTTCGTAGCCTGCTAGGCGGCAGGGAAGAATTGTTTTACAACGGGGTCAGTCATTATTTCAGGGAGGGTGATGATGCAGAGACGAATCATGGTGAAAATGGTGGCGGTGACGCTCGTGCTCGGTGGGAGTCTGTTGCTGGGTATGGGTGCCCTCTTTGCAGCTGACAAGGCTCCAGCGGGGAAAGCAGAAGGGACGAAAGGTCCCAAGGCCATTATCAAAACAAAGTTTGGCGACATGGATATCGTCTTCTTCCCTGAGAAGGCGCCCAAGCATGTTGAGAATTTCATCGCGTTGGCGACATCCGGCTTCTACAACGGAACAATCTTTCATCGGGTGATTCCAGGTTTCATGATCCAGGGGGGCGATCCCAACACTAAAGATCTGAATAAGCCGGAGACCTACGGTCAGGGTGGGCCGAGTCAGCGGCTCAAGGCTGAGTTCAACGACATTCCTCACCGACGAGGGATTCTCTCCATGGCGCGCACGAGCGATCCCAACAGTGCCGGTTCGCAGTTCTTCATTGTCGTCAAGGATTCGAATTTTCTCGATGGGCAGTATACGGTCTTTGGCGAGGTGGTGAAGGGGATGGAGGTGGCGGACAAGATTGTCAGTTTGCCGAAAAACAGCCGCGACCTTCCGAATGAACGGGCGGAGGTGACGGTAGTGGTGGTTGAGTAAACGATGCAAGGTTGGTGGGCTATGACGCGTGACTCTGTTGCCATGAGAAGTCTCGTGCTGTGTGGAGTGCTGTTGGCGATCGGTCTCCTCACGGGTTGTGGAGGGAAGGCCGACGTGAAACCGGCTGCGCCTCCCTCGGCCCCTGCTCCAAAAGCTATTATCAAAACTAAGTTTGGAGACATCCATATCAAGTTGTATCCGGATGTGGCCCCGAAGCATGTTGAAAACTTTATCAAGTTGGCCAAGTCCGGTTATTACGATGGGACGATCTTCCACCGGGTTATCCCAGGCTTTATGATCCAGGGTGGTGATCCCAATACTAAGAACTCACTGCGCAAGGACACCTATGGGCAGGGTGGGCCTAAAGATGAGAAGGGCAATCCCATCTTGCTCAAGGCGGAGTTCAGCGATATTCCTCACAAGCGGGGCATTGTGTCGATGGCGCGAGCGAACGAGCCTGACACCGCGGGGTCGCAGTTTTTCGTTGTCGTCGAGCAGTCCCCCTTCCTCGATGGAAAATACACGGCGTTTGGTGAGGTGATCAAAGGCCTTGGCGTTGCCGATAAGATTGTGAACGTGCCGAGAAACGACCACGACCTACCGAACGATCGGATTGAGATGACGGTGACGATTGTCGAATAGCAGCGCGGTCTCACGGACTCCCGTGCTCTAGCCCGTACAACAAGAATGTGCTCGTTCAATGTGCGCAGTTTGAGTCCATGAAACCGCGCTGCTTGGGGAGTGTGGAAAGTAGAAGAGAGAACGCTATTTGATTTTTTCGATGAATGTGCGGAGGCGGGCTCGCTCGGACGGGAAGAACAGAATGAAGCTCAGGCCAAATGCACGGCCTGAAACCCAGCGCACTGAGGCTCGTTCTACTTTCACTGGTGGTGACTGGTCGGGAAGCTGAAGTATGACCTGAGCGTCGAGTCCTTCCGCCATATTGATGTCAGATTCGGCTCGACAACCTGACGTCGAGATGTTTGTGATCGTGGCGTCGCCTTCGACCTCTCCGGAAGAAAATCCCAGGGTGCAGCGCAACTCCACCCGGCGTGCTTTTCTAATCTTTCGTTCTTTATCTGCACTCATGGTGTGTGGTCACCCATCTTCGGGAGTGGCTACCCGTCAGTGGTGGTGTTGACACCCCGGGCCATGGGTATGGGGCTCAGGGGCCGCGGGGGGTATGAACTGTTGTCCAGGCAAGATGATGTGGCCAGGTTCACGTTGCTTGGTCAAGTGCTCTGCAATCTCGGGATGGTAGGCTCGCACATAGCCGATGAGTCCGCCGAGGAACCGTTGTGATTGGAAGTCAGTACCGGAAAAGCGGGAAACGAAAGTGATTGTATGGTCCAATATCTCTGGCGCGGAGGACATATCGGCGATCTGTTGAGGGTTCTGCTTCTTGAACGTGTCATATTCCTTCTTCAGATGTTCCGCGAAGACCGGCATCGGTCCGGCAGGCACATGGAGGGGGCTGAGCGTTCGCCGCAAGGCCTGTAGTGCCGCCACGATTTCCGCATCCTGTCCGTCGCGGCGACCCTGGAAGTAACCAAAGATCACCACTTCGACGAGATTAAACAGGGCTACGGCCTTCTCGCCGCCCAGTTCCTCCAGTTCACGATAGAAGTCTCGGCGCACCGGCATGAATTGAACTGCCAGTCGCTTCTGCTGATAGTCGCTTCCGGATTCGAGGTACACGCAGTCAGCCGGGCATGAGATCCGTACGATCCGGTGTTCGCCGCAACACTGGCTGCAGATCGGCCCCGCCAAGGCGGGGCAGGGCCGTTTGCCTTTGCGTTGTGTACAATAGGCGCATTGGCTCATTTGTTTGTGGGCCCTTCCGGTGCCGGCTTCGGTGGTGGGGGGATGAAGCCATAGTCCGCCAACGTCCGTTTTTCTTTCTTGGGCTTCCCATCACTGGGGGTTTCAAGCCCGTTCATCTCGGCCGCATGGGCCAATTCATACGGAACAAGGATGAGGTTGTTCGCACGGTCGATACTCAGATCTCCCGGCGAAGGTAAGAATTCGGCGATGACTTGAAACCGCTTGTCCCAGCTCATGCGCCAGACTTTTCCCGTCGTGGAATCCGACACGTACATATTGCCCCAACGGTCGAAATCCACCCCGCGAAGATTTTGAAAGCGGTTGGAAAAGAATCCGTTGGAGAAGAGTTCCGTTACCACGCCTTCCGGCGAGACCTCGGAAATCTTGCCCTTGTCCCAGCTCACCGCAATGATCTGGCCTGATTTGGGATGGACGACAAGGCCTGAAGGGCCGGCCAGGGCTCGGTCTGTGACCAGCACTGAAAACGTCTGGGTGGCCAGATCGACGCGGTAGATTGTGTTGGTCTTCTGATCGGAGCAATACAAGTGGCCCTTGCCATCGAAGGTTACGTCGGTCAACGAGGCCTGTGGTAGCCCCGACTGCGAGGTAGCGGGCGATCGGATGGTGAGCGCCATGACGGGCTTACCGGTGATCGTGTCAAAGCCCCGTAGGGTATCGAGATCGGCTACGTAGAGCACGTGTTCCACCAAGGCCATGCCTTTAGGGGCATGGAGGGTGATATCGTCCTTCCCGCCTTGGATGAATTTGAGATTGAGGAGTTTGCCGTAAGGATCGAGCTTGGTAATGAACCCGTTGTTATCGGCGGTCTCCGCCTCTCCGTTGACGCTCGAGATGAAATAGCCTTTCTCGAGGGGATCGTTCACAAAGCTATAGGGAGACTGGAGTTCCGTCACGGTGATCTGGGCGCCGAGCGGGCTGACGATCACACCGGGGATGATCCAGATAAGCCAGGCGGCTGGATGGCTGATGACGCGTGTTAGAAGGGACATCACGGGGGAGATTCTGCTCGCAAGGTCAAGGGCTCTTGATCGTGGTTGACGAATCCATCGTAGCTGTCAGGCGAATAGCCTGTCAAGAAACAGACGTAAGGCGTAAAGCGTTAGGCGTGAGGGGTAAGGCGTGAGGGGTATGGAGAGAGAACGGATTGTTTCTTCTTTTGTCTCCCGTCTTACGTGTCACGTTTCACGCCTCACGCCTGACGCCTCACGGCTTGGCTGGTCGTTGACTTGCTCAAAAATGCCCTGCTATGGTGCCCTGTTTTTCCTGATGATCTCTCAACGGAGGAGGAATCCGTGGCAGCTCGTTTGATCGACGGCAAAGCCTTGGCATTGCAAGTACGTGAGCGGTTGGCAACCGAATCAGCTGCGGTCTTGGCTCAGACCGGGATGAAGCCCGGTCTGGCGACCATCCTGGTGGGCGACGATCCCGCCTCGCATCTCTATGTGAAGAGCAAGCAGAAAGCCTGTGATGCGGCGGGCATCTATATCGATGATCACAAATTGCCGGCAAGCACGACGCAAGCAGAGTTGTTGGCCTTGATCGAAAAGGAGAACGCCGATCCCAAGATCCACGGGATATTGGTGCAGTTGCCGCTCCCGAAGCATATCGACAGCAAAGTCGTTCTCGAAGCGGTGTCGCCCGACAAGGACGCAGACGGGTTTCATCCGTACAATTTCGGTCGACTCGTTGAGGGGCATCCGGTGTTTGAAGCCTGTACGCCGAAGGGCGTCATCAAGATGATCGAATCCACCGGTGTGAACATTGAAGGGAAGCGCGCGGTCGTATTGGGACGGAGTAACATCGTCGGCAAGCCGTTGGCGCTTATGTTGCTCCAGCGCAACGCCACAGTGACGATTTGCCACTCCAAGACCAAGGATTTGCCGGCGGTCTGTCGCGAAGCCGAGATTTTGCTGGTCGCGATTGGGAAAGCCAAATTTGTCACGGCCGACATGGTGCGCGAAGGGGCAGTCGTCATCGATGTGGGGATGAACCGGCTCCCCGATGGGAAAGTTGTCGGCGATGTTGATTTTGAACCGGTCAGTCAAAAGGCAGGCTGGATTAGTCCTGTACCGGGTGGTGTGGGGCCGATGACGATTGCGATGCTGCTGGACAACACGGTGGAGTCTGCTAAGAGAATGGCAGGAATGATGTGAGGTGGCTGGGTGCTCCTGTGCTCGCGCAACGCGCGGTCGCGGACTCCCCTCGTTGGACGCGCGCACGATGGAGCAACCCAGCCACCTCCTTGTTAGAGTGAGGGGGTTAGGAAAAAAATGAGTCGAGAGCCCCGGCGGTTGAAGGATGTGCTCGATCAGGGACAGTTTGCTGTCACGATTGAGTACAATCCCCCCAAAGGCACCAACATTTCAGGCGTGTTAGAGAATGCCAAGCAGTTGGTGGGGCGTGTGCACGGGGTCAACGTGACGGACAACACGGCCGCCATTGTGCGGGCCGGTTCTCTCCCTGTCTGCAGACTCCTCTACGAACTCGGCCATGATCCGGTCATGCAGATGACCTGTCGTGATCGGAATCGTATTGCGATCCAGTCGGACCTCATGGGCGCCTCCATGCTCGGCATCCACAATATTCTGTGCCTCACCGGAGACTATCCGACCGTCGGAGATCACAAAGAAGCAAAGCCGGTTTATGATCTGGACTCCGTCCAAGTGATGCAGCTTGTGCAGGGACTCAACAACGGGCGGGATCTTGCGGGGAACAAGTTAGACGGTGCAACGCAGTTTACCATTGCGGGTGCGGTGACTCCCGAGGCCGACCCGCTGGGACCCATGCTTGCGAAGTTTGAAGTAAAGGTGAAAGCGGGTGCCCAGTTTTTCCAGACGCAGGCGATTTACCATCCGGAGCAGTTTGCGTCCTTCATGAAGGCGGTTCGCCCCTTTAATGTCAAAGTGCTGGCGGGCATTCTCGTCCTCCGGAACGCCAAGATGGCGGAGTTCATGAACGCGAATATTCCTGGCGTGTCAGTCCCGCAGGAGATGATCGACGAACTCAGGGCTGCCGGCCCCGAGCATGCGGAGGATGTAGGGGTGGACATTGCGGTGCGGACGATCAAGGCGGTACAGCCCTACTGCGACGGAGTTCATATTATGGCCATCAGGGCCACGCACCGGCTGGCTGACATTATCACCAAAGCGGAAGTGGGTTGATGACGATCCCAGAGTTTCAGCGCTACAAGCACGACAAGAAAAAGCTCATCGTCGTCACGGCCTACGACGCGCTCTTTACACGCATTATCGAACAGGCCGGCATCGAGGCGATTCTGGTCGGGGATTCCTTGGGTGTGGTCGTACAGGGGAAGGCCAATACGCTCTCTGTGACGATGGACGACATGCTCTACCACACGAAGCTTGTGGCAGGGGCTGCCCAACGAGCGCTCGTCATCAGCGATATGCCGTTCATGTCCTATCAAGCCAGCCACGAAGACGCGCTGCGCAATGCGGGACGGTTTCTGCAGGCTGGGGCCCAGGCAATCAAGCTGGAGGGCGGCGCAGTGGTGGTCGATCGGGTAGCCGCGATGACCGGTATCGGCATTCCGGTGATGGGGCATCTTGGCATGACTCCCCAATCAGTTCATCAATTTGGCGGCTACAAGGTACAGGGAAAAGGATCAGATCATGCGCGGGTGTTGCTGAACGATGCCAAAGCCCTTGAAGCAGCCGGCGCCTTCGCGATCGTGCTCGAAGCGATTCCTGCAGAATTGGCCAAGACCATTACGGAACAATTGACCATTCCGACAGTTGGAATCGGGGCCGGTCCCCACTGTGACGGCCAAATCCTGGTCCTCTATGACCTCCTCGGACTGTTTGACGACTTTGTGCCGAAGTTTGTGAAGCCGTATGCCCATCTCAAGGCGGATGCGCTCCAAGCGCTTCGCCGCTACAAAGAAGAAGTCGAGGAAGGCAAGTTTCCCACCGATTCCGAAAGCTACCATTAGCAGTCTGCTGAAAAAGACCTCCAGCGCCACGCACCGTGGCGCGTGACGAGCGCGACGTGCGAGAAAGGCGCGACGTAGACCGAGTGGACTCCCCGTCTCGTCCGTCCCGCCAGTCTCGCGCGGTTCTCCTATTGTCCTAGACGTGCGGATCATCGAATTTCCACCGTGCCACAATAGTTTTTCCGCAGACTCCTTGGTTCCTATTGCTCGCCTTCCTGTTTCTCTCACCGTTGGTCTAAACATATGAGTGGAGTATGCGGGTAGGGATTGATCAGGTGCGCTTGTAACGCTTCCGTTAGGCGATTCACGTCGATGCCCATATATGTAGGAGGAACGTTCTGCAATCGAATGATTCCCCTCTGAAAGAGATTGTGTGCTGCCGCAGGATTACCGAGAAAGTATTTTAAATTGGCGGCGGCGANCTGGATGAGGGNTTGGAANAAGTTTCCNTGNTCGNTGTNGTGNCCCNCNGCGTGCCANAGACCTTCAAAGACTTCGTGGCATTCCCACCAGTAGGCGTAGTTGTAGAGNTCGATCCCATATAGGTAATCCTCTGACCGTTCCCATTCTTCTGGTGGAAAGGCTACGAGCTGCGGCTCCGGCTGACCGTAGGAATGGCCGAGGGGATCGCGCCGCGGGTGCAGATTATTTCCTGGAAGGAATCGATAGGACGGAAACGGGTGCGTGGAATAGCGCGGCCAAGTTNGATTAGGTGGCTGCGGTTCAATCACCTGCAATCTCATTGCCTCCGCAGGACACTTGAAACACCGCGCGATCTTCTAGTCGAATCGCGGTCAACTGCCGGCCCCATACACATCCGCTATCAATGGCCAAGAGATCGGGTTCGAGGTGTAATCCCAGTGCGGCCCAGTGGCCGCAAATGATGGTGACATCCGTATGGCGGCGGTGTGGGATGTGGAACCAGGGGAGATAGCCGGCGGGCGTCTGTTCCGGAGGGCCGGAGAATCCCGACATCTCACCGGTTGGGGTGCAGGTTCGTAATCTGGTCAGCACACGAGTGATACTTACGAGCCTCTCCAACCCTGTCAACGATGAATCCCACTGTGGGGCTGGTCCGTGAAACAGGCTGTGGAGGAACGCCCGATAGTCCGGGCCTGCAAGCACCGCNTCGACCTCACGCGCAAAGCTGACTGACTCGTCGATGGTCCACTGTGGAAGCAGTCCTGCGTGGATCATCAGGAACGATCCCTCGCGATAATGGAGTGGTTGGCAACGAAGCCAGGCGATCAATTCACCGCGATCTTTCGCTTCCAAGACGTCGTGAATCGTATCCTTCTGCCGTACCGTGGCGATGTCCTCGGCTGCAGCGAGCAAAAAGAGATCATGGTTGCCCAGCACAATGCGAACGGCGCCGCCGAGACTTCGCACGAATCGGAGGAGGGCGAGAGAGTCAGGGCCGCGATTGACGAGGTCGCCGACCAGCCACAACTGATCTGTCCGTGGATCGAATGAAATCTGATCGAGGAGTCGTCTAAATGGAGTGAGGCAGCCTTGGATGTCGCCGATTGCGTAGGTAGCCATCAGCGGGAGTCTATCAAGCGGAAGGGCATGAATGGCGGATAAGGCTCACGGGTATTTCGCCTCAATGATGCTTCGGAGCCCGCCACGGGCGGCGAAGGTGCCGGTCACCCTGGCCCACACAGGCCGGCAGGCCTTCACGACATCGTGCAGGATGCGGTTGACCGCGTTTTCATAAAAGATGCCGAGATTTCTGTACGCATGGAGATACATTTTCAACGACTTCAGTTCGAGGCACTTTTTGTCGGGCATGTAGTGCAGCGTGATAATGCCGAAGTCTGGAAGACCGGTCTTCGGGCAGATCGCGGTATATTCGGGGATCTCGATGGTGATTTCGTAGCCCTTGTATTGGTTCGGGAATGTTTCGATGTCCGGCAGTGGAGCGGCAATACCGCTCTTTGCATGTCGCTCGTTATAGCCCAGCCTTGTCGCCGGCTTAATCTTTTTCCCCTTACGCCTCACCCCTCACCCCTCACGTCTTCAACGCGCCTCACGTCGATTAGACTTGTTTCATCCACTCCACTTGGCCGATTTTTTCCAATTGAATGTAAAGGGTCACCCAGGGGCAAGCCATCTCGGGGTACACCTCACACGAGCCCCCTTTCCGAACGCCTCCGCAGGGGCCATGGCTCATGAACTTCGGGCACTCAGCTTTGAGCGAATTGTCGGGAATCGGGGGACGTTTATGGACCCCACCGGCGTGCTGAGCGCCTTCGTCTTCCCCAGGGATGATCACATGTGTTGACATAGGGGTCCAGTCTAGACAGGTTTTGTGGAATCGGCAATCTCTCTTTCCAATGCCATGAAGCCGGTCGCACGGTCGACAGGTGTGAAAACATTGCAAAAACACAAGTTGTTAGGGCGAATGGCCTACGGGCTTGAGATGTGCTAGGGCTTCTTTCTGGTATGGTGGGCCTTCTGAGAAGTTGCGTTGAATATCAGGAAGTTATAGTATTCCTCGATAGGCACGTGATTCGAGAATGTGCGACGTTTCTCATTGACAGTCTTTTTTGGGCTTTGCTACGATGCCTCCTCGTGTGAACGTCAATGAGCGGGTCAGCTTCATTCATCCAACCTCGAATTTCTGCGGGCCCGTTACACGTAACTGTGTCTTCCCGACAGGCAACAGAATTCCGTTAAAACGATAGAGGGAGGTGCTCCAATGAGTCTTGACTATGTAAAGTTTTCCGGCGGATTTGAGAAGTTCATGCCCAAAGAATATCGGGATATGGTCGAGCATGGCCCGTTTGGAAAGAAAATTTCGGTCTCTCAGATGGGAAGCTTCAAGGAAATTCTTGAAGAACATCCCATGTGTGCCGGTTGTGCGATGACTCTGTTCATCCGACTGGCAATCATCGCTTTCCCCAACCCGGAAGACACCATCACTGTTGGAACAGCAGGCTGTGGACGGTTAGCAATTTCACAGGCTGCGATCCCGTTTGTGTACGGCAACTATGGCGATCAGAACGGTGTCGCGAGCGGACTGTCCCGCGGGCTGCGGCTGCGGTTTGGTGACAAGCCGAAGGATGTGGTGGTTATGGCGGGAGACGGTGGAACGGCGGATATCGGTTTCCAGCAAGTGCTCCACTCCTGGTTCCGAAAGGAACGGTTCACCACGATCATGTTGGACAATGAAGTGTACGGCAACACCGGTGGGCAAGAGAGCGGGATGACCAACCGTGGTGCCGTTTTAAAGATGGCCCCGTTGGGGAAAAAGTTCGAGAAAATGGACATGTTGCAAATGGCGAAGGTGGCTGGGTGTGCGTACGTGGCGACGGTGGTTCCGAACAATCCCCGCCGCGTCGAGAGTGTCATCAAGAAGGCCGTGCTGATTGCCCGCGAAGTGGGCTCAACCTACATTCAAGCCTACACCTCCTGTAACATCGAGTACGCGATTCCGACCGACAAGGTAATGGAAGACGCGAAAACTGTTGAGAATGATCGGTATCAGTTTACGGAGTATGTAAGCGATGAGGCCAAGCAGTATCTGACCGAGCGGTATGGCTACAGAGACTATCTTCCGAAGGCGGCTGCTCCTGCCGCTGCAATTCCAAACAAGGCATAAACGACTCGGAGGGAGGCTCGGATATGGCAAAGCGCTTCAACATTCGGATGGCAGGGGTCGGCGGTCAGGGTGTCGTGACGGGGTCACACATTCTGAGCACCGCAGTGATCCATGCCGGCGGTGAAAGCACGATCGTCCCATTTTATGGGTCGGAAAAACGGATGGCGCCGGTCGAGAGCTACGTCCGTGTGTCGGATGAACCGATCTATGAGATCGGGGAAATCACCTTCCCGCACATCATCATTATCTTTCACCCACAGGTCATTACCCATGGCAAATCCTATACGATGCCGTTCTACTTCGGATTGAAGGAAGACGGGATTGCACTGATCAACAACGATGGTCCCATGAGCCTTCACAGGGATCAGCAGCGTGAGTTGGATGAGCGCCGTGCGAAGCTCTACTATTTCCCCGCCACCAAGCTATCCCTCGAAGTTGCAGGGATGGACCTTTGCACGAATATGGCCTTGATGGGCTGCATTGGAGCGATCACGGGACTGACCTCGGTTGACGCGCTGGAGCAGTCGGTGAAGGACCGGTTCCTTGGTAAAGGATTTGTCGTCTCCGGCGGAACCGCGGCCTTGGACAGTGTCGTCGAGCGGAAATTCAAGAAGAAGCAGGAGCTGATCGATAAAAATGTGGCGGTGATTCAGGCCGGCTGGAACTACGCAGTTGATCACGGTTGGGCTGCAACATCGGTCAAACGGTCGGAAGCCCGTGCGACCGTAAGCGCCTAACCAGGATTTAGCACGAAGGAGTACCATGTATCTGGTAGCCAATATCGATGTTGAGATTTGCGCCTCGAAGAGCTGCAAACTCTGTACGCAATATTGTCCTGAAGCGAATACCATTCAGTATAGCGAAGCCATGGGGACGGATAGGGGCTTCAAGTACGGCACTGCCTACATAGCGGTGGATCGGTGCAAGGGTTGTGCGCTATGTGTGTGGGTGTGCGACACGATGGCAAAAAATAATGCCATTAAGATGATTATGATCGATCAATTGCCGCTGGCTGCCGTCACCGATAACATTCGGTATGAAGAGAAAACCACCGTTGCAGTCCTGTCCAATCCAATGATTGTGATAGGTAATTAGGGAGGTACGGGAGTGGCAACGACGTCAGATACAAGAGAACGCATCATTGTTCCTGGTCCGGCAGGATTCCATCCTCCGTCGGCGGCTCAGTTGGGGGTCGCGCTGCCTGACCCAGGGCAGGGGCTCTACTATGGGTTGCTGGAGGAGAATGAGGACAAGGTCATCGAAGAGATGGCCCGCAAGATGCTGACCTGCCCCAACGCCACGATCTTCCCAGGACCGTTGGTACTCTGGGCCTGGAACGAGCATGCCGTTGAAAAGGCCAAGGCCGTGCTGGAGATCGCCGCCCAGATTCCTGACGTCATGATCATCCCCATGCCGGACTATCGTCCGAAGTATCCAAAGATCGACCCGGAAGAGGTCATCAATCCGAACCATCCGAACCTCACGATTTGGGGTAATAAGATCGAAGCCTGCGTCTTTATCGGTGTGCATTGCCATTACGCCAACTTGACCTTGAAAATGATTCGTGCCGGGACGAACTGCCTGACGATGGCAATCTGTGCGGAGCAGGGGCATGAAGATGCGATGCTGACGATTCGGGATTCGGACATCATCAAGTTGAGAAAGACCGCGCAGGTCTTCAAGCGGGTGCGTGAAGAAATGGGCATTAAGTTACCGGAGAATGGCGAGAACGTACGATTTACCGGTACGCAATCGAGAGTTCACGGCGGGAAAACTCACACCAATCCCCTCACCTTTGCGCCTGTGGCGGGCCTTGCCGGCGCGGCTGCCTTTGGCCATTCGGCCGAGCAGATGAAGCGTGAAGGCTAAGTAAGGTCAACAGCACGGGCGATATAGCCAAGAGGTGTCATGATGAGCGAAGCACTCGAAGCAGAACAAAAGACAAACCCGCAGGGCGATCCCATCACGAGTGTCGTTGCGCCTAAACCGGCCGAGACGACGGGCGCAAGGAAAGACCCCCATGCCGAAGCGAAACGGCAGAAGATAGTCACGCCGGAATACTTGTTCCTCGAAGCCCCGCGAACGAAAGAGTTCATTACGGGCAGCGAAGCGGCGAAAGAGGCCGTTCGGCGCTCCAACGTGGACCTGGCCATTGCCTATCCGATCACCCCGCAGAGCGAAACGATGCAGCTCGTCGGTGTGCTTTACGGCGAAGGGTACGTGAAAGAGTATTACCGTGGTGAAGAAGAAGTCGGTGTCATGGCAGCGATGGCCGGCGGATCGCGAGCCGGTGTTCGCTGCTTTACGGCGACCGCTGGCCCCGGTACGCTGAGGGGTCTTGAAGGCATCGCGTCCTGGCCCGGGCATCGGCTACCTATTGTCGCCATGTTTACCTGCCGCGTCGTCAACGCCCCGTTGGCCATTCAGCCGGACAACATCGAAGTTGCCTATTTATTGAACTCCGGCATGATCGTCCTCCATGCTGAAAACCAGCAGGATATGTATGATTTCCTCATGGCCGGGTTCACGATCAGCGAGAAGAACGATGTGACGCTCCCGGTCGGTGTCTGCTGCGACGGATTTTTCGTGACCCATGCCCGTGGGTACGTCCGGATGCAGGACCGCAGCATGAAGCTTCCCCCTCGTGACGCGTGGCGCGGCGCTGTGCCGGTCCTTGATGCGGAGAATCCTCCCGCCCGCTTGTCACGCGACGCTCCGGTTCAGAAATCAAACTTCATGGCTTATAACATCCATGCGGTCTGGCAGCAGGAAGTGTGGGCAGCGGTCGAGCGGTCTCGCAAGTACATCAATCAGTATATAGGTGGCTTGCTTACAGCTGAAAACGTGGATGATGCCGAGGCGGTCATCATCGCCTCAGGCAGTGCCGCGGCCCAGTCACGGGAAGCCGTACGTATTTGCGCAGAAAAAGGCATCAAGATCGGCTTGATCAAGGTCCGGTCAATTCGTCCATTTCCGACGCAGGAGTTACGGCAGCTCTGCGGCAAGGCGAAGCTCATCGTCGTTCCGGAGTTCAACTATGTCGGATGGCTGGCCAAGGAAGTGGCCACGGCGATCTACGGGTTCTCCAAGGCCAAAATCATCGGTGGGCCGCGGGTGTACGGCGGTCAGTCGATGCCGGTGGAGTTGATCGTGGACGAAGTCGAGTCCGGTCTGACCGGGAAGAAATCGACCAACGTGGCGATGTCCTCAATCATGGGTGGAGCCGTCAATCAGGATGACGTGGCGCATTTCATGCGCAGCATCTGACACCCTTGCGCTGAATAGCAAAGGCCCGATCCTTCGTGGGATCGGGCCTTTTTATTTTCAGCTCGGGGTGCGTTATACGTGAATGGTTAAACGTTAATCGTTTCGAAGTTCGTCTTGCGTTCAACGAATAACGGTTACCGTTTAACGGTATTCACCCCTGCAGTTCGTCTTGTACCATGTCCTCACTCTCCGGCATGCCATAGGCCACGTATTTGGCGTAGGAGAGGTAGATCATCGCGCTATCCCTCATCGCCTTAGAGCCTTGCGACAAGCGGAAGACTTGGTCGGAGTCGTGGGATGGGGCCGCACCCATCGTCTCCACGTGGCTTTGGAGGAGTAGGGTGAATCGTTCCATGGAGTGTTCGACATCTTTGTAGGCTAATAGAATTGCGTCTGTCATGGTTGTCCTCCTAATCAACATCAGCATACACTATGCCCATGCAACCCTTCAACGAGAAGAGGCCGTCCAGCCTGTCATCGCAAATCATGAAGGTGCTGGCAAAGGTGTCGCCTGAACGGGAACATCAGGGTGGTGGCTTGGCACAGGCGGTCGTGAACCTTTCGCGTCTTTTTACGACAGCACGTGCAACATTGCCACTGCATTACCTGGATGACCCCGCCCACGCTGCCGCCTATCGGGCCTACTTTCTCCCCGTGAACCTGTCAAAAGTCCAAGCCCTGTTGGATGAACTTCCAGAAGACAGCAGTACGGAAACGCCTGACCATCCAATGGCCGTACTTGACCTTGGCTGTGGCCCAGGGACTGGGGCCTTAGCCTTGCTAGATTGGCTCTGGCATCGCAGCCCGGAGCGCGCAAAGTCTCTGTCGGTCCTGGCTGCCGATGCTTCCCATGCACCATTGCGGGACACGGAGAGGCTGTGGGAGGCCTATTGCCAGGAGGTTGGAATATCCAGCAAAGGTCTCCGGTGTGTCGAGGGCAACCTGGAGCATCCGCTCAAAGGCGATCTGGGCAAGCAGATTGTACGGGGCGGGCCGTATGACCTCATTATCATGGCGAACTGCCTCAATGAGTTGTTTTCTGCATCAGTCGATCCCCCAGTAGAGCGTGCTGCGGTTGTCGCGCAGCTCCTGCCGTTCCTCGCACCGCACGGCACCATCATGATCGTCGAGCCGGCCTTACGGCAGACAGCCCGTGCTTTGCATCAGATGCGCAATCACTTGCTCGAGCAAGGCCTTTGTACGGTCTATAGTCCTTGCCTGCACGAGAGAGCCTGTCCGGCCTTGGACCACCCGGACGATTGGTGTCATGAGGAGCGACCCTGGCAGACGCCTCCTGCGATTGCCGCGATCGATCGGGATGTGGGATTCATTAAAGACGCGTTGAAGTTTTCCTATCTGCTGTTGCGCACCGACGGTCGCACTATTGTAACGCGGAGCCCGAAGACGTTCAGGGTCGTGAGCGAACTACGAGAATTGAAGGGGGAGAAGCGGGCCTGGTTGTGCAATGAAACAGGACGGCCTGAAGTCGGTCGGCTGGATCGGAAGGCCTCTCCAGAAAATGCGGCAGTCGATAGCTGGCATCGCGGCGCCATCGTGCAGATCGAGCG
>SPAX01000209.1 GCA_005239475.1 Nitrospira sp. | reverse complement strand
GTGATCGTTTCACGGCAGTATCTCCAGACGGCATTGAAGAAAGAAAAGAGGCATCGCCCGCTCAACCCTGGCAGTCAAACGGCGAGCGAAAGAACTGAAGGTGTGGAATCAGATTCGGAGGACTGAGGAAGAACTTATGGAGATGGGGACCATGGAACACGCGCTGCTCCAGGGCGACAGCGTAGGTGTGCACTGAACTGTGAGCACTGCAGCCGAACCGAGCAAGATCGTCGTATGATCAACATTCGAGACGAGGTTATGCTTTATCTGACGTTCGGGAGACGAGGTGAGTGACGGCGGGCACATGGTGATCCCATCCATTGAACAGGCCATTCCCTCCTCCACGAGCAGCGCCGCACCTTCCGCCACCGAGAGATCAGGTAACGGACACACCGTTCCCACCACCTGGCACAAGGTGAAGAACAAGAACACCAGAAAAAAGTATCGCGTATTAACTCGTCGAATCATGGGACCAACCAGCTCCAGAAACACTCTCTCACCCTCGCTGCCTAGTCTCACGCACATGAAGCGAGCATATGAAGGTTGCTCGACTCACCCCTGCCTTGTTCAGCGATGGCGATGCCAGAAAAACTGAGAGAAGAGTCTATTACGCACCCCACATGATCCCATACGCTTATGCAAGCCAGCAGCCCAGGCCTCGAACCTCATAGTCCGATGCCGTTGAGGCATTTCGGATTAGTCTCTAAATCGATATCTCCAGCCCCTCTCAACACAGAGTTCATAGGCCCGTGTGGTGCCGTGGGCCGATGAGCTGCCTGTGCTGGGAGGTCCAGCGATGCCACACGTTGTCCGGAGTCCCCAGGTCTCGACGGACCTGGGGCACCGGATGGACGGACTCTCGCACCAACCGTACCGCCTCACGCTTACTTAAACTCCTCGGTATACCGACGTTGAGTTCTTGCTGGCATGATCACCTCCGATTTCACAATTCTCCCCCTATCGGGGTATTTGTAAAATCATGGGAAGGGCACACTTCAACATCGATTCGCACCAGTTAACCCATATGGGTCACTGGTCCTACTTCATCATGTCGTGATGCATCTTGGCGAACTGTTCGGCTTCTTCAGCAGCCTTCTTATAGCTACTGATAAGTAGATCGCAGTGCCGAGGAATATCTGTTTTCCCTCCCACACCAGCCATACCTCGGACGAAGCCTGGGCTTTTTGCATACTCTGCTTTCATAACCTCCATGCTCTTCGCCTTTTCCTTATTAGTAGACGCTTCGTTCTCATACCAGGCTGCCATCCCAGCGTGATCAGTTATGTCAGGCATAGAGCCGGCAGCACTCGCGGTCGTCGCAAAGGCGACTAACCCTCCCAGCAGCAAACCGCACAGAACACTACGCTGAATCCATCGCTTCCAAATCGTCATGATGCCCTCCTGTTAGTGTGAGTGATCCCCCTCCGTGTCGCCATCCGCCGATCCTTTCTCCAGCAATGAGCAAATAGTGTGCCCTGACGGGTCAATAGTCAAATGTTGCAGCGTAAGGTCGTTTATCCGTAAGCAATTCTGTTCTTTTCCGCAATGACTCTTGTTGAGGAGTCAGAGATTTTCTGGCGCATTTTGCGACAAACATTTAATCCCATAAGGCCTGGAATGCCACAGGGGGATAGCTCTTACCTCCGAACGCCCTAGTAGCCTCGCCAAATCACAGCATTCAGTGATTCTCGGTTCTGTTACTCTGGCACGAACCTCGCTTTTCAATCTGATAGAACCACGTTTATCCAAGGAGGAATCGCTATGGACAATCAAGATTCGAAATGTTCGTCACAAGCCGTGGCTGGGGTAGTGAAGAAAGTAAATGGTGCAGTGTGAGCGCTCCCCCTTCGTGTCGCCATCTGCCGATCCTTCTCGAATGCCCAAGGTATAACTGTGATGCCGATTCGCGCCTGTCAACACCTGTATTTCGCTTCTATCCACCGTCCCCAAGCCTAGATTTTCTTCGCACTCCATAATGACTTTCCCATAATTCGGTCATCTGCACAATCGTGATTCAGCCTGCTCAAATGCGGTCATAAAAAACGCCCTCTAGCCCGCTGGGACCGGAGGACGCCATTGTCCATGCAGTACTATCTTGAGTCCGAAGGGAAACGCCGTTGTTCCCCTGTCCAATGGGCAACCCTTTGCCAGGGCTCTGGAGCCCGAATCACTGGGGGCCCTTATAACAACAGTGGGGAAATCTGTCAATGACTTCGTGCTCCCAGGACGGCTCAACCTAGATGCTATTTTGGACAAGAGTACTCTATTTAGAGACGTTGAGGACCCTCCAGCATTACAGTTGGAGGTCTCCGCGCGAATGCCGCACCCGGCTTTTCATCGTCGGAAAGGCGGACACATCACACCAGCACTCCCGACAGTCGCGTTCACAGCACCGACCGCAAAAACTCACTAAACGTGCTCGTAAGACTTGGCGCGCTCGATGTAAACGCACCCTCACATTATTGCGGGTCATCGCTAAATCTTGTGCGACCGTTTTGGATGATTCGCCCCCGAGATCAATGCGCCGGATGAGTTCCTCATGACTTGGCCGCAGGCTGGGCAAAATCGCGTATGCACAACTGCATAGATTGCCGGCGACCGCCTCAAATGCAGCCACCTTGCCATGGCCTGAGTGGATGAGGGCCTGGCTATAAGCTTTCTTTCCCCTCGCTTCGACCGCGCGCTTCCGCAGATAGTCAACCAGGGCATGTCGGAGAATGCTGTAGAACCAGGCCACTGCATCCTCACGACGCCGCAGCGAGGATTGATGTTCTATGGCTCGGAGAACACTCTGCTGGA
>SPAX01000208.1 GCA_005239475.1 Nitrospira sp. | reverse complement strand
CCTGGCCCCAAGGACACGGTAGAGCCACCGACGGATATTCCTTGCGAGAAGTGCGGCCGAATGATGGAGATTAAATGGGGACGTAACGGCAAGTTTCTCGCCTGTCCTGCGTACAAGGAGAAGCCTCCCTGCAAGAACACGCAGAACTTTGAGAAGCTCGAGGATGGCACCATTAAAATTGTCCCGAAGATTGAGTTGACGACGGATGAGAAGTGCGAGAAATGCAGCAGTCCGATGGTGGTGAAGACCGGGCGGTTTGGAAAGTTCATCGCCTGCTCCGCCTATCCGGAGTGCAAGACCACCAAGCCGCTCGCGCTGGGTGTGAAATGCCCTCAGCCAGACTGTGGCGGTGATCTCGTCCAGAAGCGCACGAGAAAAGGACGTTCGTTCTTTGCCTGCAGTAAGTATCCGGCGTGCGAATATGCCTTGTGGGATCGCCCTATCAACAAGACCTGTCCAACCTGCAGTGCCCCGTTTCTCATTGAGAAGGTCAGCAAGCAAGTTGGCCGCAGCGTCCAATGCCGCAACGAAGAGTGCGGCTACAAAGAAGCCAGTTGAATCGTGCCTCCCACCGCGATGAGCCGGCCCTATCCCCGTAAGCATTCGTGTTCTTAATAAACCCATGAAGCTGAGAACTGTTTTCATTATCTACGTAAAAACCCCTTGACAACTCGCCTGCGAAGAGACGAAAATTTGGCTGTCGGCTGACGGTTGTCTTCCGTCAGTGAGCGCCCGCGAGCGCCCCGCCGTTCCCAACAATTTCTCATAAGGAGGGACTCGCCATGAAAGCCAAAGAGGGCGTCATCGACTTTCTGAACAAAGTGGTGACTCTGGAGCTGACCGCAGTGCACCAGTATCTCCTTCATGCTGCGATGTGCGACAACTGGGGCTACAAGCAGCTGCAGCACGAGTTCCACGAGCTGGCGACGGAGGAGGTCGGACATGTCTCCAAGCTTATCGACCACATCCTCTACTTGGAAGGGACTCCCGACGTGCAGAGTCTCGGCCAGGTGAAATCCGGCCCGAACGTTTCCAAGCTGTTCGAGGAGGATCTGAAATTCGAGCAGGAGGACGCTAACCTATTGCGGGAGGCCATCACCCACTCCGCGAAGGTCGGGGACTATACGACCCGACACAAGCTCGAAGAGATGATCGAGGAAACAGACGAGCACATCGACTGGTTCGAGACGCAGCTCCGCGCGATCAAGCAAGTCGGGTTGGAGAATTACTTGGGTGAGCAGATGAAGAAATAAGAATAAGGCGGGTTTGAGGGACAGGCACCTGCTCGCAGGAGGAGCCAGTCCCTTCGGCGCCTGTCACCGGTCATGTCGTAAGAGGAGGCATCCATGAAAGCCAAAGACGGGATCATCGATCTGCTGAATAGAATATTGACGGCCAATCTGACCGCGATCAACCAGTATTTTGTCCACGGCAAGATGTGCGAAAACTGGGGCTATGAGCGGTTGCATCATCAGGTCTGTGAGCGCAGCTTTGCTGAAATGAAAGACGCAGAGGAGATTATCGAGCATATCCTGTATCTGGAAGGGGTGCCGAACATGCAACGGCTGGGCACCGTGCAAGTCGGGGAAACGGCGCCGGAGCAGTTCAATCTCGATCTGAAGGCGGAGCAGGAGATGCTCAAGCTTTACACGGAAGCCGTCACGCACTGCGCCAAGGTGGGAGACTATACGACTCGGCACAAGCTGGAGGACATGCAAAAAGACACCGATGATCACATCGATTGGATCGAGACCCAGCAGGAGTTGATCAAGCAGGTGGGGCTGGAGAAGTATTTGGCTGAACAGATCAAGAAGGAAGGGTCGTAAAAGCGCTTGGGCGCGGAGCGAGAGGCAAGCAACGTGAGCTTGCGCCTTCCTTAGGCTTTCGCGCCAATGAGGAGGCTCAGGGCCATGCCGGTGGTGTACATTAGCCCAATCCCTACGAACATGCCTGTCGCGGTCTGCAACCGGTGTTCCCCGGTGTAGGATAATGCGACCAACGAGACGATGACGTACAACAGGGAGCCGGCCGCCAGGGTGTAACAGGCCACGGAGAGATACGGTGAGACGGCATAGCCGCTGATCACCGTGCCCAAGCAGGTTGGCCCGCCGGCGAGCAAGCCCAGCAGCAAGCTATCTTTCAGGCAAAGCGGCGTCCGGCCCGCTGGTCCTATGATCCCAAAACCCTCCGTCCCGTTGTGCAATGAAAACCCGCCGACCAGCAGACCGCTTAGGGCCCACTGGCCCTGTACATAGCTTGCGCCGATAGCCAGGCCCTCTCCGAGATTGTGCAGTCCCATCCCCAGCGCGATCATAAAGGGAAGGAACAGCGGGTTGATGACCGGTGAGTTCCTTTGCTGCTGCCGCGTTTCGATAGCCACGAGGCCGACGAAGCTCACGAAGAAACTACCCAGCAAGATGGCCCACGAAAGGACATCACGTGCGCCCGTGAGTTCCACCGCCTCGTGCATGACGTCAAAAAAGAGATAGACCAGAATCCCCGCGGACAAGCCGATCAGGAATCGTTCCCATGCCCGATCCAGTACCTTCACGGCAAAAAGAGCCACGGCGAGGCCGAGGTACACGGGAAGGACGCCGGCGACGGCTCCCAATCCGATCAACTCTAGCAGCGTCCATTGTTGGTCCATCTCCAGGATCTCCTTGCGACTCCTCCCTATCCACCTTACTCGGCGCAGATTGCGCAAACGGCGGAAGCTGGCCGGGCCGTCCACCGGCCGTTCTGGTGCGGGTCGTCGGAAAAGAACAGCGGTGTCGCTCTGGCCTGGTACACGTACCGATCCTGGTCATACTGGACGATCAGCAACCCGTTCGGCAGGACGTCCCAGTCAACCGGCTCGTCGGGTTGCTCTGGCTGGTCTGCGTCGGCCAATCCAACGGCACAGAGCAGACAGATACAGCAGACCAGAGAAACGACAGCAGCCGGTCTGACGGAGTTTCTCGATCTTCTCAACGGAGCCCTCCGCTTCTATGGGATCTCAACAGAACTCACGGACGTGACCGCCTCCATGAGACCTGGGAAGGTGTTCCACAGCCACCAGCCCGCCACGGTGAGGATCACCATTCCGAGCGAAACGGCCAGACTGATGAGCACGCCGAGCTCACCGTCCAGTTTTCCAGGGTGCGGCATGATCATCTCACGTGGTCGTTACAAGGCCGTGTTGTCCCCGGTCTGAATGTCGGTCGTCCCGCGTCTATTCCTGACTTGGGCATCGGCCTGGTCGATGAGCAGCGCCGCCTGCGTAATGGCATAGCTGCAGACCCCGCAGGCCCAGTAGTTGCCGGTGGGGATGAGGCTCTGCCGTTAACAACGAGGACATGTCTGTCTCTTCAAGATGGCTCCGTGCTTAGTGGCACATCGTGTCGCTGTAGGCGGAGGAAGGCGCCAAGCTCCGGCTGTCATCTGCCTGCCTGAGCTGAGAGGCGAGTCGCGCCACGGCGTCGGCAAAGGCGACGAATTCGTCCCGGTCAAAATGCAACGTAATGGGGCCGTAGGTGAAGTGCAGTCTGCCGCAGCCGCACACGTTCAACGCCGCTTGCCCATTGCCATGAATGACATTGTCCATAATCGTGTCTCCTTGGTGTGATTGGAACATGCGTCAATCGTCAATCGTGCATGAAAGGAATTCGTATGCGTCGGAATCAAGGCTGCGCTTACAACCTCCTTGTCTCACACGCTTCAACTTCGGATAAAGCCGTCATGGCCTCGCGGTTCGCATCGTATTCTGAACGCTTCGCGGTGACCACCTCGGAATCCTGGGTTTGACTCATCGTCAGAATCTCCTGGAACGCGGCCAGGCCACGGTCAGCGAAGTCGTGGATCAGGTGAAAGCGGAGGAGGCCAGCACGGTCGATCAGGAATGTCTGACACCTCACCGGTATCTGTGCCACAGCCACGCCGAAGGACCGGTGGAGGCGGCCTAAGGGATCGTACAGAAGAGGCGTGCGCGGTGTTGTCGGGCGGTCAAGCCACATCCGGTGCAACGGCCGGGTGCCGGAGCTGACGATCAGCAGCGTCGTGTCGATCCGATCGAAATTGTTGGTCTGATGGTCTAAGAAATCGGGTTCCACTATTCCGAAATACGGAAGGAAACATACGGCCGTCCAGCGGCCTGCGAACTGCGTCGAATCAAGATAGGTGAGCGTTCCTGCGACCAGGGCCGGTGCTCGAAAACTGGGCGCGGGCTTGCCGATTTTTTCCATGGCGTCCTCCGATTACGTGGGCCCAGGCTTGCGCGAGCGACAGTTCGTCGCTCTCTCCACAAGGCTCTGGGCATGTTGGTTCTCCGTGCGAGACCATCCACAATTGATGCATTTCCACCGGCCTGCGGGACCGTAGAAATCCAAGTGGCGTTCGGCGACAAGCAAGCCGCTGCATTTAGGGCAGGTCATACGGAACTCCACAAAGGTTGAGGTTAAAGTTGAGTTTCATTTAGGCCACGATGAACGCGGAACGCTGAACGATGATTCTTCC
>SPAX01000207.1 GCA_005239475.1 Nitrospira sp. | reverse complement strand
AAATAAGTGTTTGACCGACGACTTCCCCAAGTTCAAATCGGCGAACGCGGAACTCTTCGGCATCAGTTGCGACAGCTTCTTCTCCCACAAGGCGTGGGCTGATTCAATGGACCTCAAGCATCAGCTGCTGTCGGACGTGCATCGGACCACGGCGAAGAGCTATGGCCTCTACTTCGAGCCATTGAACTGCTCGAAGCGTGCGACCGTCATCGTTGACAAGAACGGCAAGGTCGCTTACGCAAAGGTTCAGGAAATCAAGGTGGCGCGGGAAGACAAGGACATCCTCGCGGCCCTCGCGAAGCTCAGCTAATTTCTGTCAGAAAGTCCGAAAGTCGAAAGTCTGCACGTTGAGGCTCTTTGACTTTCGGACTTTAGACTTTACGACTTTATGACTGGAATTGTCGAAGACGTCAGAGACGAAAATTACAAGGAATTCACCGACGCGCCCGCATCGATCGTCGCCTATGGTCTCGCAACCTGTGAGCCCTGCAAAACCTACGACCCGATCCTGGAAGAGACCGCCGCCAAGTTTCCCGACGTGAAATTCGGCAAGGCCAAGATGCATGTCCCAGGCCGTTGCCGCGAGATTAAGAAGAGCCACACCTTCGAGACTTACCCCACAACCCACTTCTTTTCCAATGGCAAGCTGCTCCTAACCCGTGAAGGGGTGGTGGAGCCGGCCGAACTCGCCGCGCTGATCGCCGATCATTTAATAAAGTAGTTCCTCCTCACCGACTTTCGCAGAGAGAAGATGAGTCTCCCACATCCATCCTCGCTCTAAGATTGCCTTGGCACCGCCCGTTAGGCCGATGTTCGAGCTCCGCCCTTATTATACGTATTGAAACTTAGTTGTACATTGTTCCACGGGAACACTTCTTCAATCCATTGAGGCTTCGAAAGAGCGCTAGCATGCTCTTTTTTGTACAGTCCGAATTTTGTTCTCCCTCGACGTAAATCGGCGTTGTTTGTCGTTCGATCTCATGTGGGCAATCCGTAACTATGTGAAATTTATCGAGCCTCCGGTCTGTTATGCGGCATACCCTTTGCGATCATTTACAGTGATCGAGAGAGGAGGAGGATTCGCAAAAAGCGCAAGACCTGGTCGCACTTCAGGGCCCAGGCAACAAAGGCCGTTTCTGTGATGAGCAGAGCTTTACATCACAATCAAACAAGAGGTGTGCCATGAGAGAGTACGGAAAGATCGCTTTTGTGAGTATGTTGATGATGGGGTTACTTGCTGTACCGAATCTGTCGCAGGCGACAGATAAATCATCGAGCCGAGATGGAGATGGACGCCACCGTTTATTGAATGCGCAGCTACGGTCAAAAGTCGAACATCTTCGTGACAAGCTCGCAAATCACCGTGAGCATCAACATAACCAGGGCAGCATCCCCGGTTCCCTTGAGGCTTTACAGGCCGAGGTCAACAATTTGAAGGCCAGCTTGGCCGCGATGGTCGACAATGAAGCATCTTTGTCGTCTCAACTCGCTGCTGCAAATAGTCGTCTCAACGCCCTCGAGAAGCCTGTAGTGGGTGGAGGCAGTGTCGACCCTGTGCTTGCCGAACTGGCCAAATACGTAACTGTCGATAAGGGTGTTCTAAACGGGGTGAAGGGGCCGCATATCATTGTTACAGGAGTCAATCTCCACCTGCGTAGCGGACATAATGCCACCAATGATGGTGGTGCTCTCTCCGGGCTCGGAAATCTCATCGTTGGATACAATGAAGAGCAAAGCAGCGCCGCCCTCTACAATGATGGAAACAATTGCATGCGTTCCCTTACGGGTTCACACAATATCGTCACAGGAGTTGGGAACCTTTTCACATCATACGGCGCACTTGTCGCTGGGTCCAATAACTGTGTCACGAGCCCGAACAGTTCGATTCTTGCTGGAGATACGAATGAAGCTCACGGTCTTAATTCGGCCATTCTTGGCGGAAATTACTTCGGGACCTCTCAGCCATTCGACATGGTGCCAGCAGTACGCTAGGGTATAAAAGTAAGGGTTCGTGGGTGGCCGGGCCTAGTTGAATTTCAACCGGGCCCGGCCACTCGGCCGTTTCCATAAGAACTGACCAGCACTGCCGCGGATCATCTTATCGAATTATTTCTTGCGAGTACTTTCGTGGGAGTAAAGGATTGATTCCGAACCGATCTCGATAACTACGTATCGTTCTCGCCAAGCACGGAACGAGTCACCACAGGCTACACCCTCCGCCATTAAACTTACACTCTGAAATTAGGCTTTATTGCGATGATTGCGCCCTGGAACAGTGTTCATGCTGAATGAGCCAGGCTGCGCCTTCCTTGCGCAGGAGTATGGTGCATTTCCCAGAGTCCTGCGCTTCGAGTTCGCCTTTCCTGATCGCCTGAAACACGTAGTCGTAGGTAGCCCAAGCCGTTGGGCCTGGCATCCGAACATGCAGGTTCGACACGGCACCGATAAAGCGTAAGGTGCTTCCATTGGTGAGTTCAGATTCGTAGTCCGACAGCCATTTCTCGATTGAGTCCCGCGGCTCCGTCTCGCCATCCTGAATACCGACATAGTCCTTGGTGTACAGCTTCAACACGGCTTGCTTGTCTCTGGTTTCTGAGAAGGTCGCGCCTGCCATAGCGGCTTCCTTGACGGTCCTCTCGATCGCTTCCCCATCCTCGGCAGACCAGGCCACCGCCGTCCACGAGAGGCACACCATCAGCAGTAAATAGACCAACCGTGTGGTCATAGCACACCTAGCAGGCTGCGGAGAAAATATTGTGGCACTGCAGATCTTCG
>SPAX01000206.1 GCA_005239475.1 Nitrospira sp. | reverse complement strand
GTCCCTCTTGTCACGGCCCTCATGGGCCCCGGTGCCGAACAGATAATCCAGGGCCTCCACCCCGTCGCGCACCACGATGACCTTGTTGACGATGTTGTTCTGCTTCAGGGCCCTCAGCGTCAAGGCTTCGTCGTCCGGATTGTCTTCCACCAATAAGATTATCTTGGGCTTCATTCTGCGTTTTCCTTTCCTAATGTGAAATAAAAAGTCGCCCCCTGGCCGACCAGGCCTTCCGCCCACACCAGGCCGCCGTGGCGCGCGACGATGCGCTGCACCGTCGCCAGCCCGATGCCGGTGCCGGGATACTCCGTCATGGCGTGCAACCGTTGAAACGGGCTGAAGAGTTTGGTGGCGTAGGCCATGTCGAACCCCGCTCCATTGTCCCGCACGAAATATGCCGTCGTCCCGTCGTGGGACAGCGCGCCGACCTCGATCGTCGCCCGCTCTTGCTTGCTCGTGAATTTCCAGGCATTGCCCAGCAGATTGTCGAACACGATCCGCAGCAGCTGTAGATCGCCCTGCGCTTGGAGCCCCGGCGCGACGACCAGCTCGACCTGGCGGCCCGGCCAGATCTTCCGCACCTCGTCTGCGCTGCCCAGGGCCAGGGCGCTCAGGTCCACCGATTTGCGCCGCAGCTCGTGTCTAGCCGTGCGCGACAGGTTGAGGAGATCGTCGATCAACTGCCCCATGTGCTGGCTCGCCGCGCGTATTCGGTTCAAGTAGTCCTTCCCCTGCTCGTTCAACAGGCCGGCACAGTCTTCCAGCAGCGCCTGACTGAACCCGTCGATGCTCCGCAGCGGGGTCCGCAGGTCATGCGAGACGGAGTAGGAGAAGGACTCCAGTTCTTTGTTGGCCGCTTCGATCAGCTGGCCGTGCCTGCGGATTTCCTCTTCCGCCCGCTTCCGCTCGCTGATGTCAATGATGCTGCTCAGTATCATGCGCCCGTCTTTGGTCTCGATGGGATTCAGGCCGATCTCGATGGGAATCTCACGGCCGTCTTTGTGCAAGCCATACAGATCGCGGCCGACACCCATGGCGCGTATCGTGGGATCGGCAAAGAATGCAGCACGATGACCCGGATGCGCGCCTCGGAACCGGGCGGGCACCAGGGTTTCGATGGACTGGCCGCGCAGTTCCTTACGAGAATAACCGAACAATATTTCGGCTTGGGCATTCACGAGCACGATGGTGCCTTTCTGGTTGACGAGTATTATGGCGTTGGGCGCCCCCTCCACGACTCGTCTGAAATTTTCCTCCAACTGCTTCCGCTCGGTGATGTCGCGCGCGATGGCGATCATGCGAGCCTGAGCCGTGCCGGCTCCGACACATTGCAGATTGATCTCCACCGGCACGTCCACACCATCTTTGCGGCGGTGGACCGTCGTGAAGCTGTGGGCCGACTCTGCCCCGCTCACCAACGGCGCAATCTTCGCCCGGAACCGCGGCTCGTCGAACTCCGGCTTGATGTCGAGCGGCGTCATGCGCAGCAATTCTTCCCGGCTGTACCCTACCTGCTGCACGGCCCCCTCGTTCACGTAGCTGAACCGCAGCGTCTGGGGATCGAAGATGAACGTGCCATCCACGGTTGCATCCAGCGTCGCCAGCGCCTCGCGCATGGCCGCCTCTGCCCGCTTCCGCTCGGAAATGTCGCGAATGGCTGCGACGACCAAGAGGCCTTCGTCTGTCTCTAACGGGTTCAGACTGATCTCGGTGGGAAACTCGCTGCCGTCTTTCCGAAGCCCATACAACTCGCGCCCCGTCCCCATAGCCCTGGCCTGCGGATTAGCAAAAAAGCCGGCCCGATGGCTTGTATGTTTCCCCCGGAACCGTTCCGGGACCAAAAGCTCAATCGATTGCCCCTGCAGTTCCTGCCGGGTATAGCCGAAGAGCTTCTCGGTCTGGCGGTTGATGAGCGTGATCGTGCCGGCTTGATTAATGATCACATGGGCATCCGGAGCGGATTCCAACAGAGCCCTGAACTGCTGCTCCTCCCGCTTCTGCTCGGTGATGTCGCGCGCGATCGCATACATGGTCCCGTCCGGCTGGGGAACCGACTTCCACGATAGCATGCGCCATGAGCCGTCCTTGTGCCGGTAACGGTTTTCGAACTGAAGGACCTTTTCTCCGATGACGACCTGCTTCTCGACCTCGCGGAGCGTGGGCAGGCGATCGTCGGGGTGGACGAAGTCGAGAAACGGCCGCGCCAGCACTTCTTCGGTGGTCCAACCCAACGTCTGCGTGAACGCGGGACTGACGCGCTTGAAATAGCCGTCTGACTTGGCAATGCACATCATGTCCAGCGACAGCGTGAAGAAGCGGTCCCGCTCCTCTTCCGTCCGCTTGCGCTCGGTGATGTCAGTCACCACACCCATCATTCGGACGGGATCACCCTTATGATTCCGATTGACACGGCCCTGGGCGGCAATCCAGTGAAGAGATTGATCCGGCCACATGATTCGGCATTCCAGGTTGAAGTGGCCGGTTGCGAAAGCCTCTTCAAACCTCTTTTTCACAAGGTCTTGGTCCTCAGGAACCACGTGGGCTAAGAAGATTTTGGAGCCCCATTCGGGCTGAAGTGATGGATAGCCGAATATCTGGTCATGCCTAAGGGTCCGAATCGCCGTATCATTTGTCAGATTCAGTTCCCAAACGCCCATTTGAGCGGAATCTAAAGCAAGATTGAGTCTTTGTTCACTCTCCGTCACAGCTTTCTCCGCCTTCATGCGCTCGGTGAAGTCGCGGACGATCGCAATGAGGCGCGTCTGAGCCGTGCCGGGTTCGACACATTGCAGATTGATCTCCACGGGCACGTCCACACCATCCTTGCGCCGGTGGACCGTCGTGAAGCTGTGGGCCGACTCCGCCCCGCTCACCAGCGGCGCAATCATCGCCCGGAACCGCGGCTCGTCGAACTCAGGCTTGAGGTCCAGCGGCGTCATGCGCAGCAATTCTTCGCGGCTGTACCCCACCTGCCGCACGGCCCCCTCGTTCACATATCTGAACCGTAGCGTCTGGGGATCGAAGATGAACGCACCGTCCACGATGGCATCCAGCGTGGACAGCGCCTCGCGCCTGACCGCTTCCGCCTCTTTGCGCTCGCTCACGTCCAGAAGCGCCATCCGCCAATGGGTGATGCGCCCCGACTCATCGTGAACCGCAAGGCTCTCGCAACAGACCCAGCGCGAGACGCCGGCCTCTTTCCGGAGAGGCACCTCACAGGTTTGTCGCGTGCCTGTCTTCAAGACCTCCTGACAATGCCGGTGGAAGATGTCCTGATCATCTGATGCAATGAAGCACGCGAGTGGTTGTCCGATCAGCTCTTTCCGGTTGATGCCGAGCAGTGTCTCGGCCCTCAGATTGGCCTCCATAATCGTGCCGTGCGTATCCATCGTGAGATGGCCGGCCGGGGCAAAATCGTAGAGATCCACATAGCGGGTGCGCGCTGCTTCGAGTTCCATCTGGGTCCGGCGCAGCTCCTCCTTCTGCGTCTCCATCTCGATCTGATGGACCTGCAACTCGTGCATAAGCTGTTGCACGTCCTTGCCCGGGATGGCCGCGACGTTGCGCTTGGCCGTCCGGGGCAGTTCCTCCGCCTGCCGGCGGAGTCCCGTGACCTTCTTTGGTCCGTTTGGTTTCTTGGCCTTCACATCGACCCTCTCAAGATGAGTCCGCACCTCAACCTTTCCTTTCCGCCCTTTTCATGTCTTCCATGCTGTTCTTCTTCGGAAGGTCAAGCACAACCATGGTATTTTTTGCTGGCCTCGACTGCACCGATCATGTTCCTCCGTGTCTGAGGGCACGAGGCTCCATACGGACAAACCCCCTGGCCGTCACCAGCCGCACATTGTCAACGGTGGTCAGTACCGTTATCCAGCACGGTATGACGAGTACCATCTTTTATTTGAATCGAGGCCGACCAGAT
>SPAX01000205.1 GCA_005239475.1 Nitrospira sp. | reverse complement strand
CGTCACAGTGGCGCGTTTCATAGGCCTTCCTCCCGTCTCCAATTGAGCAGATCAGCATATCAGCTCTTGCCGAGCTCTAGATCAGCCCTTGCCGTTTTCCGTGAACGCTTCTCAAACACATGGAGCACATACACGGCTTCTTCGAACTTGGCCACATACGAAGACTCGATAGGCCCCGCTTTCATCCCGAACCCTGATTTCATGGACTCCAGATTCGACCGCCGGCATCGGCTTCCAATCATCCGCTTCTTTTCCCTGCTGGACTTTGAATAACTGAAAGCCAGCCGTTTCCTGTGCGCTGTCCGGAAGTTCGCGAATATCCTCCCGTGACGCTCCGACAAAATGAACCGGCTTCATCCATCTCCCATGCTATTCAATCTTTTGCCATGTTATGCCATAAGTGGCATATACGCAAGAGACTAGCTGAGTTTCGATCAGCGGCTCGTCGCAGGCTTTTTGAGGTTCAAGTCCTTGTTTGCAAAGAAAAAACGGGGAAACCATCGTGAAATCAAGCCATTGATATTATTGGTCTTTTCGAGCTTTTAAGACGAGGATCCTGGGTTCGAGTCCCAGCCGGCTCACCTTGTGCGCAAATCCCCGCGAATCGATGTCGGCTATTTGCGCTTCCGCCACTCCCACCGCGGCACTGGCTGTGGATCAGCCCACAAGCCTCTCCTCTCCTCTCGCGCTTCGGCCCTGAGCCCTGCCTTACCGTTCGTGAAACGAGTGATCACATCGGTGGCACACCCCAGAAATACACGTATTAGCGAAGTTGGCGAATAGATATAGATAGAGAATGGTTCAGAGCATGAGACGAAGGTCTGCATGATGAGCCTGTAAGGGACAAGCGAGATGGTTCAACCGCATTCAGAGAGGGCATGGACCTGGGAGCGGTCCAGGGATCGGCTAGTTCGAGCCGTTCGCTACCATGTTGTCTTCCGTAGTGATGAATCCATCCGTGCCCGAGTTCTGTTCCTCCCAGCAAAGGCGCGGACAGCAAAGAGTTGAAATTTACTGGGTCGCGGGATCGGAGTGAATAGCCTCAAACGAGGGGGGGGTCTATTTGAGGGGATAGTCCAGAGGGAGATAGAAGAGTACATCATCCGGACATGAGGTGGGTGCAGTGGACTTCTCTCATCTGGAGGGATGCCTAACGTACGGTGGCTACGAAGTGTTTAAAGCAGCTGACGGCGAAGAAGCAATTGCCGCGATCCAATCCTAAGCCCACTGGCTTCTCAGTCTATGCAATCATCTGCAACATTGAGCTGCCAATGGGCCGAGGAGGCCATAGGCACTCTAGGGGCATGATTTATGATGAGTCTTATACGCGATGAACAATTCTGCTAACACATTGTAATTCAGCTTGCCGTTGGTTCTCCTGTCTTCGGGGCAACCAGGGTGTGGTGGATGGCACAGATCGCGCTTCAAACTGAACTTCCGCGTCGCGCATCGCCCGGTGGCGCGACCGTCCTCATTCTCGCTCTCGTCGTTCTGGAGGCGATCGTACTGGCAGCCCCCCAGGAATCTCATGCGATCCCAGCTTGGGCTCGGAAATACGACGCGGACTGTGCGATGTGCCACTACCCGGTCGTCCCACGGCTGAATTCCTTTGGCCAGCAATTTCGCCGTGCCGGCTATCGAACCCCGTCCGAATTCAACAAGGACCAGGATCTGACGAATGTGGGGAATTTTCTTGCTGCCAGAGTCCGCGCCCAGTTGGCCTATGACAATACGAAAGGCACGGTTGAACGAAGCGAGTTCCGTTTTCCCGATCTTTCGCTCTTCTACTCCGGTGCGCTCACTCGAAACTTCTCGGCCTGGATTCATGCCTCCTCGAACAATAGTACGAGCGTCGATTTTCACGGGCATGTGCAGGGCATCTACGGCGATTCTGACGGCTTTGTCAGTGTTCGACTCGGGCAGATGCATATGTTGCAGCAAGAAGGAGTCGGAGGGTTCGACCGGCCGACGGGAATCAGTTTGCCTCCGATCCAAGCCTTGACACTCACGAGTACGAGCACACTCGTCAATGGAACTGCGCAAGCCTTTCATTTCGATTTGAGGCAGAAAGGGGTGGAGGTGGCCTATGTTCGAGGGGCTGGGAGGCTCTTGTTCCAGGTCTCGAACGGTCTGAATCAAACTGGCAGTGGCACCGCCAATCTCGGCGACATCGACCCGCAGAAAGATTATCTCGTGGCGTACGAACATATCCTCGATGAGATCGCCTCCGGATTCACTCTGTTTTACTATAAGGGGACGAATCACGGCACGGTCACTCCAGTGCTAACAACCGGTACTCCGACCTCGATCGGCAATCGGTTCGACTTTTCTCGATTTGGGTTCAATCTCAGCAAAATCTTCCCAGTGGGAGGGTCGGGATTTTTTGAGATCCAAGGCGGCTATATCAGGAGCCACGATAACAACCCCTCGGCAGTTGTGAACCCAGGACAACTCACCGGGGATGTCCAGGGCAATGCGTTTTACGTTGAGTCGCAACAGTACGTCACGGGATATGAGCTGACATTCTTTGAGCGATACTCCTGGATAGACCTGAATGCGCCGCGTCCCAACAGTACCCGCAAGGACTACACGATTGGGGTGGTCATGCCGATCCAAGCCAGGCTGCGGACAACGGCGGAGTATACCTACACCGATAACCGGTTTAGCGGGATCACCGGTCATTTGGCCTTGTTGGAACTTCAGGCGAATTGGTAGTGCCAGTTGGGGTTGGTTGAGGTGCACGTGATATCGAGGTCTTATTACAGTCGTGAAGCCAGGTGGCTGGGAGCCGTAAGTCTGACCATGGTTGTCTTGGGGACAATTGCCTTGTCGAGCTGCTCACGGCCGTACCTCTTCATGCGAACGATCAACGAAGAAGAGAGTCGCTATGTCAGATTTCAGGCTCGCTATGGAGAGGGCCAAGATGGGGTGGCATTGAAGTTTGCCCATCCAGTGGCGTTGGGCGAATTAGAGTGGGCGCATCTCCTCGATAACATTATTATCCAAGAACAACAAAAGCTTCTCGCGCTCGGCGGAACTCGGTCTGCTCCGCGTCCTGCCTTCGGCGTGGATGAAAAACGCTATTTGGCCAAGCATCTCGCTGAGGGCTTTCAGAAGGCAAGACCGGATGAATGGGTCGTGTTCTACCTGAGCCACCCGCGAGAACCTGGCGTGGTGGAGATTGACTCAGGGGGCTTTTTTATCGATGGGGAACGGCTCCATCTCATTGTGGCCAATTATCGTCAACCTGTCTCGATGGCCTTTATTCGTGAACAAATCTGGAATGATCCACTCCGTCCGGCTGGAGACAGCTTTTATGATGTCATTCCGCAGAGTTATCAAGTCCTGCAAACGGTGCGGCGCAAGGATCTCACACAGTCCCTGTTGAAACAGGTCCCCGAGCTCAGCATCGATTATTCGGCTCAGTTGAACGACGACGTCAATGGTGATGGAGAAGCCGTTGGAAGTTCGATCGAGGATCGCTTGCGTATCCTGAAGCGACTTCGTGACCGAGATCTGATCAGCGAGGAGCAATTTCGCATGAAACAAGCGCGGCTGCTGGAGCGTTTATAATTTTGCCCACTACTCGGAGTTAGATAGGGCACTCAACAATTTACAACGGCAAGTGGGTCACATGCTTTACTGCCGCGGGGTTATCATGAATAGACCAGTGCGATGGATGCGGGAAGAGATCATCGTGACCGTGCTCGTCCTTACGGTCCTTGCTGCGATCGAGCCCGTGTGTGCTTACGAAGGTGATCCTGCTTTTGCAGGCGTGACCGTGAGCGGCCGGGTGTTGTACACCGGATCTCTCCCCAAGCCTGAGCGTGTCCCAGTGCATCGAGACAGCAGATTTTGCGGCGAAACTGTTTCTATCGACAAGATTCATGTTGAGCGCGCCTCAAGTGGAATCGAAGACGTCGTCATTAGTCTTGAAGGCATCGGCAGAGGTAAACCTCTCGTGCCAGACAAAACTGTCATTACATTTGAGAACCGCACCTGCCGGTTCTTACCCCGAACCAACGTCGCAGTCGTGGGAAGCGTGCTTGAGATTTTGAACAGCGATCCCATCTTGCACAACACACACATGCGAATCGATAGCCGATCGGGCCCGACGATCATTAATGTGGTTCAGCCTGCCGGAGTAGATGTCATCATAAAAACGTTACAGATAGCTGGCTTCTTCGATATCCGTTGCGACGCCCATACGTTTATGCAGGCGTCTATGCATGTGTTCGAGCATCCCTACTTTGCTATGACTGACGGTACAGGGCGGTTTGAGATGGCGCAGGTGCCGCCCGGCACGTACCGGCTCCGCCTGTGGCATGAAGCCCTAGGCACCAGAACCAAGACGATCACGGTACCTTCGACCGGCTCTCTGACCGTAGATCTGGGACTCAGTCCCGAGGAGTAGTCACATCGAAGCCGACATGCCACCACCTCGTAACCTGACGCAAAGCTATTTCGATAGCGCGCGTTGTTGCGTGTCCAGATTCTGGTGCACTTATGTCGTCGAGTAAATTCTTCATCGCAGGCTTGCAAGACAAGTGGCGAAACAATATCCGTTTGCGTCATACGGTCGGCTTGTCGATCGTCATCCTTGTCATCATGAGTATCGGATCAGCCGCGATGCTCTACCAGCAAAGGTCGACGATTCGGCAGGCTGCTGAGGCCCGCGGATTGGCGTTCAACCGGACGTTTGCCCTGATGGGGGCGGCCGCCGTGCTTGATAATTTGTTTCGCGTACAGGAGGCCATGAATCGAATTATTCAAGACCCTGACATTCTCGAAATCGATGTCATCGATCCTGAAAGCATGATTGTGGCTTCCAAACATACGAAGCGCATTGGAACAATTCTGCGCGATCAAGATTGGATCACGCCACCGAAAAGTCAACAAGAAGTCGTGACCTACTCGTCGGATGCCGAAGGCGAACCACTCTTGGTCATCGTCGAGCCCTTGCTTGATGAAGGGAGGATCGCGGCCTGGACGCGTGTCGTGTTCTCGCTGAGTCAGGTGCGGCGCGAAGAATGGCAATCGATCGAGCGAATGATCCTGGTCACGCTCGCCCTCGTCGTTGCTGGTATCGTCGGCGTCTATGTGGCGCAGCGGAAAGTCTCCAGCATCTTTCGGGGGATTGTTGCCAAGCTGCAAGATGCCGTGACCACACCTGGGATGCCTCAGCCACAGAGTTCCTGGGCGGCTCTCGGTGCCGAGGAGGGCGTGCAGACGGTCCAGGCTGGCCAGGGAGAATTCGAGTTTCTCACGTCGGTCGTGACGCGGACGGCAGAACTGCTCACCAAACAATCTGAGGTGTTGCGCGAATCAGAAATGAAATTTCGCTCGGTTGCGCAATCGGCCAATGACGCCATCGTGTCGGCGGATCAACGCGGAAATATCATTGCGTGGAATACAGGCGCTGAACGTATTTTCGGGTATCAGGAAGCAGAGGTTCTTGGAAAGCCGTTCACCATGCTGATGCCGGAACGATATCAGCATGCGCACGAGCAAGGACTCGAGCGCATGCGAGAGGGCGGTGAGGCGAAGATCCTTGGTAAGACGACGGAGCTAGCGGGACATCGGAAGAGCGGCCAGGAGTTCCCCCTCGAACTCTCTCTGTCTGGCTGGAAGACCGGCGAAGGGACGTTTTATACCGGGATCATTCGCGACATTACCGAGCGGAAGCACGCAGAGGAAGCTCTGCGGGGTCTCACGGCCTCATTAGAACAAAAAGTTAGGGAACGCACGGCTGAACTGGAAATCGCTCGCGATCAAGCCCTCACGGCGACTCAGCATAAGTCGAAATTTCTTGCGAACATGTCTCACGAATTGCGCACGCCACTGAACGCCGTCATTGGGTTCTCCGAAGTGCTCCTGGAAAAGATGTTCGGTGAAATCAATCGAAAGCAGGAAGAGTATTTGGAGGACATCTTAGGGTCAGGGCGACATCTCCTCGCGCTCATCAACGACATCCTGGATCTAGCCAAAATCGAATCGGGCCATATGGAGCTCGATCTCGGTACGGTGAATTTACCCGCAGTCTTAAACGGCACGTTTGCGCTGATCCGTGAGCGGGCCACGCGCCACAGCATCCATGTCAGTCTCGATATTGATCATCGATTGGGGCGGTTTACGGCGGATGAACGTAAGCTCAAGCAAATTATTCTGAACTTGCTGTCGAACGCGGTCAAATTCACGCCGGACGAAGGGGCTTTGTCGCTGAAGGCGGTGCTTCAGGATGATGGCGTCGAAATTTCAGTGAGTGATACCGGTATCGGAATTGAGCCGGAATTTCAGCAGAAGATCTTCGACGAATTTATTCAAGTGGGTGATCACTTGCGAAAGCGAGAAGGAACTGGGCTGGGCTTGGCATTGACCAAGAAGTTTATCGAGTTGCACGGTGGCCGGATCTGGGTACAGAGTGCGAAAGGCCAGGGGAGCACCTTTACCTTTACCTTGCCCGTCCTGCCAACACCGGAGAAGCGTTTAGCGCCAACAGTGGCCAAGCCAGACGCCCATCCTACTGCACCACTGGCACTTGTCGTTGAAGACGATCCCGCGGCAGCCAAGCTGTTGTCAATCTACTTAATGGAAGCTGGATTTTCTGTGGAAGTTGCTGCAGATGGCGATGCGGGGTTCGAAAAGTCAAAAACCTTACGGCCTGCCGTGATCACTGTGGACATCCAGATTCCTACAACTGACGGATGGGAGCTTCTGACGCGTTTGAAGGCTGATCAGGCTACGGCCTCGATTCCGGTCGTGGTGGTCTCGATTGTAGATGAACCAGGCCGCGGGTTTTCCCTCGGGGCTGCGGACTATCTCTTGAAACCCGTCGACCGGGAGGTTCTGGTCCGTGTGATTCAACGGGTTGTTCGAAGCCATGCGCGGGATCAGCGCGAGCGAAGCGTGCTTGTGATAGACGACGACCCCGTGATCTTAGAGCTGATGGATGCGGTGTTGCGGCCAGAGGGATTTGAAGTTCTGAAGGCCAAGGATGGTCGGCATGGTTTACAGATCGCGCGCGAACGAAACCCCGACCTCGTGGTGTTGGATCTTCTCATGCCCGATATGAATGGCTTTGAAGTTGTCGACGAAATGCATGGTTGTCCTGAAACCGCATCGATCCCGATCGTGGTTCTCACCAATAAGTCCTTGTCGCGGGAGGAGAAAGATCGCCTGAACGGCCGCATCATCGCGATCAGGCAAAAAGGTGAGTTTCATCGAGAGGACTTCGTTGCTCAGGTTCGGTCTCTGCTCAAGCCAGAGGAGCCGGCATGGCAGGCGAGTTGATTCTGATTATTGAGGACAATGAAAATAATCTGAAGCTCGTTCGAGATGTGCTTCAGTTCAACGGCTACCAGACCGCCGAAGCGATGACGGCCGAAGATGGGCTGATCTTGGCTCGATCACAACATCCTGCCCTCATTCTACTGGACATCCAGCTGCCGGGCATGGATGGTTTTGCTGCCCTTCGGCAGCTCAGGGCCGATCCGATCACGAAGAGCACCCGGGTAATGGCCGTGACGGCTTCAGCCATGGAACAGGACCGTCAAAAGATCCTCGAAGCTGGATTTGATGGGTATATGACAAAACCTATCAATGTGAAAAAATTCACTGAGGAAATTCGGACAGTGCTGGCTAGCGATAGAGGCATGTGACGGCCTCATCCATAACTCTCGACCGTCAACAGATTATGGCTGCGGGATTCAATGGATACACGGCAAAGCCCATCCAGATAAGAGGATTCACCGAAGAGGTGAGGACTATTTTAGACCGATGCGCCGACACGAGTGCGGGCGGAGCATAGATTGGCAGGCACATCTCAGAGGAAAACATTGTGACCCGCAAGAAAAAGATCTTGGTCGTCGACGACACACCGATGAATGTGAAACTGTTGGTGGACCTGCTTGGATTCCACAATTATGAGATGGTGGCTGCCTCTTCAGGAATTGAAGCCTTGGAGCAAGTGACCAAAGAGCGGCCGGATCTTATCTTGCTGGATGTAGTAATGTCTGGGATGAGCGGGTACGAGGTCTGCCAAAAGGTTCGTGGTGATCCCGAAACAGCCGTCCTCCCTATCATTATGGTCACGGCCTTGGATCCTGCACAGGAACGGGTACACGGGATCGAGGCCGGAGCTGATGACTTTTTGACCAAGCCGATTAACCAGGCGGAACTGTTGGCTCGAGTTCGTTCGCTGCTCCGGGTGAAAGAGCTCCACGACACGGTACGGTCCCAAGCTGGGCAACTTTCCGAGTGGAACAAGACACTGGAGCAACGGGTTCAGGAGCAGGTGTCTCAACTGGATCGCCTGGGGCGACTCAAGCGCTTTTTCTCCCCCCAACTCGCCGACCTCATTGTGGCGGGCGGGGCTGCAGACCCGCTCAAGAGCCACCGCCGCGAGGTTACGGTGGTATTCATTGACCTCAGAGGCTTTACCTCATTCGCCGAGACCTCAGAGCCGGAGGAAATCATGGAGATTCTCCGCGAATATCATGCCGAAATGGGTCGGCTCATTTTAGATCACGAAGGCACGCTCGAGCGCTTTACCGGAGACGGCATCATGATTTTTTTTAATGACCCGGTGGAGGTTTCGAACCCCCAAGAACGAGCCATTAGGATGGCAGTGGCGATGCGAGATGCGATAAACATATTGCATGCAAAATGGATGAAGCGAGGACATGATCTGAGTGCCGGGCTGGGGATGGCTACCGGATACGCGACGATTGGAGCGATTGGTTTTGAGGGTCGTTGGGACTACGGCGTCATCGGCACTGTCACCAACCTCGCCGCCCGGCTGTGTGCGGAAGCGCAGCCCGGCCAGATTCTGGTTTCACAGCGGTTTCTCATCCGGGCCGAAGACCTGGTGCAGGCCGAGCTCCTTGGAGAAATTGCGCTCAAAGGGTTCAGCCGAACCATTACGACCTTCAATATTCTACGCTTGTCGTGAAGCTTCATGACCGTATTCAACCGAACTGGTTGCCGCATCGATTCCAACACGTTCGTCCCCTTTTCAACCCTATCAAGAACTCCCATGTTTCCCAGGCAAATCAATGAGTTGCTAGACTGCAAGCACCATGACCTCTCTGGCATGACCGTTGCCGAACGTGGCCGTTGGGAGGTCTCGAAACAATGGCGATTCTCCAGGAGGATCGCCATTGTTTCCTCTCGCAACCGGAACTACACTAGAGCCTCCTCACGAAGGTTTCTTGCGCCATACCATTGAGGTCGCGCACCATGTGCCCGCGTCTCTCTCGTACAAACCGGCCCCACAGACTCTCAACCACCCGACCAGGTGGCAATCGTATCGATATACCAGGGAGGTCCTATGAACATGGAAACAAGGCGGGCCAAGATCCTCATCGTTGACGATACACCGGCGAATGTCACCCTGCTGACCGACCTGCTTGAGATCAATGGATATCTCACAGTTCAGGCCACATCTGGTCACGAGGCCCTCGATCAGTTGAGGAGGGCCACTCCTGATCTGGTTCTTCTGGATGTAAGAATGCCGGAGATGAGCGGTTACGAGGTCTGCACGCGAATCCGAGAGCAGCCCGACACAGCCCTGCTCCCGGTCATCATGATAACCGCGTTTGACCCGGCTCAAGAACGAATCCACGGGATCGAAGCCGGAGCGGACGATTTTCTCTCGCAGCCGATCAATCAACAAGAACTCCTCGCGCGAGTCCGCTCTCTTCTTCGAGTCAAAACCCTGCACGATGCCGTGAAGGCCCACGCGGGAGAACTGGCCGAATGGAACAAGAAGCTGGAGATTAGGCTGTCCCAAGAGGCGAAATTAGCAGAGGTGGCTCGGTCCCTTGCAGATATCACTCATGAGGTGAAGAATCTTATCATGCCGGTCGTCACCGGCACAGAGCTGTTAGAAGCGGAGCTGAAAGAACTCTTCGCCAAGCTTCCTCAACACGAGCGGGAGAACGGGCAGGCGAGCCAGAACATGTGCAAGGAAATTACGGAGATGCTGAACAATGCGTCCCAACGTATTCAGGAACGGGTGAAAGAGATCGGTGACTGCGTCAAGAATCTCAGCACTCCACCGAATTTCTCGTCTTGCCAGGTGACGGGTGTGGTCGAGAGCGTTCTGAAAACACTACGTCTAGTGGCCAATGAGAAGCGTATCCTGCTGCGCACCGAAGGCCTTGGGTCTTTACCGCCCATTAGGGCCGACGAACGGCGTCTGTTCAACGTCTTTTACAACCTCCTCAATAATGCAATCCCGGAAGTGCCGTCCGGTGGGTCTGTGACCGTGAAAGGCAGCGTTGAACCCGACTCCAAGAACATTATTTTCTCAGTTGCAGATACTGGCCGAGGGATGTCTTCAGAAGTACGGGAGAGTCTCTTCACCAATCGGGTCATCAGCCGCAAACATGGCGGGACAGGCTTAGGGACAAGAATTGTTAAGGATGTGGTGGACGCGCATGGAGGGTGGATAAAAGTCGAGAGTGAGGAAGGTAAAGGGACAACGTTTGTCTTCAGTCTGCCGTTTGAACAACCACGACAGGACGCAATAAACGCCTGAAGAGAATGCAAGAAATGAAAGAGCTATGTCGCGTGAGATCATCTTGGTGGTGGACGAGGAAGCAGGCCTCAGGAATTACTTCGTATGACCGTAACGAAGTCCGGCTATGATGGGGTTGAGGCTGAGGATGGAGCCCATGCAATCAAATCAATTAGATCCGATTGACCTTCCCTCTGAAAACTACACCATTGGCTAGGACGTTCAACTGTGCTGTCATGGGCCGAAAGGAGACGGCGTTGGACCCAGAAACGGCATACCAGCGCTGAGTTGGTTCAATGGGAAGTCTCCGGTCCTCCGGGGGCTTCTTATTGGACTGAATCCCTAGATTGAGACACTCGAAACGAGCACACTTGGCACAGTCAGGCGATGGTCCTGGGTTCGAGTCCCAGCCGGCTCACCACATCCTTCAACAACTTCTGGGTCTTTTCATTTCCGGCCCATTCCTCGGCCACGGGTTTGGTCACGGTTCCAACCTGAGTCAGACTCTCAACGGCCTTCCAGCGGTGGGTTGGGCTCAGGTGGGCATAGCGGCTCAGCATGGCCGGAGATTCCCATCCTCCGAGTGCCATGAAGGTTCGAGTATTCGCGCCTTGCATCGCCAGGGCGAGGTAAATGTGTGGAGACAAGACAGGTCTCCGATTTCTACGTTCTATGGATTTATTCTTTTTGAGGAGGGGAGAAATCTCGTTGCGCAGAGTGTTTAGGTCCCGCTCGGTCAGTCACGAGTTCCGCATCATCAGGCTGGTCGATAACCGTTTCAGAGTGATTGACAATAAATGGTAAGCCCTTCGCCGTAGGATCTCTTGATCTCGGTAGAAATCAAGGGGGAGCAATCCGGTTGAACTCTTTCGGGTTGGCGG
>SPAX01000204.1 GCA_005239475.1 Nitrospira sp. | reverse complement strand
CCGATGGTCAGGGGCGCAAAGCCCTGCGGCGCCCGGCTGTCCGTGGTGCCCAGAATGATCAGGAGGAAGAAAAAGGCGAAGACCGCTTCGGCACAGAAGCCGGCCAGAAGTGAATAGCCCCCCGGGGAGTGGTCCCCGTAGCCGTTGGAGGCGAAGCCGCCCGGGACGAAGCCGCCCCGCCCGCTGGCGATGAGATAGAGCGCCCCGGCGCCCAGGATCCCGCCGAGCACTTGGGCGGCAATGTAGCCGGGGACCTCGTGCGCCGGGAACCGCTTGCTGAGCATGAGGCCCACGGTGACCGCGGGGTTGATATGGCCGCCGGAAATATGCCCAATGGCGTAGACCATCGTGACCACGGCGAGCCCGAAGGCAAACGCGATCCCGAAGACCCCAATGCCGAGCTGCGGAATGCCGGCGCTGAGGAGCGCGCTCCCGCAGCCGGCGAATACCAACCAGAATGTGCCGATCGCTTCTGCTGCCAGTCGATTGATCATGTCGCCTCCCAGGAAAGGGTCGTGCTGCCCCGCACTATGCCCGGGGGCTCGAAAAAGCGCAAGCCACCCAGCGGCCAGGCCTGCCGCCTGCTGCGGTTCTTGGACCAACATATTTTCGTGTGGACAAACTCACGATGAGAGATGAAACAGGAGGCCATGATGAAGGCCTATCTGGTGAGGGCAGGAAGTACGTTCGGCAAGGATGGGGCGATCAGGAGCGTGATGTCCGGTGTGAATCCGCAGGGCTGCACCGTCTTGTCCTTCAAAGCGCCATTTTTTCTCTAATTAGGCGATGGGATATGGAGACGATTTCGCTCCAGCATGGGGTCGAGCTCGCGCGCTTCGCCATCGAATACGTCTCCGGTTTTTCTGGACCTGCGGTCGCAGATCTGCCCGCCCCTCCTTCGCTTCGTGACGAATGGCAATGTCGTACAAGCTTCCCAGTGGGTATGTTTTATGCTCAACGAGCCAATGTAGGGGAAAATAATTTTCCCCATTGACACGTTTTTCTAATGGGCGTAAGAGAAATCTACGGCCCATTCACTCGATCAAGGGGGATCGGACAGAGCGCGCGGCTGTTAACGGGTTCCCCCGCCAACTTTCTCAAGAGAGGAGGGTAGCGATGGATGACCTGACTCCACCTGGCCACACAGGCCCGCCGACTCGAGGGCGGGCTTCTGATCGGTCGCGCTAACCGGTTCTCCACTGGCTGTGCCGTAACGGCACCAAAGACCAACAGGGTATTAGCCTGACTCATCATGGAGAACTTGACGCTGGCGCGAGGAACACAAGCGCCTGGGATGAATTATTTCTCCCCCGATCAGGTGTCCAGTGCTCTGGCTTTCGCGCGGGTCTCAGTTTTTCTGGGCCGAGATAATTACATAGCTGACCCGGCGTCCTAAGCGCCACACACGGGCGACCTCCTACCTTAGTGCAGGGTCGCCCGTGCCGTTTTAGCAGGCTGTTGAAAAAGTCTGCCAGCGCGAAGAAGGTTGAGGCTCAGGCTAAGGTCGAGATAGAGAAAGTCTGATCCTCGATCAACCTTAACCTCGACCTCAGCCTACTGCACTCGCTGCGACCTTGCTGAACAGTCTTTTTGAACAGCCTGCGGGTTCGGTTGGAACCTTCCGTGACTTCCTCCAGTTCTGGATTCTTCAGAGCCACAATAGTTTTTCAACATCCTGCTAGGCTCATGAAAATACCTCTAACCTCGTTGTCGCGTTGCTCAATGCCTCGCCGTACGACAAAAGTACGACTCGGCATTTTGCTCGACGTCGGCTTGTTAGAGAATATTTTGATCGGCCTCGTCAGGATTTGTGCTGGAGAAGATTGTGATGTCTGCGCCAGAAGTAATAGAGCGGAATCCCACTCAGGACGGTCGCCGCGCCATACAATGACTCTATAGGCCGTTGGACGAGACTGTAGATGACCAATGTCAAGGCTCCGATGACGAGGGCGGCGGGTAAGAATGGATAGAGTGGAACGCGGTATTGGTGTGGATTCACGACGCGTGTACGACGAAGATGAAAGATTGTGGAGAGGGTCAAGGCCATAAACAGCGAGAGAACGAGACCGCTGTAGACGAGGAGTTGTTCGAAGGTTCCGCTCAAAATGAGCAGTGATGCCCAGAGGCTTTGGAAGACGATGGCGCGGGCCGGCACCGCAGTGCGGGGATGGAGCCGCGCAAGCCAGGGGCTGATCACGCCGTCGCGTGCCATGGCCCAATACACGCGGGGTCCTGCCCACGTCATGGCGCTCACCGCTCCTGCGATGGAGAGACAGAGAAGAGCGGCGATAAGCCGCCCGCTTTGTGGCCCCCACAAAGCCGCGGCTGCCTTTTCCGCGACCGGTATGATCGGTTCCCGGGCCAGCTCCGAGATCGACAGCGCTGACAGATAGACGACGTTCAGTAGCAGATAGATCACGGCGACGAAGGCTGTGCCCCAGATCATGATCTTGGGCACAGTCCGCTGGGGGTCGGCAATATCACCGGCGATATAGCCCGCGACGTTCCAGCCGAGATAGCAGTAGGTCACAATCACAAGCGCGATGGCGGATGCCCCGAGCGTCGGTTGTGGCAAGGTGGGCCCTGCGACTAGCTCGTTCCCGTGCCCCGCCACCGTCGCCAGCCCGCCCAGAATGAGACCCCCGATGGCGATGACTTTTGTGGTCGTCAATAGTAATTGCACGCGGCCGCCTGTTCCTATACCTCGGCAATGCATGAGGGTCGCGATCCACAACAGAGAGAGGGAGAGACCCTTCGCCAGCCATCCCTGCTCGTCCTCGATCGGGACGACTCGTAGCGCATAGGACGAAAAACTGATGGCTGAAGCCGCGACTGCCGCGCCGAAGCCAATCGTGAACGACGTCCATCCATTGAGAAAGGCCACCAGCGGTCCATAGGCCTCTCGCAGGTAGACGTAATCCCCTCCCGCATGAGGCAAGGCAGACCCCAGCTCTCCGTAGACCATGGCACCACCGAGAGCGAAGAGCGCTCCGACGAACCACAACAGGAGAATCAGCATCGGATCACCGAGATCGCGGGCCATGATTCCGGTCGTCGTGAAAATACCACCCCCGATGATGTTGCTCACAAGCACGCAGGAGGCCGTGAACCAGCCGATCTTCTGCGCGGCTGATTTCAGGCTTGGCTCACTGATTGACGGATGGCTCATGCTGTCCAGGGTTAGCAGGTTGCGGAAAACTATCTTGGTGCGCTAGAACTTCGATCGGCCCCACGTCTGGCACAATAGGAGAACACTCCCGCAGGAAGCTCAAAAAGGCCGTCCAGCAAGGCCGCAGCGAGTGCAGTAGGCTGAGGTCGAGGTTAAGGTTGATCGAGGATCAGACTTTCTCTATCTCGACCTTAGCCTGAGCCTCAACCTTCTTCGCGCTGGCGGACTTTTTCAACATCCTGCTAGATTGGGATCAGGGGCTTTCTTTTCTTCCTGCTCTTCCCTACCATACTGAGCGATGCCTGGGAAGCAACCAAAGATCTCTCGTGCCGCCGGTGGCGTGCGACGACGTCGTCAACCTGCTCGTGCATCGACCGGTTTGGCTGCGATTGAACTCCAAGCCGCGGCTCCTCCGGCAGAGGTCGCCGAACTGCATCGAACGATCGAGCGTGATAACGGGAAGGTCCTCGCGATCTATCGTGAGCCCTATGGAGGACGCTGGGTGGTGTTGGCGGCCTTGCCGATCGAACTTGTTGATCCGACCCCCTTTCAGCGCAATCTCTCCGACATGCACGTTCGCAAGTTAGAACTCGTAATTGGCAAGATCGGACGGTTTCTCGATCCGATCATTGCGGTGCCTGCGCCTCCGGAGGGGGGTAAAGGGGTAGAGGAGGCAAAGGGGTACGTGAAATACTGGACTCCCAATGGCAACCATCGCTTGTCTGCCATGAGAACACTCGGGGCGAAGAGCATTGTGGCGATTGTCGTGCCTGAGCCAGCCGCGGCCTATCAGATCCTCGCGATGAACACCGAGAAGGCGCACAATCTGCGTGAGAAATCCCTCGAAGTCATCCGTATGTACAAGGAACTGGCGCGGCTCGATGATGCGACGGAAGAGACCTATGCCTTGGAGTTCGAGGAGCCGGCCTTCATTACGCTGGGCCTGTGCTATGAAGAGCGCCCCAGATTCAGCGGCGGGGCCTACCATCCGGTGCTGAAGCGGGTGGATGCATTTCTGAAGAAACCGATGCGCGCGGCGATTGAGCTGCGGCGAAAACGGGCAAAGACCGTGCTGGCGCTGGACGATCAGATCGTCGAGCAGGTTGAGGCGCTTAAAGCGAAAGGCCTGACGAGTCCTTATCTCAAGAGTTTTGTGGTCGCCCGCGTCAACCCGATTCGGTTCCGGCCAAAGGATGCCGCTCCCCTCTCATTTGATGAGGCCTTCGACCGGATGGCAACCGCAACGGCCAAATTCAACCCCGAGAAGATCAAGATGGAAGACGTGGCGCGCTCGGGTGGCACAGTTGATGAGGCTGGATAACCACTCCATCACCTAATTCCCCCACCTTGCCCTTCCTCCCGAAGCCCCCTTAGAATACCAGTCCTAGACAAAATCGGTTCACAACGTTGATTTTCATACTAGGAGGTGATGCCATGAGCCTTGCTGATAATAAATGTATCCCCTGCCGCGGCGGGGTACCTCCAGTTCCAGCGGATCGTGCGCAGGCTCTGCTGAAAGAGCTAGGGCGTGGGTGGTCGCTGAACCAGGCCGGCCATCTTGAGCGCTTGTATACGTTCAAGGATTTCGCCCAGGCCATGGGCTTTGTGAACAAGGTGGGTGGCGTGGCAGAAGCGGAAGGCCACCATCCTGATCTCTATCTCGCTTGGGGCAAGTGCAAGGTCGAGATCTGGACGCACAAGATCAATGGCCTGACGGAGAGTGATTTTTACATGGCCGCCAAAGCCGATCGCGAGTTTGAACCCTTTCGTGGGGCTGCCAGTTAACCGCGAGTCGGATGGTGGTCTCATGAACCCACGAGGCATCAGATGAGCGAGAAAGCCCAGGTGGCGCTCGTCAATATGCCGTTCAGCTACTCGAAGTATCCCTCGATCCAACTAGGCACACTCTCCGCGCTGCTCAAGTCGAAGGGGATCCCCGTCGACTGCCATCATCTGAACGTGCGTTTCGCCCACAAGATCGGCGTGCCCCTCTATGAAATGATCTGCGAGAAGCGGGCGTTGTTTGGCGAATGGATTTTTTCATACCTTTTGTTCCACGAGAATCCGAAGCGAGTTGACTATCCGCGCTTATTCAAGCCGGTGTTTGAGCAAGTTTTCAAGGAGAGCGGGCAGCCGGCCTCATTCTTCGAAGACATGGCGACGAGGACGGCGCCACAGTTCTTGACTTGGGCTCTGACCGCAATCGACTGGGGGCAATACAAGATTGTCGGCTTCACCTCCACGTTCGATCAAAATGTCGCCAGCCTGACGATGGCGAAACTCATCAAGGATCTCTATCCCGCCGTGACGATCGTCTTCGGTGGAGCGAACTACGACGGCGAGATGGGGCTGGAATACTTTCGAGCCTTTCCCTTCATCGACCATGTGGTGGTAGGGGAAGGAGACGCGGTGTTCCCAGAATTGGTTGGATACCTCCTCGAGGGAAAGACAGGGGTCGTGCCCAGCGGGGTGGCCTATCGGGAGGGAGCGGCGATCGCGTTCACTCCAAACAACTCACTCTTTTCGGACTTTGCGAAGACCGGTCCACCTGACTATGACGAGTACTACCATCTCCTGGCGGAGCTGGGCGCGGCGGCGCAGGGGCTCGATCGGATCCTCCTCTACGAAGGTTCGCGAGGCTGTTGGTGGGGAGAAAAACATCACTGTACGTTTTGTGGATTGAACGCACAGAGCATGAAATTTCGGGCTAAATCGGCCGAGCAAGCGGCCCGGGAGATGGCCTATCTTTCCAGCCGATACGATACGGTGAGATTTCGCTTGGTGGACAACATCATCGACATGAAATATGTGGAGAACCTCTTTGGTCGGTTTGCGGCAGACCACTGTGATCTCGACGTGTTCATCGAAACGAAGAGCAACCTGCATAAGAGCCAGATTCGAACGCTCGCCGCCGGGGGCGTGAAATGTATGCAGCCGGGATTAGAGAGTCTGAACCTCAATCAGCTGCAGGCGATTGATAAGGGCGTCACTCCGATGCAGAATATTATCTGCCTCAAGTGGAGCTCCTACTATCATGTCGCGGTATCGTGGAATATCTTGCTCGGGTTTCCCGGAGAAACGAACGAGGACTACCGCCGGCAGATCGATATCATTCCGTCGTTGTTCCATCTGCAGCCACCAGAGTCGACCGGGAGGTTCTGGCTGGAGCGCTTCAGTCCCTACTACACCAAACCACACGAATATGGTATCCGCATCACCGGTCCTGGGATGGCGTATGAGTATGTGTACGATGCCCGGCAGGTGGACTTAAGGAAGATCGCCTACGATTTTGAATATGAGCTGGACAATTGGAGCGTGGACCTGCAGATCTACCAGGAATTGGTTGACCTGGTACAGGAGTGGCAGCAGCGAGTCCGTTCAAGCGATCGGCCGTTTCTGTATTACTCGAAGGCGATGGACTATGTCACGGTGTACGATGGTCGGAACCCCAAGGCACCGATACGGCGGCGTTACGATTGGCCTGCGGCTGGAATCATCGAGGCCTGTAACGAAGCGGCCAAGAGCGCGGACCAGATCCGAACCCTGCTGGCAAGCCGACCTGACAAGAGCGGGAACCGCGATGCAGAGATTGATCAGGCGCTCGGTGCCTTGACGGCTGCACGGATTCTCTACGAAGAGCGCGGCAAATACTTCACCCTGGCCGTTCCCGAAAACCCCTACCTCTAGCGGAACGGGGCACCAGGCTCATCACATCGACAGTTTGTCGGCGACGTTGCGCATCTGGACGCCGTGCACGAGCGAGGCGCCGCCTCGGATGGCGCAGGCAACGTGGACGGCTTCCGTCATTTCTTCGATGTTCGACCCTTTTTCAAGGGAGGCCTGCGTGTAGGCATCGATGCAGTAGGGGCATTGGACTGCGTGGGCAACGGCGAGGGCGATGAGGGCCTTCTCTCGTTCCGTCAGAGCCCCTTCAGCGAAGACGGCGCTGTAGTAGGCCATGAATTTTTCCCAGAGGTCCTTGTTGCCCTTGCCCATCTCGGCAAACTTTCCCAGATCGTGCGGATGATAGTAGGTCTCCATAGATAACTCCAAATTGTGAATGTCAAAGTTTGAATGTTGAATGAGCGTGTACCCCTTCATTCACCATTCACAACTCATCATTCAACATTGTTTTGCGATCAAGCGTTGCTGGGCGGTTCGGGATCAGCCTGCGTGAGCACCTGCGAAAACCGCGTGCCGACGATGCCGGTCACCTTGGCCATGAGGTCGGTCACCTCTTGCCATTCCTGCGGCAGAAGATCCTGTTTCAGTTGAGGATGAATTGCCCATTGGGCATCGACTTGTGTTCCCTTTCGGCTCACGAGCACTCGAAGCAGTTCCACATCCTTGGTGGGTGCTTCGGCCCCTGCATCTTGGGGTGGATTTCCGTTTGGATTTCCCGATGAGGGCGTTGAATGTGCCATACAGCCAATCTCCTTCCCTCTGAAGAAGGAGATCATACCGCATCGTCATTCTGTCTGTATATCTGGAGCAGGTCCCTGTGGCTAGCCTGGCCTGTGCAGTGATCTGAATGATCTGATGCGACCGCAGCGGAAGCGTTCATGAATAATGCGGGTTAGGAGGGAGTTGCGTCTTCTTGGAGCAGGTCGAGCATGGCTTGGTGGATCGGCCCGTTACTTGCGACCAATTCTCGCCTGTAGATCGAGTGCGGAGCGCCCTTGAAGTCCGTCACTAGGCCACCGGCTTCGCGGAGGATGACGACTCCCGCTGCCATGTCCCACGGGTTCAGTGTCACTTCCCAAAATCCATCGAACCGGCCGGTCGCGACATAGCAAAGATCCAGAGCTGCCGTTCCAGTTCGCCGCAATCCCTGCACCTTCAACGCGAATCGCACGAAGTGGTTCAAGTTATTGTTCGGGGTCTCGCGAATGTCGTACGCAAATCCGGTCACGAGGAGCGCGCGATCAAGATGATCCGTTGTGGATACGGAAATGGGAACTCCATTGAGGTACGCCCCGTGACCGATTTTCGCAGTGAAGAGTTCGTCTCGAGTCGGGTCGTAGACCACCCCAATAATCCCACGTCCGTCGCATTCCACCCCGATGGACACGCAGTAGGCGGGGAACCCGTGGGCGAAGTTGGTCGTGCCATCAAGCGGATCAATCACCCATTTGTAGCGGGATGGAGGTTGCTCGGTTTGCCCACGTTCCTCGGCAAGGACAGGATGAGTCGGGAAGGCGTCATGGATGATGTCGATGATACGTTGCTCCGCCTGGTGGTCGGCGTCGGTGACAAGGTTGATGATCTGCTTATGTTCGATACGAAATCCGGTACGTGTGCATTCAACCAGAACGGCTCCGGCCTGGCGGGCCGCATCAATGGCGACTGAAAGAAGTGTGTCGAGGGGGATATCCTGGCCATATGGTAGGGACATGAGACGGCATCATAGCACGAGGCTGTGTATTACTAATGGAGTGAAGGGACCTCTCGAACGAAAAGCAATTCCGCTCATTGGGCCAAGATCTGACTGGTTTCTTGACATTCTTATTGAACGAGCAGATGACGTTGTGGGCAAGTACTGACCAGTTTTAAAGCGATCATTCTATGCAAGCCACGACTCCAACTTTATCTATTGACTTGCTATGCAAGCAATGCTATAAAGCAAGCATGCTTCACCTGGGGGCAAGTTCGTGGAAGAACTCACCGATATATTGGTTGGTCTTGAACAGCGAATCAGCGCTTACAAGAACCGGCTGCAAGAGCTCGAAAAAAAACGTCGTCGCTTGGATGACGAAATCGCCACGATCAAGAAATACTTGGAGTTGGCAGAAACGCTCTATCGCGTTGAAGCCGACAAGGCCAAGCTCGCCAGTCTCTCCAGTCAATTTTATTCCGATGAAAAAGGTGCTCGTCAGCGACCGAATACGGATGTCACCGACCAGTCGAGGGAAATCCTCATGGGGCGGAGCAAGTATTCTGGGAAAAGCGTGTCGGAAGCCGCGTACGAGATGCTCCGCGAGGCGAATCGCCCGATGCACGCAAAAGAGCTTGTGCAGCGATTGGTCGAGGGGGGGCTCCAGATCAAGGGGAAAACGCCACTGACATCTGTGGCCACGTCCCTAAAGCGGGACAAGCGGTTCAAGAAAGTGGGTCCGAATACGTTCGAGGCATTGGAAGAATCCCTGATCCACGCAGTGTAGTGTGTCCGGGCTAGGTAGACCTCAACATACATGAAGGGGGGTGAGAGTCTTGGCGACGAAGAAAGCAGCAAAGAAGAAGAAGAAGTAGTCCCCGCCTTGATTCTAGCGTCGGGAGTGAGGCCACTTGCTCCCGACGTTAAATCACAACTCAGTTCCCCGCACGTCACACATCATCTCACCTGTGTTGGCAAGACCACGCGTAGGTTTCCATTCAAGAGGATGAGCATCCACCGGGGATTTTTTCTTCGAGTCCCGGAAGTGCAGACCATCGACGTTCTGCTGAGCTGAAAGGGTTTTCCGGCAGCCTGTTAGGAGGCTTGGAGGGCCACAAGCGATGCGAATCGCGGTGCGGCCTTGGCAGAGCGAGGCTCAGACGCGGCGACGGTTTCGTCGGCGTTGAGCAACACCCAGCTATCGGGGTGGGTGAGAATCTGTTGGACGAGGCGTGTGTGTAGCGCATGTCCCGAGCGCTCGGCGATCAAGTGCCCGATAAAGGGTACGCCGAGCAACGAAAAGTCTCCGATCAGGTCCAGGATCTTGTGTCGGACGAACTCATTGGTAAAGCGAAGGCCTGATTCATTGAGAATGCCGTCTTGAGAGAGGACGATCGTATTGTCCAGGTTGCCGCCCTGGCCGAGCCCGCGAGCCCATAGGGCCTCCACTTCCTGCAAGAATCCGAATGTCCTGGCATCCGCGATCTCGCGCACAAACGCAGGGGCTGAGTGCTCATAGACGTAGGTCTGCGTCTGGATCAAGGGATGATTGTAGTGGATGGAATAGGTGATCTTGGTGGTCGAAGACGGTTCGATGCGGACTCGACGAGCTCCATCCACCACCTCGAGAGGCCGTGTGATTTTCAGATAGGGTTGCCGCCGGCTCTGCGGAACAATTCCGGCTGACCGAATCAAGCGAACGAAGTGTGCCGCGCTACCGTCCATGACCGGCACCTCACCGGCATCAACCTCCACATGGACGTTATCGATGTCGAGTCCTGCTAATGCGGCTAGGATGTGCTCGATCGTCTGTACCTGAAACCCGTTGCCGCTGATCGCGGTGCAGAGTTCCGTAGGCACCAAATGCTCGACGGAAGCCGCGAGGGAGGCTCCATTTTTGCCGTTCCGGTTTACGAAGACGACCCCTGTATTTGGTGAAGCAGGCTTGAGTGTAAGGGTGACGGGCTGTCCTGAGTGGAGCCCAACTCCTGCACAACTCACCGCATTCGCTAACGTTTGTTGAACTCTCACTAAGTACCCTCAATAATTACACAGGGGGGTATCAGCAACTCGTGTGCCAGCCTGTATTATTGCGAAAAATGATCATAGATCATTGATAATAAAAGAAATATATTAAAGTGCTGCGATATGAAGCTATGTTGTAAAAACATGACACCTGTGACTTTTCAAGGATTATCAAATCGTAATTCAGGCCCCTATCCATAACGAGTCAGCGCAACTGAACAGGGAATCGATCACCGCGATTGGCAGCAAGGGCAGACGGAAATGGCTCACGGTCTGTTGGTGGCTGAAAAGGAATACGTGGTGATCGGTCGATATAGGTAGCGCGACAAGCCGCTTGCCGGGCCAGGACGTTTCCACTTGGTGACCGCCAACAGTTACGGCCGGGGGTCCAGCTCGATGAGTCCTTTCCGAATGGCCAGGATGGCGGCCTGCGTGCGATCGTAGACTTGGAGCTTATGAAAGATATTCCGCACGTGGTTCTTGACGGTCTTTTCGCTCAGGTCCAAGTTATTGGCAATTTCCTTGTTCGTTTTGCCGTCTGCGACCAAGCGGAGGACCGTGATCTCTCGTTCCGTCAGATCATGCTCGACCCACCCAGGCTTTTTCCCCTTCTTCTGGGACATCAAGGAAAATTCCGCCAAGATCTTGCTCGCCACGGATGGATGGATCAGTGACTCGCCCTTGTAGATCGCACGAATCGCGGCGACGATTTGCGAGGACTCTGAATCCTTCAAGAGATATCCGGTGGCGCCGGCACGCACCAAATCGAAGATGTATTGTTGATCGTCATACATGGTCAGAGCCACGATTCCGATGTGAGGGAATTCGCGCTTGATTTGTCTGGTCGCTTCGACCCCGCCCATCCGGGGCATGCTCACGTCCATCAGCACGACGTCGGGGACCAACGTCTTCACCTTCTCGACAGCTTCCACGCCATCCTGGGCCTCGCCCACGATATGAATGTCGTCTTTTGTCTTGAGAATTGCGGCCAGTCCTTCGCGGACGACGCGATGGTCGTCCGCGATAAGCACCTTAATTTTTTCCATGGGGCGTCGTCTCCTTTGTAGTCAGGGGGATGTCGACGACGATCGTCGTGCCACGCCCTTTCTTCGACTCGATCTTGCCTTCACCACCCACGAGCCGAGCCCGTTCCAGGATTCCGCGAATCCCGAAGTGATCCCATTTGTCGGGATCACGCAGCACCGTGTCCATGTCGAATCCCACGCCGTTGTCCCCGATGGTAACACGGAGAAGTTCGGGGTCGATGTCCAGCCCTACGGTTACCAGAGTCGCTTTCGCGTGTTTCTCCACGTTGCTGAGGGCTTCTTGCACAATGCGAAACAGAAAGATCTTGGTACGCGGGTACAAGATCTGTTCATCGCCGGATACGCGGAACTGCGTCTTGATATGATACTGGGTTTCGTACGAGGTGAGATAGTTGGTAAGGGCTGGGAGCAGCTCCATCTTGTCATAGTGGAGCGGGCGGAGATTGAAGATGACTTGCCGCGCCTCCTGGATGGCCAGCTTCAATTGGGCTTTGCTTTCGCGCAAGGTGGCCAGGCTGGCTTTCGGATCTTTTCGAATCAGCTGCTGGCTCAGATCCAGCTTGAAATTCACCCCGGCCAAATTCTGCACGAGGCCGTCGTGCATTTCGCAAGCAATGCGTGTCCGTTCCTCCGTCACTGCTACACCCGTCTCCTTGACATACAGGCGATAGAGCGATTGGTATTTATTCAAGGTTTTCTCGATCTCTGCCGTGGCGCGGATGCGGGCCTCGATGAGTTCCCACATGAATTTGGCGCTCGCCCCGCCGATGATGGTGACGCCCATCCGGTGGAAGTCTTGGAGCAACTCCCACACCTTGGCATTGCCCGACACGTCGATGATGAGATCCACGCGCTCGAGGTCCAAGAGTCGCCGGTAGTCGCGGGTCACGGGGATGCCGAGTCGCTTCGCCAGTGCGATGCCCGGGGCGTTTGCCAGGATTTCTGCCACGCCCACGATTTGCACCAGCGGGTCTGTCGCAAAGATCTCCATCAGTGCCGTGCCGCCGCGGCCCGCGCCGATGATCGCCACATGCGTGCCGCTCGTCGCTCCGGTCTTGCGTGGTCGTCTGGGAGACATGGCTCGGGTTGTCGGCATCTTGACGCCTACTCGTTGAGAAATTGTTCCATGTTGTAGACCGACGAACCGCGGAAGGACATGGAGATGGCGCTGAGGCGGGAGAAGGGATCCTGCGGCCCTCACCGCTCGCGGCGTTGCTGGGCCAACGTTCTCAGCTCGTCCATGAACTGGTCAATGTCTTTGAACTCGCGGTAGACAGACGCAAAGCGAACATAGGCGACCTGATCCAGCTGATGAAGCTCTTTCATCAACTCTTCGCCCACGATCCGACTCTCGATTTCGGTTTCACCCATTTCCTGAATGCGTTTCTCGATGCGATCCGTCACCGTTTCAAGGGTGGCGGTACTGATGGGCCGTTTTTCGCAGGCTTTCTTAAGACCGGCGAGAATCTTGGTGCGGTCGAACGACTCCCGGCGGCCGTCCTTTTTCACCACCACAGGAAGGATTTCTTCGACGCGTTCGTAGGTGGTGTAGCGACGCTTGCAGCCAAGACATTCGCGGCGGCGGCGAATAACCTCGCCTTCCTTCGCCATGCGCGAGTCTACGACCTTGTCTTCGAGTTCATCGCAGAACGGACATTTCACAGGCGGTGATCCTGCCCCGTCGGAGGTGGTTTAGTAGGTATGAAAGATCGGAAAACGGCTGCAGAGGGCTTTAGCCTGAGTGCGGATTTCCTCGAGCGCCGCAGGGTCTTGCCGATGCTGCAGTACCCGGTCGACCAAGCCCACAATCTCTTTCATCTCGGCTTCCCGCATCCCACGGGTAGAAACAACGGGAGTTCCCAGTCGAATGCCACTGGCGACGGCCGGCGGCTTCTCGTCGTAGGGCACGGCATTCTTGTTCACGATAATGCCGGCAGTGCCCAAGGCCGCGTCCGCTTCTTTGCCTGTAATACCCTTGTTGGTCAGATTCATCAGCATCAGGTGGGTATCCGTGCCGCCCGACACAATTTTGTACCCACGGTCGAGAAGCCCCTGGGCCAGCACCTTCGCATTGGCGATGACCTGCTGTTGGTAACGCGTAAAAGCCGGTGAGAGGGCTTCCTTGAAGGCGACGGCCTTCGCCGCGATCACATGCATTAAGGGTCCGCCTTGTATTCCGGGGAAGATAAGTTTGTCGACCGCTTTGGCATGCTCAGCCTTGCACATCACGACGCCACCCCGTGGTCCGCGCAGGGTTTTGTGGGTGGTTGTGGTGACGAAGTCGGCATAGGGAACAGGATTCGGATGGAGCCCTGCGGCGATCAACCCGGCGATGTGAGCGATGTCGACCAGCAGATAGGCGCCGACCGACTTGGCGATCTGTTGGAATCGTGGAAAATCGAAGGTGCGTGCATAGGCACTGGCGCCTACGATGAGCAGGCGTGGCCGGCATTCCTCCGCCACCTTCTGCACCGCGTCATAGTTGATAGTTTCGGTCTCACGGTCTACGCCATAGGAAAACACACGGAACAGGATTCCTGAAAAATTGACCTTGCTGCCGTGGGTAAGGTGACCCCCTTGGGCGAGGTCCATACCCAGGATGGTATCGCCGGGTTTCAGTACGGACAGGTAGGCCGCCATATTGGCTTGCGACCCTGAGTGCGGCTGCACGTTCACATGCTCCGCGCCGAAAATCTGCTTACAACGCTGGATGGCAAGATCCTCCACGGTGTCCACATGCTGACAGCCACCGTAGTACCTCTTGCCCGGGTACCCTTCGGCATACTTATTGGTCATGATGGAGCCCTGAGCGGCCAGGACGGCGAGACTCGCGAAGTTCTCCGAGGCGATCAGAAGCAGCCTGTCACGCTGCCGCTCTTCCTCGGCGACAATCGCGGCATAGACATCCGGGTCTGTGGCTTTGAGGGCGTCTAAAGAACCGACCGCATCGTTCATGACAGCTTGTTCCCTCGTTAGCAGGATGCTGAAAAAGTTCGCCAGCGTCGTTCTCGCATCGCTCAGACCCTCAACGTACCCCAGAGGGTACGCCTCGGCTCTTTACTCGCTGCGGCCTAGCTGGACGACCTTTTTGAGCATCCAGCGGGGTCGCTGGTTGTCCTAGACTTACCGCAATATTTTTTCAGCAGCCCGTCAGGCCTCAGCGGGTGCCGTTTCAGCTTCCTGTTTCTTCACGACGTGGATCACCACAGTTGCAGTCACGTCCCGTGGAAGCTTGATCGGCACCGTGAAGGTGCCGAGTTCCTTGATCGGATGGTCCAGCTGGATCTTGCGCCGATCCACCGTAAAGCCCTGTTCGGCCAATCGTTCCGCAATGTCTTTGACCGTGACCGACCCGAACATCTTGTCGTCCTTGCCGACCTGGGCCTGCACCGTGAGGGACACGGCCGAGATGCTCTTAGCGTGGGTTTCGATCTCCAGCTTTTCTTTTTTCGCCCGTTCGCCGGCTACGCGCTTGATATGCTCAAAGGCCTTGATGTTGCGACTGTCGGCCAGCACCGCTTTTTTGCGTGGGAGCAGAAAGTTCCGTGCGTACCCAGCTTTCACATCGAGCAGATCGCCGAGATGTCCGACCCCGTCCATCGTTTCTTGTAGAATGACCTTCATGCCCCTAACTCCTTCTGTTGGAAAGGAAAAGAGGATACTAGGGGGGCTGGCAAAAAGTCAATTCGCAATGTGCAAAAGATGTTCGCTTGGTCATGCTCGCCGGACGATCGTGAAGGGGAGTGTGCTCTATGACAGGCTAGACAGGTGGAATAGCCCGACCGTATGATGGCGACCGCTATGCGAGGACAACCTTACAAGAATCTTATGACCGCACGAGACCTTCTCGAAGCATGGGCGCTCCGGCTTGAAGCCGAACAGCAACGGGTGGGCGGTACGGCGCTTGACCAGCCAATTACTCAGGTGGCAGGCCGACTTGTGCACACGATCGGCGCGCTTCATCTGTATGAGCTAACGCTCCCGCACGGCTCGTCCATCGAGCATGACACTCCCCTCTCGATTATCCCTCCGGATGATATGGAACCAACCGAAGGCATCGTGCTTGGCGGGCAAGGCAATGTGATCCTCGTGCAGACATTCGATGCCATCGGACTGTCCTGTGCCGACGCGACTGTGGTTCCCGATCGGGCAGGGCTTCTGGCCACGTCGACTACGCGATTGCGCGACATGCTCGCGCAACCCGATGCCTATCGACTCGGTCCGGCAGACCGATTGGTTCCCCTCCTCGAGGCGACGACGAGAGCGGAGGACCTTTCCGGCACCGGATCGTCAATCCTTACGACCGTCTGGTCGGACGAGCTTTCGGTGCGACGGCAGCGCTTGGCCGTGCTGGCGATCGAACTGATTCGCGCGAATAAATGCATCCTGGTGGTCTGTCCTAACCATCAGGCGGCGGATGCACTCGTCGGAACCATTGCGCGAGCCATGAAAGCCGTGGGGCTCATGTATAAAACGTGGGTGAGTCGCTATGAAATGGCATTGGCTCAACAGGTCGAGGGTATCGGGATTCAGGAGCTGGGGTTCGAAGCGCAGATGCATCAGTTTTATGCCAAGTCTCGAGCGGATAAAGCCGCGCTCCGGCGCAAGTACGATCGATTCCGCGAACTGACGCCCGTCCTGGCGTACAAGGGGCAGAAGCAAAAGGATCTCGATGAAGTGCGCCTCCTGGAATGGCGATTGCTGACGCAGGTCGGTGACTTACAGGCCAAGATCAAAGATGCGAATGCCACGTTGGCTGAGTATGAGAACCTCCCGCTCTTCCAACGGCTCAGCATGCAGGCCGTCGGGAAAAACGTCGAATCTCTGCATCAATATCTCGGGCTGTATGAGAGTCAGTGCGCCGAGCTGAGGGAGGAACTCGATGTCGCCAAGGCGCGCATCAACGAACTCGTGCCGGAAGCCGCTGTGCCGAAAGATATGCGGCCGGAATTCGACGAGCTCAAAGAAGAGATCGTCCGGCTGGGCGGGACGAAAAAGATCCGGGAATTGCTCGCGGCGGAGGAAGACACGAACCGCCAGGCCTTCATACAGAATCGACGGCTCGTGGTCACCACGGCCTCGCGAGTGCTGAGCGACCCCCTCTTCAGTCGTGTCCGGTTTGATGTCTTGATCGCCGATGAGGCGCCGTGGATCGCGGCGGCCCCGTTGCTCGGCGCCGCCGGGCTCGTCCGCGAACGGATCGTGATCAGCGGTGACCGGCGCGATATCGCGGCGGCCGGACTGTGGGCCTCACGCGAGGCGCAACTGAGCCAGGACCATTCATGAATAATCCGGGCCAGATAATTGAAACCGCTTGCTTGACGGAGACCTCAATAATTCAGGATAATCCGCCATTCACCTCGATGTGCCGAAGTGGCGAAACTGGCAGACGCACTAGATTCAGGGTCTAGCGCCCGCAAGGGCGTGCGGGTTCAAATCCCGCCTTCGGCACCACCTCTCTTTCCTCGCTCCTATCAAGGGGTTCACGCGTTTCTACACCATTATTTTTAACACCTGCTACCACGTTGTATGGACACGCATGCCAAAGCGCAGGACGGGATTCCTACATTGATTGAATTAACAAGCGCGGCACTCGGGAAGTCTCCCTAGCTACGCACTGTCCTTGTCATCAGGTCTTCCTTTTACCGTCCCCCGAGAAATACCATGATTTCCCAATTCGGCTCTTGCCTCTTCTCTCTAGCCCTCCCTACAATATCCCTCCCTGCGAGGCCCCCATGCCTTTCGCGATTCGCCCCTCCCGTCGCTTCCCCGAGCACTGCTCCGTCACGTACAACGCGAGGCAATTCGTTAAACTCCAGCTGGCCTACTTCTCGGGTTTTTGGTCACTGGTAACACTCCTGTTTCTGAGTAGTGTTCCCGCGTATGCGGAATGGGTGGCGGTTGAGAAAAACTATCTATTACCAGGATTGCGGACTGTGTACGTCGATCCAGACACCATTCGCAGAGAAGGGAATCTGGTGACGATGTGGCAATTAATCGACTTTAAGTGGATGCAAGGAAATCAGGGGATAGGACCCCTCGGATTTGGACCCCACCGATTTTTGTCGACGAAGACCCACAAGCAATTCGACTGCGCGGAAACGCGCCTTCGGTTGCTTGCGTTCACGGAGTTCTCAGGCCGTATGGGAACCGGTATACCCGCTGATGGATACGTAGACAAAGGCAACTGGATATCAGTTGAACCAGAGAGTATTAATCAAGCTCTGTGGGAAGTGGCCTGCGGCAAGGAGTGATCGCACAGTCGCACGCAACCTTCGACATAGACAAGGTTGCACAATGAGCACCGACCGCCTCACACGCGAACCATGTCCATCGAAGTGGCGACGGTCTCCAATATGTGGGAGATCGCCGCGATGGTGGAGGTACTTGGAGCACAAGGGCAAACCCTACAGACTGAATAAACTGATACGTTCGCCATCCCCAAAAGGAGGGAACGACCATGAACGTCATTAACCGTATCATTCTCAGTTCCATAGCGTTTGGGATCTGGGCTTGGGTACTCATATCCTTTCTTTCAGGTTCACATACTGAATGTTAGCTCCCATTAAATACCTCGGATTATCGGATGAAACGAAGGTCAATCACACGCTGGTCAAAGAAGGCTGTGCTGGAAGGGTTAGAGCACGAAGCGCGAGAGGCCAAGAAAGGCGTGTGGTCCGATCCGCAGTCGGTGCCGCCGTGGGAGTGGCGGAAGAGGAAGTAAAGATATTGCTGGCAGAACAGCCGGAGGAATCCCCTGCACCTTGACGGTCTGAGGGGTCCACGCCATACTGACCCCCCATGCGCGCCCTTTCCGTCATCACTCTCCTGGCCGCACTCATCCTGCCGACAGGTGCCTTTGCTGAAGTCCAGACGATCACTGCCACGCACACGTACATTCTAGGTGATAACGACAGCCGCAATGATGCCCGTCAACTCTGTTTTCTCCAAGCGAAGCGAGAGGTCCTGGAGAAGGCGGAAAGTTTCATCCAATCACAGTCGGTCGTCAACAACTTCGAATTAACCAAGGATCAGATTGCGTCCTATTCGGCAGCCGTCCTCGGTGTCGAAATCGTCAAGGAGGACGTTGGCTTGAGTAATGGCCAAACCACGCTGACGCTAACCGTGAAAGCGGATGTCGATATAGACCAGGTGAATACACTCCTTGCGGCCATTGTGGCCGATAAGAACTTAGCGGACCGCGTGGTCCAGCAACAGCAACAGATTCGCGAGCTCGAGGAACAGGTCCAGACGCTGAATTCCCGCCTGAGTATTGCGACATCGGGTACGGCGAGTGAACTACGCAAAGAACGCAACGTGGTGTTTGAAAACATAGCGTGGTTAGACCGTATACAGCTGGTGGCCACTCAGAGGATCGCTCGTGAACAGGAGACGATTCAACAGAAAACCGAGATGATTCTGAAGTACGTCCTCCGTGATATGACGCCACAGGAAGTGTTGAGTCTTGTGGGGGAGCCAGTGAAGAAAGGGTTATTCAGCAGTAGCGGGTTCGGGCTGAACTGGTATTACGGCGAACTGTGGATTTGTTTTGACGAACCATTGGGCCTGGAGGATTGGCGAGTGGCGGGCATCGGACGGGCCGGTCCCTTCCCAAACCCAATACGTGTATGCTCGAATAATCTTCTTTCTCAATAGCCTTCCGCTCGGGCTTCCCTTTTTGCTCCACTCGCCAATTGCGCGTGACCACAAGTCCAAAGTCTTTTGTCCACAAAACCTGCAAGAATTCCGGTCCTCAACCCCTCGAAATTCCAGCCTGCCAAAACGAGCCGTTCGGTGTCCTTAAATCAGATGGTTGAGGACTAGGGAATTCAATCAGCCGCTTGCTCGTCTAATCGCGCAAGCTCGGTCGTGAATGTCCTGATGTCGTTCTCAATGCCTAACTCGAACAATGTGTTGAGGAATGACAGGGCTGTGATAAGAATGCGTGCTGCTTCGAGCAATTCTGGCCGCAGATTTTCATTGAGATGAGGCCCGAACTTAATGTCTTGTAGTTCAGCCGCGTCACTCAAGACCACATATCGTTCAAGGCTGCGGGGCCGTGAATGAACCTCAGATGAGAAGAGCCGGTACTGTCCGTCGTACAATGCCGAAAGGCCAATATCTTGCGCCCACTGTTGGACCGTCTCATCCTTAGCGTCGCCAATGAGGTCAACAATATGCTCGATCAGACCGTCGCTCAGGTCGCCCCTGATCACATCAAAGGCTTGTGCGGGATTACTCCGCATTGCTCTGACTATCCGAAGCCGCTGCCGCTCTCCAATACGAATGAATGCTTCTACGAACTCATAGGATTGGCAGACTTTTCCCATTGTTACTGCAGGGCGTCAGCAAGCCAATCTTTGAGCCAATTCAGCCAGTCTCTTTCTCGCATGCTATCCGAACTCTGCAACGCCAGTGCTCAGATCTGTTCTGGTCGGCGAGCCGAGCAGGATTCGAACCAGGTAAAAAAGCGGTCGTAAAATGGCCGTATAGCAGAGCTACTTTCCTCTCATTCCATCTCACTCCTTCTCATGGCGCAAGTGGTGGACTATCAAGCTTAAAGCCTGTGGAACTCGCGTAAGCGTTGAAGGGGCTGAATTGGTCCCAAACCAAATCCCGCCTTCGGCACTATTCCTTCCTCCGCCTTTTGCTCCCTAGAACTCTTCAAGAGTAGAATCCGTACTTTGCGAAAGCGCGGGCATGCGCTAGCAGGATGCTGAAAAAGTCCACCAGCGGCGTTCTCTCTTCGCTCAGAGGCTCAACGTACCGAAGCGTACGCCTCACCTCTTCGCTCGCTGCGGCCTTGCTGGACGGCCTTTTTGAGCATCCTGAGGCTGTTCTGGCATCAGCACCATTTGTGAGACTCCAACGGTGTATGGTGTATTAACCGAGTTTTTCCGCAATCTGCTAGAGAATTGGTCTGTTCGGCTCCACCGGAGAGCAGGAATTCCATGAGAATCGTGGTCAGCGGTGGAACGGGGTTTATCGGTCGGCCCTTATGTGCCTTGCTCTGTCAGGAGGGGCATCAGGTCACCCTCCTCACGAGAAGGAGGGAAGAGGCGCAACGGTCCTGTGGCTCAACCGTCACGGCCGTCGAGTGGAATGGCCGAGAGGCGGGAGCCTGGGAGCATTGTCTCGAAGGTGCCGATGCCGTCATCAATCTCGCCGGTGCGCCGATTGCCGATGGACGCTGGACCGATGCCCGCAAGCGACTCCTCAGCGAAAGCCGAGTCCTCACTACTCGTCTGCTGGTAGAAGCCATGTCCCGCAGTCCCTCGAAACCGCGCACGCTGGTCAGCGCCTCCGGTATCGGCTACTACGGGGCCAGCGACGATCGTGTGCTGGATGAAGGCGCCGCACGCGGCCAAGGCTTTCTGGCCGATCTCTGTCTCGCGTGGGAAGCGGAGGCGCTTCGGGCAGCAGAATTCGGTGTGCGAGTCGTCATGTTGCGGACCGGAATGGTGCTTGAGCTAGACGGCGGTTCCTTGCCGAAGATGCTGTTGCCGTTCCGGCTCTTTGCGGGCGGCCCAATCATGCCGGGGACTCAGTGGGTCTCGTGGATCCACCGGCGCGATCACATCGGTCTGATCCAGTGGATACTCACGACGCCGAGCGTCTCTGGTCCCGTCAATGTTGTGGCTCCCGAGGCTGTGACGATGAACCGGTTCTGCGAGGTGCTCGGACGAGTTCTCCACCGGCCATCCTGGCTGCCCGTTCCGGGCTTCGCGTTGTACGTGGCATTGGGTGAACTGGGGACGCTCATGACCACGGGGCAACGAGTCAATCCGGCGAAGGCGCTCTCCGGGGGATACGTCTTTCACTATCCGACGCTGGAACCGGCCTTGCGGGCGATCATGACGAAGGGATAAAAGAGAGTGTGCCATGCCCCCAGCAATCGGTTTATCTGAATCCACTCGTGCTCCTGGGACTCTTCGTACTCGGACTTGCACATCCATTGTCGTTCACAAGGAGGTATTCACATGATGACCAAGAAGTTCAATGTCACGACCATCGTATTGCTGAGCGTCCTGACTGTCGTGCTGTGTCAGATTTCAGGGCAGACGAGTGAGGTCAGGGCTGCTGAGGAGCAGGACAAGCCTGAGAGTCAGACCCAGCGACCGCACGGAGATGATGCCAATCTGCCGAAGGGTGTGATTGGCGTGTCGCTACGTGTCGGAGCGGAACGTATCGGCGATCCAGCTTCGCTGTACGTGGCCCATGTGCATCCGGAGGGTCCTGCACAGCAAGCAGGCCTCAAGCACGGAGATGAAGTGGTGACGGTGAACGGTGCGGCAGTCACCGGTAAGACCTATGAGCAGGTGATACAGATGGTGCGCGGGGAAGCGGGCACAGCGGTGAAGCTGGGCGTGAAGGGAGACGGGGGGGTGCGAGAAATTGCGATCACACGTATCGCCGGCGAAAAACTCTATAAGGGCGAGATGGGGCCACATGGCGGGCCAGCACGATAGTCACCCGTCTGAACAAGAGCGAGGTCGATCGGCTGCGGCAGCAACAGACGCATTGGCCCACGGCGAACTCACACAGGTGGTGGACTGGCATCTCAGGAGCATGGCGTCGGATCGAGCGGAACGTCGAACATTCTGCTTTCATCCATCGTGGATCACCGGCACACAACAGGGAATGCGATGACGACCGTGGCACTCCGTCTTGGCATCAGCCGTTGTCTCCTGGGTGATGAAGTCCGCTACGACGGGAGACACAATCTGGACAATTTTCTGACGGGAGTGTTGGGCCGCTATGTGGAATGGATCCCCGTTTGTCCGGAGGTTGAGGCAGGACTGGGCACTCCTCGCGAGGCGATGCGGCTGGTCGGCAATCCTCAGAGTCCCCGACTCGTGACGATCAAGAGTAGGATAGATCACACGCGCGCGCTGGAGAGGATGGCCACGAATCGGATCGAGGGACTGAAGAATTTGGACTTATCCGGGTACGTGTTTAAAAAAAGCTCGCCGAGCTGCGGGATCGCGCGAGTTCGTCTCTACAATGAGCATGGGGTGCTCAGCCGGAAAGGAGTCGGACTGTTTGCGCGGGCCTTTATCGAGCAGTTTCCGCTGATTCCGGTCGAGGAAGAAGGGCGGCTCTGTGAGCCTACGCTCAGGGAGAATTTTATCGAGCGGGTCTTCTGTTACCGACGCTGGCAGGATCTCGTGCAGAGTGGAGTCACGAGGCAGGCCCTGGTGCAGTTCCACACGATCCACAAATATTTGCTGTTGGCCCATAGTCCGCAGTGCTACCAAGTGCTCGGGCGGCTGATCGGTCAGGCTCATCAGCACCGTCCCAAGGAACTTGCCCACCGGTATGGGGAACTGTTCATGAAGGCGTTAGCCGTGAAGGCGACGGTGCGCAAGCACGTGAACGTGCTCCAGCACATCCTGGGGTATTTCAAGGAACGGCTCGGCGCTCGGGAGAAAGCGGAGTTGCTGGGCGTAATCGGTGATTATCATCAGGGACTCACACCCTTGATCGTTCCTCTCACGCTGATCAAGCACTACGTCAGGATCTTTGACGTCGGCTACATTCGTGATCAGGTCTATCTAAATCCGCATCCAATAGAAGTCATGTTGCGCAATCATGTGTAAATCTTCATGTCTGAGGAAAGGAACGTGCTGATGGCGACTGTTGTACGGGGAGTGATTCTTGTGGGACACGGGGGCATCCCCAAGGGGTGTCCGCAGGAATTAGTCACGAAACTGAAACGGTTGGAGGCCCAGCGGCGTGCGGCAAAGATGCCGCCCTCGCCGGAAGAACGTGAGTTGGATAGCAAGATCCGCCAGTGGCCGAGAACGCCGGAGACGGACCCCTATCGATCAGGACTTGAGGCGGTGGCAACTCGGTTGCGAGCCAATCTGGGGTAGGGGCTCTTCGCCGTGGCCTACAACGAGTTTTGCGAGCCGACTTTAGAAGAATCAGTGGAGGAGCTGATCAAGAAAGGCGCGACGCACATTACCGTGACCACGACAATGTTCACTCCCGGGGGGTCGCACTCGGAGGTTGAGATTCCCGAGATCCTTGAACAGCTCCGGAAGCAATACCCGGATATTGTGCTCCGCTATGCCTGGCCATATGACATGGATCTCATC
>SPAX01000203.1 GCA_005239475.1 Nitrospira sp. | reverse complement strand
GCGAACATCCTGGCTAAGGTGACGAAAACCGTCAAAGATGCCGTCGCGGCATTGTGAGACGGCGCGACGAGCGGGACAGGCGCGAAAGGCGTGAGTGCGAAAACAATCACAGGTGAAAAAAATCTCTCGATCGCGTCTCGCATGTCGCGTTGTCTGCCCCTAGGCCTTATATGAAGAATCTGCTCCCCGGCATCTGGCAATGGTCCTGGTTCTCTGAGGAGAAGCAGCTCGATTTCAACGGGCTCTTCCTGACGGTCGGGGAACACAAGATTCTTATCGACCCTCCGCCGATGACAGGCGCGGCGAGTTCCGTGATACTCCGCAACGGCCCCGTTGATTACATCATTGTGACGAATCGCGACCATGCCCGCGAAGCGGCGAAGTACCAAGAGGAGTTTCATTGTCAGCTATACGTGCCGGAGGCCGACGCGCCGCAGATGGACCTCAAGCCGACCAAAACGTTTAAAGACGGGGAATTGCTCACAGGGGGGATCTGGGTGATTCAGCTGAAAGACCAGAAGTCTCCCGGAGAATCGGCGTTGTTCATTCAGCAGGGGAAGGGCGTGCTGATTGTCGGCGATGCGTTGATCGGGAAGCCGGCCGGCTCCGTCAGTCTCCTGCCTGCTGAAAAATATGTCGATGTGATAAAGGCCCAAGAGGGACTGCGTCGTCTCCTCAAGTACAATTTCGATAGTTTGTTGGTCGGCGACGGGGCCTCGATTCTCACCGACGCCAAGCAGGCGGTCGAACGGGTGTTCCAACCCTTATCATGACGCTACGCAACGGACTCTCCGAAGAACTCAATCGCCAGGGAAACGAGCATTTTTCGCGCGGGTTCTATACCGATGCCTACACCTGCTATGCGAAGGCGTTGGAATGCGACCGGTTGACCGGGGATCAACGGGCGTTGGCCGCCACGCTGGGAAATCTCGGGAATATTTGTGCGGTCAGCGGGCGTCGGGAATCGGCCCAGACCTACTATCAAGAGGTGTTGGAACTCCAGAAGATTCTTGGGGATGACAAGGGAATCGGGACGACGTTGGGAAATTTAGGGAATCTCAGGGCCGATGCGGGCGAATGGGATCGCGCCCAGGCCTATTATCTCGAAGCGTTGGATCTCATGTGTAAGGCTCACGATGAGGCAGGCAAGGCGGTGCTGTTTTCGGATCTTGGGTTGGTCGCACGCGAGACCAAAGAGTACGAGCAGGCGATTGGATACTATGAACAGTCGCTGGTCCTGATGCGGCGGTTGGGGAATGAGGGCGGCGTGGCCGATGCCTGGCGCATGATCGGTCGAACGTTTTTGCTCCAGCAGCGCTACGACGACGCCATCGCCTGTTGCCAGACCAGCCAGTCGATTGCCGAGCGATCGCGCGATGAGCTGCGGACAGGCGGCGCGCGCTATGTGCTGGCCCAATGTTATGAAGAGACCGGCAAGTTGCGTGAGGCTGCGGATCTCCTTGAACTGGTGGTGCAAATGGATCGCAAATATCAGCTGCCTAAACTTGAAGAGAATATCCAACGGCTGGCGGCCTTGCGTGCCAGCCTCTCGGGGCAGGATGGGGCACCGCCTCATCGAAAGACGCACGCATGAGTGAGGGAGCTTCGACGGCGTGGGCCGCTCTCAGAGCCTCGCTGGTCCCCACATTTCCACAACTACTGGAATTGGAAGCCGGCGGTGCGTTGTCGATGGATCTTGGTTCCGACGGATGGCTGCTGGAACTCACGCCGGACGGGCGGCTGCTCTGCCAGTATGGAGTGGCGATTGACGATGTGATGACCCTTCTATCCGATGGGACGCCGGAAGATCTTGGCACCGACGAGATCGCGAAGCAGGCCAAGTACTTCATCCAACCGGCCGTCTCAAAGTATCGCGCGTTACTGTTGAAATCTGGATTTTCAGAACAGACCGAGATGAATGAAGAGTATGTGGCTGTTCGTTTCGAACGGAGCGTGGACGTGACAAATTCTATGGCCGTGCAGGGCCTGATGCGCTGGTGCGTGCGAACGATCGGCGTGGCCAGGTGAGGAGGCGGATCGCCACATTCGATGACTTGCGCGATGCGATTATGGCATATCGGTTGCCGCGGGTCCTGATCGCCGCCCTTGAGCTGAACCTCTTCACGGCTATCGGGACGGATGCATGGACGGTTCCTGAGCTGGCTCGTGACGTGAAGGTCAGTGAGCGGGGGCTGGCCATTCTCTGCCGGAATCTCGCGATGGCCGGCGTGCTGAAGAAAAAGGGCGAGATCTATACGAACAGCCGGTTGGGCGCCACGGCGTTGAATGCACACCATCCGGCCTATCGGGGGGACTATCTCCAGCTGATCACGAGCCATTGGGCTGATTGGGGACGCTTACTGGAATCGGTGAGGAGTGGATTACCGCTCGATCACGATGAGCCGGAAGAGCCGGACTATCGTCGTCGGTTCACATGGGCGATGCATCACCGGACCCTGGAGACGGCTCCGAAGATGGCGGCTCAGATTGACTTGCGTACTGCGCGGACCCTGCTCGATCTTGGCGGCGGTCCCGGCACCTATGCCATGGCCTTTCTCGCAAAGAATCCCACGCTCCGCGCCACGGTATGTGACCGTCCTGAGGCGCTCGCCGTGGCGAAGGAGATTGCGTCGACTCACAAGGCCGGTGCGCGACTCTCCTTTCTGCCGTTGGATATGATGACGGAAGCCATTCCAGGCACCTACGATGTCATCTGGTATTCGAACGTGCTCCACATCTATTCGCCGAAAGACAATCAGGCCGTGTTTCGGCGCGCGTTGGCTTCATTAAATCCCGGAGGCAGGCTGCTGATTCAGGATGCCTTTCTCCACGATCGAAACGGTCTGTTTCCCGAAGAGGCGAGTCTCTTCGCGGTTTCGATGTTGCTGTTCACCGAGAAGGGCAATACCTATTCGGCAGCCGAAACGAGGGCCTGGTTGGCGGATGCTGGATTTGAACGGATCAAGGTCTTGCGGATGAAGAAGGGGACGGAGGACTGGGAGGGCGGGATACTGGAAGCGCGGTCCCCTGGAACGAATGAAAAAACGCGCGTCCGCCGAATAGGATCAGTAAGAAGTTCACGATCCCGCTCATCGCACTGAAGAGGAACAGGGCGCCGACTTCGCCTTGTCCGCCTAGGATGCTCGTGATTGTGGCAAGGTCTAACGCCAATCCCACCGTTCCATAGATGACGCAGGCCATGGCAGTCCAGGTCCATCCGATCCGTACGAGGCCTGCGAGCGCTATAGGAAATGCGAGGAGATAGAGCATCCACCCGACTCGGCCTGCCTCCGTCGAAGCCGGTATGAGCTGGGTGGTATTGGCTCCGATGAGGCAGAGTCCCGCGAGCAGGCCGATCAGCGTCCAGGTGTGTCGCATGGATGGGATGATACCTGCGTCTGCTGTGCACTGCAACAGGCTCCTGTCATTCTGGCGAGAGGCAAGGGGCCAGAGGCTAGGGGTGGCTGGAAGGAATGTCTTCCCTCTTCCCTCTTGCCACTAGCCTCTCGCCTCGTGCCTCACGCCTGAACATCGCGGTTGCAGTAGAAGCCTTCGTGAATTATGGGGGTCAGGGCGATGGCAGGTCCATCTGATAGCGAGGCTGAAACCTGTCTTCTGGTCTATGATGGCCAATGCCGCCTCTGTGTTACCGCCAAGAAGGGCCTTGAGCGACTGGAGACTCACGCGGATGCTACCCCGATACGGATGGTCCCCTATCAGAGCGAAGAGGCCCAGCAGGCCTTGGGGGAGAGCTATCGTCCAGGTCGTCCCAACGCCGCCTTCCTGGTCCGTCCTAACGGGGAGATTGCCCGTGGGCTCGATGCTTTTCTGGCCCTCCTGCCTGGCCTCAAGGGTGGGCGGGTCCTCTCAGCCCTCTTGAGCCTTCCACTGGTGAAGCCTTTGGGCTATCTGCTGTATTGGTTTGTGGCCCGGTACCGGTATTCCATCTTTGGCAAAGTTCCGCTTGCGGGGGCTTCCGGGAGTCTCCATACACCGAGTCGAGAAACACCTCACAAGTAGCCAATTTTCCACCTGCAATACGAAGTTCGACGCT
>SPAX01000202.1 GCA_005239475.1 Nitrospira sp. | reverse complement strand
CTCACGGTCGAGGATCTTCAGCGGGTGAAGGAACAACTGGCCGAGGCCTTGTTTCATCGCATTCCCGCGGGCGTAGGAAGTAGGGGGAAGGTGCACTTGGATCAGCACGAGATGGACGCCATGCTTACCGGAGGCGCAAGCTGGGCAGTGGGAGAGGGCTACGGGCTGCATGAGGATCTCGATCTCATCGAAGAACAGGGCTGCATGGCCGGCGCTCAACCGGAGTACGTGTCGGATTACGCCAAGAAGCGCCAACAAGATGAGATGGGGACGCTCGGCTCCGGGAATCACTATCTCGAAGTGCAACAGGTCGTGCAGGTCTTTGATGCAGCAGTGGCGTCGACCTTCGGACTCCGCGTAGGAGACCTTGTCGTCAGCATCCATTGCGGCTCGCGTGGACTCGGGCATCAGATCGGCACAGAGTTTCTCAAGCGGATGGCCGTGAACGCAGCCCGGCACCACATCGAACTGCCGGATCGTGAATTGGCCTGTGCCCCGATCAATTCGGATGTCGGGCACGAGTATCTCGGCGCAATGCGCGCGGCGATCAATTGCGCTCTCGCCAATCGTCAGATCGTCACGCATCTCGTCAGGCAGGTGTTTGCCGACCTGTTGCCACAGGCCACGCTCGCGCTGCTGTACGACGTCTCCCATAATACCTGCAAAGTCGAGGAGCATGTCATCGACGGGATCCCCACTCGTCTCTTCGTCCATCGCAAGGGTGCCACGCGAGCCTTCGGCCCCGGCCATCCTGATGTGCCATCCTCTCTGCGAGCCGTGGGGCAGCCGGTTCTCATCGGCGGCACGATGGGAACGGCCTCGTATGTGCTCGTGGGCACAAAGGAGAGCATGTCGCTGGCATTTGGGTCCGCTTGTCATGGAGCCGGTCGCAGTATGAGCCGGCATCAGGCGCTTCGGCAATGGCATGGTCGCGACGTGGTGAAGGAGCTAGCCGCACGCGGGATTTTGATTCGCAGTCCGTCCATGCGGGGAGTCGCCGAGGAAGCGCCCGGCGCTTACAAGAATGTCAGCGAGGTGGTCGATGCGGCGGATGACGCGAACCTGGCGCGGAAGGTGGCCAGGCTCGAACCACTTGTGTGCGTCAAGGGATAGCGAGGTAGGCATCGGCGAAGGGTCTGTCCTTTCCTGATGCTCCGCTGTGTCTGCGACCATTGTCGTCATGATAGGAGGACATTCGACATGAACATAAGACGCATGATGAACAGTCCACATCTGGGCTCCACTCAACTTGTTGCGCACTTCCTTGCCTATGCCCTGCTTCCCGCTGTGGGGTTCTCGTGTCTGTTACAGGTATTGTGGTTCGTTGGCACTGCGGTTGCTGAGCCAACTGTCACGACCTCAATTCCTGCCAGCGAAGCCTTCATCTCGGTGGCCAAAGCCGCCCAGCCGGCAGTGGTCAATATTTCCTCGTCTCGCAAAGTCATCGCCGGCGCGCAACAGCCGCCCTCTCCTTCTCCGTTCTTCGACGATCCGTTTTTCCGGCGATTTTTCGGGGAGGAGTTCCGGCGCCGGTTTCAGCTTCCTCCCGAGCGGCGCGAACAGGGACTCGGGTCCGGGGTGCTCGTCAGCCCCGATGGTTATATCGTGACCAACAACCATGTGATCGCAGAGGCAGAGGAGGTCACGGTGCTGCTGGCCGACAGTCGGCGTTTCACGGCGAAGGTGGTCGCGACGGACCCGAGAACCGATGTGGCGGTCATCAAGATCGATGCGAAGGGACTGCCGATGCTTCCCTGGGGAGATTCCAGCCGGCTCCAGGTCGGTGAAATGGTGCTGGCGGTCGGCAACCCGTTTGGGCTCAACCAGACGGTGACGATGGGAATCATCAGTGCCGTGGGTCGCGCGCACATGGGGATCGTCGACTACGAGGACTTCATCCAGACCGATGCTGCCATCAACCCCGGCAACTCCGGCGGGGCCCTCGTGAATCTGAAGGGGGAATTAATCGGCATCAATACCGCCATCTTCTCGCAGAGCGGCGGCTACATGGGAATCGGTTTTGCCATTCCCAGCAACATGGCCAAGGGGGTCATGCAGAGTCTCATCAAACATGGGAAAGTGATTCGGGGCTGGCTGGGGGTAGGGATCCAGGATTTGACCGAAGATCTTGCCAAGGAATTCGGTGTGGCGGAGATCAAGGGCGCCCTGGTGAGCGATGTGGCATCTGACGGACCGGCGGCGAAGGCGGGGCTGGAACGAGGCGATGTCATCACCTCGTTCAACAACGTCTCCGTGAAAGACTCGACGCAGTTGCGCAGTCTGGTAACAGAAAGTGAGCCGGGGGCCACGGTGACGTTGACGATCCTGCGCGACAAGCGCACTCGTGACATCAAGGTGACGCTTGGTGAGCAACCGAAGGAGGCCGGGCAATTTCCAGGAAAATCCTCGGCTCCTGGTCGGGGCGACCATGCCCTGACCGGCGTGGCTGTCGAGCCGTTGGAGCGGGAAGACCTGCGCCGGCTGAACATTGAAGGAGGCGTGGCGGTCTCCGGAGTGGAGCAGGAGAGTCCCGCTGATCGCGCCGGGCTGCGGGAGGGAGATGTGATTCGAGAAATCAACCGCAAGCCGATTCGGTCCGTGGAGGATTTTGAACGACTTGTTCGCGGTCTCTCATCCAAGCAAGGGGTGCTCATGCTGATCATGAGAGGGAAGGCCACGTTGTTCTTGTCGATCAAGCCGGAATAGGCTTCGAGCGGGGAGTCAGCCGGCGGGCTGTTGAGAACTTCCCCCAGCGGTATTGGATGGTTAACGCGACAGCTCGGCCAATCGTCTCTTGTGATGAAAGCGGGTCGGCAGAGATAGACTGCAGGCTGATAGCTGGAGAGGCCGCAGATTTCGCAGCCTATCCCAGAGGCTGGCACCGCCCAGAGTAGTGGATAACCATTGGGCTTTGAAGTAGACTTGCCCGCAACAGATTTAGTAGTGAGGCGAGAGAACAGTTAGAGACAAAGAATAAATGCCGACAGTATTCAGGGTAGGCGCGTATCGATTGTTCTTTTACGCCGGCGATCGCGATGAACCGCAACACATTCACGTCGAGCGTGAGGACAAGATCGCCAAGTTCTGGCTCGATCCTATCAGGTTGCAAAGAAGCGGTGGCTTCAATCGAGCAGAACTCAGTCGAATCCACAAAATCATCAGGGATCATCACATGCAGCTCATGGAGGCTTGGAATGAATACTTCAGGAGTTGACCTTGAGGTTCCACGTGCCGAAGCTGTAACCGTAACTAGCGACACCTTAGTTGTGGAGCTGAGTGATGGCCGGACCATCTCGGTTCCCCTCGCTTGGTTCCCCAGACTACTCCATGCAACTCTGGACGAACGAAATACGTGGAGATTAATTGGTAAGGGCCACGGGATTCATTGGGAGGATCTTGACGAAGATATCAGTATTGAAGGTCTATTGGCCGGAAAGCCTTCTGGCGAGAGTCAAGTCTCATTCAAGAAATGGCTTAAGTCACGTACTGAGCGGTCAGGAACATCAGTAACAAGGCGCTCCCGCCGACGCAGTAAACTGGGCGGCTGAGCGCAGCCGTTAGCCTGCCCCAAGTTTCTTCATGCCCGCCCATCCTGACGCAATTCCAAGACTGACACAGAATATGTACCGGGAGTCTTTTCTGTGGCACAGCTCCCGAACCGTGAAGGGCCGGGGCGACCGCCCAGCCAATCCTCTCCTTTGATGAAAGCGGGTCGGCAGAGATAGGCTGTGGGGTGATAGCCGGATAGGCTGCAGAATGCGCAGCCTATCCCTCCGGCTGACACCGGCCAGAGTGGTGGATAACCATCGGACTTTGCAGTAGACTTGCCCGCAACAGATTGCTGAGGCTGCCTCGCTATGCTGCAGAGGTAGGCTGCGGCGGATTTAATAGTTAGGGCTATCTGATATGGGTTACAAATACGAACCAAATTCGCTATTCAGGGCGGGACCGTGCCCGACACTCAATGCCTGTGTTGGCACAAATGGCGGTCCATACGACTTTGGAGCATACGGCGAGGGCTTTTTCGAAGGCGGCTTTCAAATCATCAACGCCATCAAGCGTGGCGGGTGGACGATTGATTTACTGATCTATCCGGCTGCTTTTTCGTTTCGTCATGGAATCGAGCTCTACCTAAAGCACATGGTCCACCTGTTCGACGACATCGCAAAGTCAGGGGGCTATACGAAAACACACACGCTTCAAGACAATTGGTCGGCATTTGAGCGTCAGGCGCTTGCCAGCAAGCACGAGGCATTTGACCAACTGGAACTCTCCATCGTCAAGGACATCATCGATGACTTCTGCAATATCGATCCAACGGGACAGGTGTTCCGCTACCCTGAAGACATCAAGGGCAACCAGCACCTTATAGGCCTTGGCGTTATCAACGTTGAGGTGTTGGAAGATGGCATGCGAGTCTTGCACGAGCTTTTGGAGAACTGGCGCCTGGCCCTAGAAGTGATGCGGAATACGAGTCAGGCTAACCCTACGGCTTGAGACAGATCTTCGGACCCGCTCGCGAGGCTCGCGTGCCTCGTCTGCTTAGCCTTCGCGTTAGCCAGGCCAGGGCAACCATGGAAGAGGCCACACCTTGGGAGAGAGCTCAGAGCAAGATCTGGAACTGCGAGAAGTGTGCGACCAACCCCCGCATCGCGCTCAAGATTCGCCAGCAGACAATATCTCCCAAGATGTCCATGTCCCTCCTACTTATCGGTCTGGCGCCGCCTCACGAAGATGGAGTGTTCGTGAGGAAGGTTGCGAAGAGTGCTACGAATGACCCATCCGACAATGTGCGATTGTTCGTCGAAGAGACTCTTGCCAAACGGTGGGACGCACTCGCGGCTAAAGGCCTGTTTCTCATTCATGCGGTTAAATGCGCGATTGTCCCCAACGCACATAGATCTCAGGATCCACCACCCCCGGTGGTTGACTGTTGCAACCCGGTTGGATTCGCTCCTGAATTTCAATCGTTGCGCCCGCCGCGTGTTGTGACCTTGGGAGACATGGCGCGACGGGCGGTTCTCAGAACTCCTGGCGTTATCGTGCCGCGCCAGTTGAAACTGACGACGAAGTTGGGTCTCTTGCAGGAGCTTTGGCCAGAGGGTATCCCGTGCAAGCTTGGGGATGCGCCATTCATCCTCCACCCGGCAAGATTCCCACGTACAATGGCTATGAAACTAGCAGCGGCGACCGTCGTTCGAAAGGCGGCTAAACTCGCCGCGCTTATCGATGAGGCTGGCTAACAGCACGTTCGGATGAAGATTTAAGGGGTCTGACCCCTTAAATCTGTGAGCATCAGCACGACTGAATGGAAACGTCTTGGCCTCCTTGCGAATGTTGAGCCCTTGGAGCAGGGGCGACATCGTGGCAAACATGCCGCTGGCCGCCGGATCGCCACTGCCGAGGAATTAGAGGAGGCGCGGGGGCATCGTCCGGCGCTGGATCATTGCGTTCGCGCAGACGGTTTGAGCCGTGTTCACTGGGAAACAAAGCAGGCTGATCCCTTAATGTGCGTGGAGAAACATGTCGTCTGCCAGCGCCAATTTTTTGAGCAGCATTGATACGGTGAACCAGATCCGGCTCATTGAGGAGGCCTGTGGCTGGGCTGGCATCTCGCAGGGAAGAGCAACCAAGTACACCAGACTTCTGAGAGAGCTCCTTCAGGAAAACCAGAGATCACCAGAGCATCTACTGGCCTGGCACGAGAGCTCAGATGTAACAGAGATGTATGAACTCTGGTGCATGAAAACTGACTTATTCCCTGACCTAAAAGACAGGATTTGCACCACGCTAAGAGACGGGCCTGTGTTATCAGCAGAGGAAAATTCCAGCTCAACAAACCGAGCTCGAAATAATGCATTCAACTATCTTCTTGCCGGCAGATTGCTGGGCGCTGGCTTGGACCTGCTTGCAGTTGATGAATGCAGGCGTGACTCCGAGACGACACAGTGGAGGGGAGATATTACCCTAAATCATCAAGGCACCGTTTTAGATATCCAATGTAAGCGGCCGTGGAGTCAAAATTCCTTGATTGAGAACATCAAACGGGCACGGAAACAAATCACCACTATAGCCAATCCCGCCCAAGGGATAATTGCAATCGATCTTTCCCGCTGTATTCATCTCACTGATACACCGTTAGCGGCTTCCTCTGACCAGGAAGCTTCGGATCGTGTGCATAACATGGTCCTGCAAGTCCTTTCCCCAGAAGTCCATCGGCTTCTTGGGGGACAGGCCCAGATTATGGGGCTTATCGCCTTCGCTAGTATTCCCGTAGGAGTCGCCTATCTTTCTTCCGTTTTGAGGTCCGATGGGACGCCTTACAAAAGCCAATATTTGCACAGTGTTGGTCAATCGCGAATCCTTATCAATGAACAGTCACCATTCTCTGAGATTCCGAAATCCCTGTATGAGCATTTAGATGCTTGGTACCGCGGTCACATGTCCCCGATTTCCTGATCTCTTGGTTTCTGAAGGCGACCGATGAGGGGTCTGACCCCTTAAACTGTCCCCTGATCAACAACAAAGTGGAGCAGGCGAGGCCGGGGCAAGCGCTTGAGCCTCGCCGTTCAACCCACTGTTGGGCCGGAGAGGCGACAAAAGATGAACGGAAAACTACTCACGCAATTGGCGAACTGCAATCTTAAGTCGTCCGCGTTCGATCTTGTCAAAGGATTGGAAGGTGGCGTGTATAAGAAAGAGATGGCCGCTGCCCTGGATTTGTTCATCAAACTCCCGTGTCCTGAGACGGCAGTGAACCTGGTTACGGTATGCCCTGAGACCCTCACAATCATGATCTCAGCCAGCGACTCATTCGTTCGTATGACGCCAGAAGAATACCGTGGGCCCAAGATTCAAGGGTTCGAGAAATGGATGGAGTCATTCGATTCCAACCTCCGGGCAGCGTCCGATATCCAAAAATTTCTCTTGACCGAAGCAACAGCTGGCCGCGTCAGGGTTGGGTTTCATACCATGAGAGACCAATCACCTCTTTATCACCGCCTTGACCAAATCGGAATCCGGAAAAGCTTCATGGCAGATCGACGCCAGTTCCTCCGCGATACAATTACGAAGAAGCCATTAGCCTTCCGTGCAATCATAGACATGGTCTGTGTGCACGGTGTCTATGAGGGACGGGAGAGATTCTGGAACGGCCTAGGTTCAGAGTCCGACGCTCAGCTCTACCTGCAATCAGAAGTCTTGTTCGATGTCAGCCAAGCGGCGGACGCATTCGTCGCTGTGGTGCACGAAGTCAACCGGAACAGGAGGACCAACAATCACATCGAGAGCGACAAGTGAAAGCCTCATCCGCGCGGCTATCACTTGCGCCTCATGCGTAACGCTAGGTGTTTCGTGAATGTCCCTGCAGTAAGAGGCGCGAGAACAGAAAATGTGCCGAGAGTTTTTTCTGTGGCACCGCCGGCTTTTCTGGAAAACTCAGGCTTATTGAAGCAAGTCGAATCGTCGCTCAGCCTCGACCTTGACCCCAGCCTCGCTTCAAGAGTGGCTGCCGCCGCTTAGTTTGCGCCAGAGTAGGTACAACGGCGTTCCGGCTAAGACAGTCGCGATTCCCAGGCCTCCTTCCACCGGACGCTCATAGAGTGCGGCCCCAACGATCACGGTTGACACAAGAAGATAGAATGCGGGGACAAACGGGTAGAGAGGGGTGCGATAGGGGCGGGGAAGAGTCGGCTCTTGCCGACGCAGGATCAGTAATGCTCCCACCGCAAGGGCGTTGAAGATCATGAGTACGGTTCCGCTATAGATCACCAGCCGTTCGAAGCTCCCCGAGAGAATCAGGACTGAGGCCCATAGGCTTTGCAGAAGGATGGCGTTGATCGGCGCCTGTTGCATGCCGGGGGTTTTTGCGAAGAGGGAGGGAATCAAACCGTCTTGCGCCATGGCATAGTATACGCGGGGGCCGGTCCACACCATCGCGCTAACGGCCCCGGCGATCGAGAGGCAGAGAAGGACCGTCACCAAGAGGGTGCCTGCAGAGCCTAGCATGGCCGCGGCCACCTTGTTGGCCACGGGGAGGATCGGTGGTTGCCCTAGCTCAGTGACGGGCAACGCATAGAGATAGATCCCGTTCACGACAAGATAGAGCAGCCCCACGAAGAGGGTGCCGCCGATCATGGCACGCGGGATGGTGCGTCCGGGATCGACGATTTCTCCCGCCACATAGGCCGCCGCATTCCAGCCCGAGTAGGCGTAGGTGACGAAAATCAGCGAGACCATCGTCGCTCCAAAGCCGGGAGTGATGCCGGGGGCTGAAAGGCTGAAGTGGCTCCAGTTTCCCTCCCCGAGCATCAGCACTCCCACGACGAGGATCAGAATGGCTCCGATGTTCAGAATGGTCAGCAGCCGTTGCAGGAATCCACCGGAACCCACACCGGCGAGATGAAATCCGGTGACGACCCAGATCAGCGTCAACGCAATCCCCGTCGATAGGGGGCCGTTCTCACTGTGGAAGGGAACAATCTGAAGCAGGTATGCGGCAAAGCTCATGGCCCCTGCCGCAATGGCGGCGCTGAAGCCGATGGTGAACGACGTCCATCCGCTGAGAAATCCGACAAGTGGGCCATAGGCGCGGCGCAGGTAGGCGTATTCTCCTCCTGCGACCGGCAGAGCCGTTCCTAACTCGCTGTACGACAGCGCTCCCGCGAGGGCCAGCAAGGCTCCGAAGAACCAGATTGCCAGGATCAGGCCGGGATCGCCGAGATCGCGGGCCATAAATCCGGTCGTGGTGAAGATGCCGCTCCCGACGACGTTGCTGACCAACAGACAGCCGGCGGTAAAGATTCCGATGCGGCGCGGAAGTTCCGAGCGAGGCGAATCCATCGGTTATCGCTCACCTGGTTGGCTGGATTGGTCTTTGCGGATCAGTGGAACAAAGCGAACCAGCGAGAGTCGCGTGCGTTCATAGCCGTCCGTGGTCCGGCGATAGAGGACCAATTCCTGAAGTTCCTGGAAGGCTTTGCCGACCGGGAGAATCAGGCGCCCTCCAACGGCGAGTTGATCGAGGAGCGGTTGCGGCACATGTTCGGACGAGGCGGTCACGATGATGGCGTCGAAGGGGGCTTCCTCCGGCCAGCCTTGATAGCCGTCACCGACACGAATGTGGATGTTGCGGTAGCCAAGTTCCGCCAGCGTCCGTGCAGCCTCTGTCGCCAGGGGCTCGACGATTTCGATCGTGAAGACATGAGGCACAATCTCGGCCAGAACCGCAGCCTGGTACCCCGAACCGGTTCCAATCTCAAGCACCTTCTTCGCGCCCTGCAATGCGAGCGCGTCGCTCATGAGCGCGACGACAAAGGGTTGCGAGATGGTCTGACCGTGGCCGATCGGGAGAGGATTGTCGTAGTAGGCGAACGCGGAGTAGAAGGCGGGAATGAACCTGTGGCGGGGAATGCGACGCATCGCGGCGAGGACGGCCTGGTCCTTGATGCCACGGGGAATGATCTGATCGTTCACCATCCTGTCTCGCTCGGCCTGGCGCGTGGGATCATGAGTGTCACCGATGCATCCGGGTATGGCAACCAGACAGTGGATGAGTATGACGCACGTCATCCACAGCGATGTCAGTGGGCGAGCCGGGGAGTTCATAAGAGATAAGGAGCCTATGTAATGATACCTGGCAGAATGAGCAAGCATGGTGCCGTGAGAAGTGGAGCGTAGACACAATTTCCTCACGGCTTCTGTGGCTTTTCACTACATGTGAAGCCTGGTCGTTGTAGCAAGATATCCCTTGGTTCTGGGAGTGTGGCTGAGTTGTCCGCTCGAATCTGCTGATTTTCCGATGAACTCGGGGTATGGCTCGCCCTCGGCGGATGGTACCAGCCTTGCTCAACTGACAAGACGGGGCACTCGAGTCACTGCCTGGCGCACGACGGAAAAACTTGAACCAAGCACATGGTCAGATCGGAGGAGGTGGCCGGACAGCTGCTGACCGATGAGACGGTGAGGGGGAGCGTCTACCCTTCCTGGAGACAGTTCACGTGACTCTATTTCTTTAGCTTCATGGCCTGGAAAGGCGATCTTGTGGCTCGGGGAGGTATGACGGGCGTGCTGGGCGACGTGCGATGCCCGGAACGGAAATGGGGACTCTTGCATGATGAAGCCGATGATTCTGAAATCAACGTGCGATCCCCTCGCCGGCCAGCCGTTCGAAATTGTCGAGCGGAAGGGTTTGGGGCATCCCGACACGATCTGTGATGCGGTGATGGAACAGGTGGCGGTCGAGTTGGCGCAAGCCTATCTGAAAATATGTGGTCGCGTGCTCCACTTCAACGCAGATAAGGGGCTGTTGGTGGCGGGTGAGGTGGACTGCCGTCCTGGTGGAGGCCATGTCATCACGCCGATGCGTTTGGTCATGGGAGATCGGGCAACGTTCGAGTGGCGAAAAAAATTGGTACCGGTGGCGGAGATCGCCGAGCGGGTTGCCTCTACTTGGTTTAAGCAGCACCTCCCGCACGTGGATCCCCTCAAGCACCTCACGTGCCAGGTGGAGCTGAAGCCGGCTCCTGCGGAACTTCAATCCGTGAGTGAGCGGCGTGGAGGCCCGGTTGCCAATGATACCTCCGCCGCGGTGGGCTACGCGCCGTTCACCCCGACTGAGCGCCTGGTCTTTCAAGTCGAACAGTTTTTGAACAGCCCTTCTTTTAAGAAGGCATTTCCGGCCACGGGGCAAGACGTTAAGGTGCTTGGCGTGCGGACGAGGGGGCAGGTGACGCTCACGGTCGCAATGCCGTTGCTGGCTTCAGCTATCCGGACAGAGTCGCAATACTTTTCGCGCAAGGCTGAGGTGTTGAAGGCCTTGCAGTCCTTCGTGAAACAGAAGGCCGGGCCGCGGCTGTCAGCCGAGGTCACGCTCAATGCGCTGGATCGTCGCGGAGCGGGAGTCGAGGGGATGTACCTCTCGTTGCTTGGCACGTCAGCGGAAGCGGGCGACTCGGGCGAGGTGGGGCGGGGGAATCGCGTGTGTGGGGTGATCTCACTCCGCCGGCCGGCCAGTGCGGAAGCGGCCGCCGGGAAAAATCCTATGGCGCACGTGGGGAAGATCTACAACGTGCTCACTCATGTGCTGGCTGGGCAGATCCACCGGAACGTGAAGGGGCTCCGTGAAGTGACGGTTTGGTTGACGAGCCAGATTGGACGACCGGTATCATCGCCGCAGTTCGTCATGGTCGAGGTCCATCTGGCGCAAGGTGTATCGCTGGCTTCGGTTGAGCCGTTGATCGGTCGGCAGGTTCAACAGGCCCTGCGCAGAATGACGCCCTTCTGCCAGGCGCTGGCCAAGGGAGATTATGCGGTCTGTTAGCCTTCGCCTGCATCAGTCATGACAGGCTCCTAGTAGGTAGGAATAGGATGGGGAAACGTGTCGACTACTGAAACGAAGCGTGATTACTACGAAATCCTGGGCGTGGATCGGTCTGCCACCAGGGATCAGCTGAAGCAGGCCTATCGTCAATTGGCGCTCAAATATCATCCGGACCGGAGTAAGGATCCGGATGCCACCACCAAGTTCAGAGAAATCGCTGAGGCCTATGCGGTCCTGTCAGACGATGCGAAACGTCACGAGTACGATGCAACCGGTCATGCGGGGGTCAGCGAACGCTGGACTGCTGAAGATCTCATGCGCGATTTTCAGTTCGGCGATTTCTTCGGCGGCCGGTTTGATGATTTATCCAGTGCGTTTGGCGACTTCTTTAGTCAACGCACGAGACCCCGCTCCGGGGTGAGCCAGGGCGGGGATTTGCGGTATGACCTGGATCTCACCTTGGAAGAGGCCGCCAAGGGAGGCGAACGGGAGATTCCGATCACCCGCTCCGAGAAATGCGCGCCCTGCGCAGGGAGTGGAGCAAAGCCTGGGACGAAGCCGAAACCCTGTCCCGACTGTGCTGGGACTGGGCAGACACAGCATGCCAAAACCAGCAAGGGTATGCGCCTGGTCACCCTGACGACGTGCACCCGCTGCCACGGGCGCGGTCAGCTCATCGAGGCCCCCTGCACGACGTGCCAGGGCAACGGGTATGAGTTTGTGACCCATCGGCTCAAGGTGCGGATTCCTTCCGGGGTGGATGACGGGATGATGATCCGGCTCGCGAAACAAGGAGAGCCGAACGCCAATGGCGGTCCGCCGGGAGATCTGCTGATTCGTCCGCACTTGCAACCCCATCCCTCCTTTGATCGGCACGGTGACGACCTCTATATGGTGAAGACTCTTACGTTCCCGGAGGCGGCGCTGGGCACCGAAATTTCCGTGACGGGGCTGGGGGGAGAGACCTTGCGGGTCACCGTTCCCGCCGGCACGCAGAGCGGCACGGCGCTGCGGCTCAGTGGAAAGGGGCTGCCACGCCTTAGGGGCAAGGGGAAGGGGGATTTGTTTGTGGTCACGGAGGTCCGAACCCCGACCGACCTCACGCCGCGGCAGCGAAGACTGTTGGAAGAGTTTGCTGTCCCGGATGCCGCACGACCTGAGCAAGGTTGAGTCTCATGCTAAACAAGAAGGAGTGCGTCATGACACATCAGGGTCAAGTTCTCACAGCGGTCCGTGCGGCATTTGAGCGGGAGCGGCGCATCAACTTGCACAAGTATCCTGTTCGCATGGACTTCAGCGACGGCGTGCTCACCCTGGAGGGTGAGGTGGAGGATGTGGCGGCAAAGAAACTATCCCTGGAACTCGCGATTGCTGTTCCCGGAGTCACAGGCATCGTGGATCGACTCCACGTGACGCCTTCCACCCACATGGGCGATGGAGCGATCCTGGATGCCGTGCGTGATGCCTTGCTTCATGCGCCTGTCCTGCAGAACTGTACGATTCAGGTCAAGCGCAAAGGTACCTGGGAAACCGTCAGGGAGGCGACCGTGACGCCGCAGGGGGTGATTCAAGTGTCTGTCACGGACGGGGTCGTGCTCCTGGACGATCATGTCACCAGCCTCATCCAGAAGCGGCTGGCCGGCGTGATGGCCTGGTGGGTCCCCGGGAGTCGAGATGTCATCAATGGCATGGAGGTCGTCCCGCTGCAGGAAGATTCCGATGAGGAAATTGCGAAAGCGGTGCGCCTCGTGTTGGAAAAGGATCCCTTCGTCAACGCCGAGCGCATCCGTGTGACGGTGAAGAAATCGGTGGTCACGCTGGAAGGAGACGCGCCCTCTGCGCCGCAGAAGGAGATGGCCGAGTACGATGCCTGGTATGTCTTTGGGGTTGACAAGGTCGACAATCGCTTGGAGGTACGTCCGTGAGAGGCGTAAGCCCGCGGAACGTGGCCGGCGGATTATTTCCTATCCTGTGAGAGGCAACGAGGTGACCGTGCCACGGTGGGTGCAGTATGTCTGCTGAAGTGTTTGCGCTGATACTCGCGGCTGTCCTGGCTGCGGTGCTACTGTGGATCTTCTGGCGGAAGGGGAAGTCCGACTAGCAAGCTGTTGAAAAAGTCCGCCAGCGTAAGTAGACCGTTATTTGGTCTGTCTCGTTTATTTGGTTTGTTTGGTTTCTCTGGGTCAAGCAACAAAACAAACCAGATAGACCAGATGAACCAGACAAACCACACATGAAGAGGACGGCCTTTTTGAACAGCCTGCTGGTTCAGCTGGAGCCGTCCGGGACTTCTTCCTGCTAATCGGAAAGCTCCGTCGGAATTCGTCCGATTGCCCCTCCTTGCCGCAGCAACATTCGGGCACTGTGGAAATTTCCCTCAGCTGACCCCTGCGAAACATTCTCGTATGCCGCCCGCGATCCAACTTTCTTTGAAGGTTCAGCTGGTTACGTTTCTCCCTTTGGGAATGACTTCGGCACCCGTCTTGCTCAAGCACCAGGGGGGAGACTACTTAAACCCGCATTATTCACGAGGGTTCGTGACGAAACAGCCGAGACGCCACGCGAGACGGGCGCGCGGAGCGGTGAGGGAGGGAGGCATACTTGAAACAGTATGTTGACCGACCGAGCGGCGAGCCTGCCCGCCGTCAGGCTTGTCGCAGCGGCGTATCGGTGGTTGCAGTAGAAGCCTTCGTGAATAATGCGGGTTTGATGCATGGAAGGATTCCAATAATGAGGGGTCTTGCTGCGATCGGGGCGAGTCTGTTGTTGGCGGGATGCGCCGGAGTTTCCGTCGTTCCCCCAGACCTCAAAGACAAGGTCGATAAGAAGGTTTCGTTTCTGCAAGTGAAAGCGTCCCCGCTCTCGTACACAGGCCGTCTGATCGTGGCGGGCGGGATGGTCTTGACGGCCACACTGTTGAAACAGGACGGGACGAGGATCGAAATCCTTGAGTTGCCTCTGGGCGAAGACTACGCGCCGACAGGTCGGTTGACCGACTCGCAGGGGCGTTTCCTTGCCTTCCACAAGGAGTTCCTCGACCCGGCGACGATCCCAAGGGGGACGCGCGTGACTGTGGTGGGCGAAGTAACCGGATCGGTCACCTTGCCGGTGGACGAGGTTGACTATGTATATCCCACGCTGGCCATCAAGGCCGTGACAGTCTGGCCTCCCAAGGTTCCCGTGTGGTGGGGCCGTCCGTATCCGTACTTCGGGGCCTACTGGGGGCCTTACTGGGGACCCTATTGGGGGCCGCCTTAATGGATTCCGTTACAGGAGGGGAAACGATGATTCAGACAGGTGAGTTTGCTCTGTTTCGAGACCGCCATGATGCCGGTCAACGGCTGGCTCAGAAGCTTCTCCATTACAAGGACGCGGAGAATACGATGGTCATCGCGTTGCCGCGCGGCGGGGTGACGGTGGGCTACGATATCAGTCTGGCGTTGCGACTCCCTTTGGATGTGCTCATCACGCGCAAGTTGGGAACTCCCTCGAATCCAGAACTCGCCATGGGCGCCCTGGCCGAAACCGGTTACCGGCATATGAACGAGGATGTGATCCGGGAGTATCACGTGAGCAAGGCCGAATTGGACGAGGAGATTCTCTGTCAGGAGAGCGAAATCCGCCGAAGAATTGAACTGTACCGGGGTGGCCGAGCACTTCCCTCGCTGAAGGGGCAGACGGTCATCCTGGTGGACGATGGTATTGCGACAGGGGCGACGTTCTATGCGTCGCTGGGCGCTCTGCTCAAGGCGGAGACGGTGAAGATCGTTGCCGCGGTGACAGTCGCACCGCCACGGGTACTGGCCGAATTGAAGATGCTTGTCGATGAGGTGGTGGTCCTGCACAGGGCCGAGTGGTTCTTCGGGATCGGCCAGTTCTATGAACAGTTTCCTCAGGTCGAGGACGAGGAGGTGATCACGTGCCTGGAGGAGGTCCGCAGGGCGCTTACGCGAGAGAGGAAACTCCCGGCATGAAGGTCATCTGCGCCATCGATGGTTCCCGTCACTCCCAGTGGGCTCTAGACTGGCTGCCGCACGTCTGCAGTCCGGACGACTGCTCACTGTTGCTGGTCCATGCGGTCGATATGACTCAGTTTAAATCCCTGCCGAAGCTGGATCGGAAAACCCGCTTGGCCTTGGTGAAGGTGTTGGAGTGTTCACTCGAAGGCGCGGCGCGGGTGCTGGAATGGGCGGAGTTGAAAGCCTCCACATCGTGGGGGCCGGTCCGGGCCAAACTCTTGCGCGGAAGTCCGGCGGACGCGGTCGCCCGCTCCGCCAAGCGGGAGCAGGCTGATCTCCTCGTCATCGGGTCGCGAGGGGTAACCGAGTTTCAACCGATGCTCTTAGGCACGGTCTCGCGGAAGCTGCTCATGCAGGCTCCCTGTCCCGTGCTCGTGGTCAAGAAGCCGGCGAACAGGCTCAAGCGAGTTGTACTTGGCGCGGATGGCTCCATCGAGTCGTGGGAAGCTGTCGCATGGCTGAGACAGTTACCTGAACACAGTCGTCCAGTGGTGACGGTCGCTAGCGTGATTCCTTCTCTTCCTCTGGAAAGCCTTCGTGTCCCTTCTCGGGCCCTTGCGGTGGGCAATCAGGTCGAGGGAGTACTCAGACGTGAAGCACAAAA
>SPAX01000201.1 GCA_005239475.1 Nitrospira sp. | reverse complement strand
GAGCTTTCCCTTCTGGTTCTTTTCCAACAGTCCCACGGCATGATCGCTGTACCGATCCACGACAAACTGTTTCTTGGCGGCCACTGCCAGGAAGGTCAGCATATGACAGCTCGACAAGGCCGCGACGAGGCCTTCCTCAGGATTCACGTGAGCGGGATTCCCACGGTAGGCAGGTGCGGCTGAGGCAGGAACCCGAACACCACCTTCAAAGACCAATACATGGTCTCGAGTGTACGACTCGTAGGAAAAGTCCTCCGTGCCCCTCTTCCATTCCAGCGTGACCTTGTGTTCAGACATCGGCCAACCCTCTCTATAAAGTTAGAAACTGCCTTACGAATCGATTCAAGATTCGTGCGCGGACGGGGCCGTGAGAAAAGTAGCATACCGTTTTCTTTCCTTCTATCTCCAACATTTTAGAAGTATGTCCCCTCTGGTCAACGGGAAGAGTTATCCATCCGAGACAGAATGTCAAAATCCAAATCCTCGCAGAATTACGACTCTTTTAGACAGACCAGGGACAACATGCTCTCAAAGCCTTAACTCCTTCTCCCCCCTCCCGTCTTGTCCAATCCTTCAAACCATTTGAAATACTTGCTGTTTGCTCGCCTCGTGATGTTTGGCAAACCATTTGCGCATTAGAAAGCCGGAGGCAGCCCTTGGAAAATGCCATAGAGCAGCAGAAAGAAATCCGGCGGCATGTTGTCGCACAAGCACGACCATGTCGTTATCGCTCGGAGGTACACAATGAAGAAACCTGGGATCGCACTCGCGACAATCTGTCTGCTTTGTGCGGTAGTCGCAACCGTCCTCACCTGTGAAGCCGCGACCACCTTTGCGGGTGCGATCATCGGCATTGATCAAGCCCAGCGGACAATCACATTCCAGACGAAGGACGGACGAACCTGGACGCTACCTATGGCCGATTCCAACATCTCGAAGCAGGAGCAGATCGCCAAGGGCGATCGGGTCAGGGTCGAGGTCGAAGTGAGCGATAGCGACTTCAGTCGGAGAATCACCAAGATCACCAAGATTCCCGATCAACCTCTGTCCGAACCAACCCAATCCCTCGATGAGGTCAGGCCAGGAAGTCACAGATAAGGGAATGATGACTTGCAAGCTTCTGACAAGGATCGAACCGCCGTGCAGATATATGCACCGAGGAAAAGTCAAGGAGGGAATCATGGGTAGCTCTCACCGGAATATGGCGGTCATCGTCGCCGTGGTGAGCTTACTCACATGCCTAAGTCTTCTCTCGCAGCAAAGCCTGGCCGCGGGGAAGCCCGCGGGAAACCCTCAAATCATCGACGGCTCAAATGTCACGCTCTTTTACCAGATTACCGTTCCCGGCGAATGCGGGTTCGAAGTTCGAGAGATCGGTCAATTCGTCCAGGGACGGCACCAACTGCCGCCGGCGTTGGAGCGGGTGGTCACTGGCATGAAGACCGGCGACGAGAAAAAAGTCGAACTTTCTGCGGAGGAAGGCTTCGGCCCGTATGATGCGAAGAAAAAGAAAACCGTTCCGAAGAGCGACCTGCCAGCCGGGACAAAGGAAGGAGATGTCCTCGAGGATCGCGCCGGTCAGGAGGCAACAGTGACCCAGTTGTCAAACAGGTCCGCGGTGATGGATTACAATCATCCGCTGGCCGGAAAGCCCCTTACCATGAAGATTACGATCTTGCGAGTGGATGATCCGTCATGACAGTTCAATTAGGAGGTGCGCCATGAACGAACGACATGTGGTAGGAAACGGGCTTCTAAAATGCACAATCGACCTCGAAACGCATTACATGAAAAAATGGAGCGGATCCGTTGCCATAGTACTGATCTTGACCTTCATGGGCTTGACCATGATCCCGCCGGGATCGACCATGGCTCAAGATCAGGCGTCCAGCACGGACAGTTCAGAAGGCACTGGGATACAAGTGGCAAGTTGGCTGCTCACGGTTCCCTATTGTGCCGGCAAAAGCGCATTCGCTATCGCAGGCAGCGTCGTCGGTGGCCTGGGATACGCGTTTTCTGGTGGAAACTCAGAAACGGCACAGTCCATTTGGACCAAAACCGTCTATGGGACATACATCCTCCGACCAGCCCATCTCAGAGGCGAGGAACCGATCCAGTTTCTCGGCAAGACTGATGAGAACCAAAGCGAGCCTCTGAAGCGTGCCGCAGTGACATCCGAACCGTCGAATAAGTGAGACTTTGAATGAGCTCATCTATTTGAAAAGGTGATTCCTCAGAACTCGAGCATCGTGAGAACATGTCTCGAAACCTTGGAGGGGTCCGATGAAAGTCGCGACGTCGTGCAGATGGGTCTTCACGCTCAGCCTCATCAGCATATCCGCCGCTGTCGTAGGTGTTACACCAGCACATTCTCAGTCGGCAGCCGCCCCCGGATCGGTGGGATCGCGTCCTGCCGGAAGCCAAGAGACACTCATACCGGCAAAGCCGAGAGGTTCCCATCCCGATGGTACCATGCGAAGCATGCGACCCTCTGATATACCCGGCCAGACACCGGTGCCAGATGAGCGGGCACGGGCACTAGAAGAGCGGCTGCGAAGTGGGCAGATGGAGCGGCCGATTGCCCAAGATCAGATAAGTGACTGGTTGGAGCGAATGCATAGCGGCTCAGCAGAGAGCTCAACTGGTGAAACAGCCCCTGGGCAATCGGTTCAGGGGAATATGCCGGATTAGGCTGTCGGTCCACCCTGGCATAGCCCGATCGAAAATGTCGGGAAAAACCTGTAAGACGCCGACTGCCGGATTTGAGCAGCCCATTATTCGAGCGAGCAATGCATGCGCCGCCGCGCGCGGACTAGGCGATCAGTAAAGTAGCATGTCCCTGTTATGCGTTCAGATCGCGTTTCAGATACAGCTTCCACGAATGATTACCCGGCATGCAGAGCCATTTGAGCAAAGAAATCACTCGCGCGTTTCCCCATTTCTTCAGGCGTAACGTCTTCCTTGTGGGTCGCCAGGGTCCACTTGTGGCCGAATGGGTCAGTGAGCTGCCCACATCGATCGCCCCAGAACATATTGGCCACCGGCATATCCGCTTTCGCCCCGGCCGACACAGCGCGGGTGAAGGCCTGGTCCGCATCTTCAACATAGAGATAGAGACCGACGGGTGTGCCTCCAAAGCTTTGCGGCCCGCGACATCCCATCTCGGGATGTTCCTCGCTCAGAAAAATGATCGAATCCCCGATCTTGATTTCCGCGTGCATGATGCTTTTCTCGTCGGGTCCGAGAAAGCGCATCTTCTCCTCCGCACCGAATCCGCGTTTATAAAACCCGATGGCCTTCTCAACACCCCGCATGGTGAGCGTCGGGGTGACGGTATGAAAGCCGGCCGGAACTGGGTTTGCTAATGTTGCCATCGCGTCCTCCTTTCCAAAGGTTGCGGATTAGAAATGCTTTGATGAAGTTCTGAGACATGATCGGAACACTTACCCGACACGTTGACGCTCAACCAACGATTCTAAGCAAACTAAACCTATGGCGGCGTCATCTCCCCTTAACCCGCGCATAGATCAGCAAGGTTTATGCCGCTAATGGATACTTGATTAGAATGAGACGTACCGCGACGAAGGAAGTGAACGGAACCCCACGAATCAAGTGAGGAGATTGGGTCGGCAGAGCAACTTCACGACCTTCAAATTCAGAGGTGACCACACAGAGGACCGGAGAACAATCTGTCCGGCACTAGCGAGGCCGCATGACTGGTATGACTGCAAATGATTCGATGTTTCTATAACTTCTACTTGACCCCGCCTTCCGGAAAGAATGTTCCGCACCAGACAAAATGTCAGCTCCAAAAGTCTCATGGCAATGGGAAATGACTATGCAGAAGGTTTCCGCCATTGGGCGGTGAGAGAGATCTGTTGATTCCGACACTATCGTAGCGAACTGCTGGAAGGATTAAAACGGAGGGAGGACCCATACTGGGTCATACAATCAATGTGGTGGACTTCCTCTCGGAGAATGTTGGCGCGGTGGAACAGGCCTGCTGGCCTGCACGTTTGGCGTCGGGGTTGCGCTCTCCGCCATTCCAATCCACACGACCGAACCGCCGCGCGCAGACGAGGCGAGGATCCGCGTATCTAGTCCGATTGTTGATCGATCACTGCTTTGATGGAGAAGTATCGCCGAACTCCGACCCCCAAGAACACGAGACCTATCACCAACGACACCACACCCAGTGGTTGAATGCCGGGCATCTCAAGCCACCACACAGCCGGAATGCCGACGATGAAAAACCCCAGCGCGGTCCTGATGTATGACAGCAGCGTGCGCTCGTTCGCCAGCTCAGTCCGTTGCCGAGCCAGCCGGTCTCGAATAGGTGTGTCCAGTTTCTCGGTCATAGGCGATCCGCGAATCCTCGTCGAAACCATACCCCTTCAGAGGGCGAATCTTAACGGACCTGGAAAGAAGGCCGGGCGAAGAAGAGAAGGCGCGAGCGGACGAGGCGAAAATGGTTCCCGACATCTTTTTCACGTTACGAAAGATGCCGTTTGATCGCATCGTAGATCTTTCGCGCTCGGAACTCATTTCCTGTGACACCGACCCGGATCGTCAGACTGGTCCGGGAATCCGAGATGGATTCCAGATCGATCCACACGTGCTCACCGTCAGAAAACTCTGATTCCATATGCGCAGACAATTTATCAGTTTTGTCTTCCAGAAGTTTCAGTTCCAGTTCAGCCAAGGCGGCGACGGTAGCGTTGTGCATGACGGGCACCTCATAGTTCATCTCGTCTTTCAACTTCCCCATCACATACACAGCTCCGGCAGCTCCCCCGGCTGCGCCAACAACCAACGCGAGACAACCGGAACAGAGAAACGCAAGCACCGCACAGAGCACGAAGCCAGGCACCCGCGAGCACCACACCTTACCGTGAGCGTTGGAGCGCATTGTCGGCGTTGTCATATGAAGCTCCCTCCTGACGCAATGGCCTGAATCGGCCGACGAGACCAATGAGAATCCGAGAGCGAACAGCAATGCGAGAACCGAAACGGTTCCCAACATTGTTGTTTCCCGCGATTATCTGGAATTCTATTAGAGTCCACCGGGCAAGACAACCGCTGCGTGCGGACGAGGCGTTCAGAACAGTAGAATGTCCCTGTTTTCTGCCGGAGTAGCGGACGTGCGTAGCTAACTCAGTCCGATGCCGAAGACTTTGGCTGCTTTTTTCACATCTCGTGGCTTGACCCATAGAATGGCGCCGAAGCGTCCCTGGCCGGCAGTGAGGCCGGTCATTGCGGTCATGTTGATCTTGGCTAAGCGGAGTCGATCGGTCAGATCGGCCAACGCTCCCGGGCGATCATCGCCATCCACCAGCAAGCACATTTTCGGTCCCTGCACTTTCAACTTATGCATCTTCGCGATGTTCTTGAACGCGGTGGGATCTTCCGGCACCACATCCACCTGCGTGCGGCGACTCCGAGGAAACGCATGCACAGCCAGCAAATTCCCTCCGGCCTCACGCAGTGGAGCAAGGATGCCGGCTAATGTCCCTGGTTTATCCGCAATCTGCACCTTGAAATATTGAGCAGTTCGAATCAGATCGGCCATCATTCCCTCCTCTCCCCGCCAGAATAGCGGGTATCATTCGACAGGAAATGCTTCGCGGGAAAATTAATGTGTGCTGGAATCATCATCATGTGGACTGACCTCCACAGAAGTCGCGCAATGAGGGGATGGCAGTTGAGTGTGTATAGCCTAGGCCCCAACCGGGCTGAATGCAACCGGGTAAAGTCCACGTTCAGGCACAGAGTTGCCGCTTCCGACGGTCTTTCTTAAAGATGGTCCCCTGTCCTTCTAGCCAGCTCCAACCAATCCTCGCTTCGATGAAGGTAGCGTCCCCCGCGCGCGACGGAGGTCTTCAACGGAACACTTCTTTAAACAGCTCCAGCATCGCCGCCCAAGACATTTTGTCGGCTTCCGCATTGTACTCGAGGGCATCCATCCCCGCCTTGCCGGCATCCGGATTAGTGAATCCGTGTTTGACACCCGGATAGGTGATCACCTGGAACTTCGCCCCCGCCGCCTTCATCTCCTGAGTTAAGGCCTCCACTTGCTCTTTCGGAACAAACGGATCGGCTGCGCCTGTCAGCACGAGAACCCGAGCCCGGATCGTGCCAGGTTTCGCAGGACTCTTCGTCGCGAGCGCGCCGTGGAAGGTGACCACCGCATCTAAATCGGCCCCGGACCGCGCCTCGCCAAGGACCACAGCTCCTCCGAAGCAGTATCCGATGGCGGCAATGTGGTCCGCCGAGACGTGGGGATCCTGCTTGAGCTGCTCTAGCGCCGCGTGAAATCTCGCCGGGATCACCGCCGGATCCTTCTTGACCTCGGTCATGAAGCCCTGGGCATCCTTCGGATGTGTGGTCACCTTGCCCTTCCCATACATATCCAGCGCAAAGCCGACGTAGCCGGCCTCCGCGAGTCGCTTGGCCTGATACCGCGCGTGCTCGTTGTGGCCCCACCACTCGTGAACGACAAGCACCCCGGGACGTAGACCCTTCGACGCGTCATCCCACGCAATGAGTCCCTGTAGAACAGCCTCGCCCTCTTTGTATTCGATTTCTCTAGTTTGGACTTCAGCGGCAGCCGCCGACGCAACGAAGAGCATCGCTGCCATCACCGCCACGATGTATGTCCTATTCATAGATCCCTCTCACAACTTGAAGCGCGCACAGGGAGCCCTCAAAGTATACGACGATCTCAACGCATGTGCGTACGAGGCGAAAATAGTTCCTGACAACTTGCCCTACTCGGCGAATCCCATGATGCATCAACGCAACACCTGACCGTGGATTTTTTCGAGATTGGCTAGTCCTCGCCAAACTTTAACTTGTACAGCTTGTTTAGAATGCGCTCTACCAGTTCCCTAAAGTCTTGGATCTGAGCATCCGCGACGCCAACGGTGGCTCTTTCATGGACAAGTTTGCATCTAAGCCGATAATAATGATCGATCTTCTTCCAGGTAGTTGCCTTGATATTAGTGTATTTCTTGACCTCATTGTGAACATCAATTCGGTTCTTGAATATTGATAAGAGCTTTGCATCGTTGTAGGGCGTACCCGATTCGTTCACGAGGTACTCTTTGAATGCAATTTCTAGGGTGCTATCGAGCACGATCAGCGCGATCCGATTTCTTTCTTCAAGGTGTTGTTTTGAAATCAGATCTGCAGCAATGATACCCTCGTATAGGCCCCTTGCCCAAGGTTTGCTTTTCGCTACCTTCTTGTTCTTCTGAGTGATTATTTCACCATATCTTGGGCGAGACTTTGGAAGGGGTGGAAGGAATGATTTCTTAACCGCGGGGAAATCATCGATCAATACGTCTTTGATCGTTCCAGTTTTGTACTTAAAAACCTTCTCGGGCCAGTCTCCTACCCAAATACGGGAAAGTGCTGCATAGCCTTTCACAACCTGCACCAGCCAATTGTGGAGAGCGAGAAAAACTCCATGCTTTGTACTAATGTCGGACTTGCTGCTGTTCCATGGCATGGCCCTCGCATCGCCATTTAAGAATACCAATACTCTGGTTAGCGATATTTTGGGATGTGGAAGGCCTGCCAGGCCTTTGGTGAAGCCTACTTCAAATGTTTTCAGCCCACGAGCAACTAGCCTGTCATTACAATAAAAGTAGACACCATATTCTCCAGCGGCAGGACTCGATTCCCGACTGAGGCCAGCGACGGCTTCGATCCTAACCTTGCCATGGTCCGCTGTATCGAGGGCACCTGTGTACCTCTGAGGAGGAAAGCCGGGAGGATAAGCCCAGTTCTCGAAAAAGCGTGGTGAAAGTTTCTCGTCATTTACTTCGAGGCAAACGCTGTTATTTCTGAGGAATCTCCCATACGTTGTGCTCAAGTGATCTTTAAGTTGAGTTATTGCTTCGTCTGTAATCGAAACACGAAGTTTCTGTAGCTCTACGATCGTTGTTCCTTTGGCTAACTCGCCGACCTCATATACAGGTAACTTCCAATCATCGTCACCTAACCAGTCTTCATCGAATTCGATCTGATAGGTGCTCTGTTTCCCCTGTCGAGTTCTGATCTTGATGTCTTGGGCCAAAGCCACTACTGCCCGCTTAGTGCCTACGCCAAAAATTCCTATCGTTTCCTCAGAAGTGTTGGTACCTGTTTGTCCCGGTCCGACAATGTACTGCAACTCGGACTTAGCTACTCCTCCGGCATCGTCTTCAACAGTGATTGTTTGCTGTACTCTGTCCAGGGTGATGTTGATTGAGATGTCTCTTGCCTTTCCGCCTCTTACCCACACATCAAGTCCGTTGTCGACAAGTTCGCAAATCGATCTATTCAGGTCATAGTCAGCGATGATGGAGAGGAAGAGTCTCTTTGAGGGGGTTGCGTCCAGCTGGCCTACTTCTTTTTTCATGTTTTGCTTATACAACTGGGAGCAAAGTGGCAACAGGCTACTTGTTGCCCGCGATTGTGTCAATTCAATCTTTAGCCGAAATGCCCGTACTTATAGAGCTCAAAGCACACGTCAGAAGTCCGTTTCTTCCCGTTCGAGGGTTCGTTTAGTGCCCAACTGCGCATTTCACCCCTGCTTGTGTTTTACGCAACCTGCTCATCCTCATCTTGAGCTGATTAAACGAAGCTACGCGTGTTTGAATTGGCCATGAAGTCAACCCTCAGAACAGTCTTGTGAACCGTTTGCCTCAGCACTTGTCTCTGGCAATCTCACAGCCTTCTTCCTGTAACCCGTTTTGGGTTAATCCAAAAATAGGTTTAAAAGTCTCCTCGATTAAATCTTGTCTCGGACGTCCTATGCCCAAATCCATTTTTACAGACGAATACGAAATCTTTCGCCTCTTGCTGATTGAGGCAAGGAGTTCTGCTGGACTTACGCAAGTCGGGTTGGCCAGGAAACTAGGCCGCCCTCAGTCATATGTGTCGAAATACGAACGTGGCGAGCGCCGACTTGATGTTATCGAATTTCTAAGCATCTCCCGGGCCATCAGTATTGATCCATTGGAGTTGATCAGAAAACTGCAACGGAGTATTAACGGAAGAAGGCGAGCGAGGTCCACGTGAAGCTAGTTCACGTGGAAACTCTGATCCAGATTGGAAAGTTTTCGTCATCTCAAGATTGGCTGAACATCCACGATGAAGTAACTCACGCAATTCAAGGAATGGTATGGCCCGCTGGCTCTGACAAGTTCACGATCTACCCTGAGAGCGGCAAGAAAAGGCGTAAGGGTAACGGCGTGAAACCCATCAAGAACGGCCTTATGAGGGTGTTAGTGAAGCGTGGGTGGGAAACCGAGGTCGCACTGGACATCGCGACTGTAGTCAGACCTGGCAAACTCGATGCAGTTCTTAAGACGAAATATGGTCTCGTGGCACTCGAATGGGAAACGGGTAACATTTCGTCCAGCCATCGCGCGTTGAACAAGATGGCTCTGGGCATTATGAAGGGATTGCTTGCGGCGGGAATGCTGGTGGTTCCGAGCCGTGAATTCTATAAATTTCTAACTGACCGCGTTGGTAACTGGTCAGAACTTGAACCTTACCTCGACCTCTGGAAAGCCATTCCTTGCAAATCTGGGGTGCTTGAGGTGTTGGTCGTAGAACATGATGCGACTAGTACAAAAGTCCGACGCATACCAAAGGGCACTTCTGGCCGGGCATTAGAGTAAGAACCGGATCAGTCCTCCACATAATCATCGTTTCGGTGCGCGTGGATCTCATTGTCTTCCATGCGACTGACGATGTCAGCGGCGAAATCTATTTCTGTGCCAATCCAACGGCGGCTTCTCCGCTCACAAACAGTATACGTCGTTCCGCTTCCTCCAAAAGGATCAAGAACTAGGTCTCCTCGCACTGTAGACATTTCTATTACGCGATCGAGAATCTTAGTTGAGAGAGCATTTGCTCTTCTGTTCTTAGACTTAAACTTCCAATGGCGAACAGGTGGGATGTCAGTCCATACATCTTTGAGATTAACACCTTTCGGATTCATTGCGTCACGATGACCGCCGTAGTCTTTGACCTCTCCATCACAATGACGGCATGTGTCGATAGGAGTACGAATTCGCCTAAATGTCTTGGGCTTTCCCTTAGAGAAGTATAAGAGACTGTAGTGGCTAGGGTGTAGCCGTCCGGGGATGGGCAAGCAAGCACTGATTTCTAAGGCGATCCAGTGTCGAAACTGCATGCCCGACTCAAAAAGATGATGTCCCAAGAGAATGTTCCATCTCGGCAGGTTGTACAGAAAAAGAGCCCCACCTGGTTTAAGTACCCGAACACACTCAGTCAGCCATTCCCTGGACCATGAAAGATAGTCTTTATCTTTCCTAAGATCATCTGTGTTCCTACCATATTTTTTCCCTAAATTGAACGGTGGGTCGGCAAAAACTGTGTCTATAACCTCGTTTCGGATAGCTGGAAGGATTTTCATGCAATCAGCCGAGAAGAGCGCGCCAAAGTCACTCTTGTAAAATGGTGCGGGGATTTCGGAAGGATTATTGAAGAATGGAGCTACGTCAAATCCGTGCGCAAGCCAACGAAGACGCTCTTGTTTTAGGATATTTTGCGAGGTTTGAGTATCCATCGGATAAGTCGTGATGAACTGTATCCTACCTTGGGGCATTCTTCAACCGGGTGAAGCAATAGCAATATACAATATAATGGTATTTAAACTTGGATCCCGATGCTCCTTCCAAATTCGCCTGTCCTCTCCTCACTGAAGTTTGGCCCGATGAGACTCCCACTGCGCGTGCCCAACGAGGGTTTTCAGATTTTCCCCACTTTGCCCTAAGGGGAGCAGCCAGACTGTCCTTCACTGCGCGCATTGAGGAAGCACATTCTGATCGTGCGGCCTCAGCGAGCAAGAAGGATGGTCTGGCTGTTCCCCTCCCACCCTTCTGAGGCCGCGCGTTGCACGAGGGCTAACTCTTCACTTGCATCCAGCGAGGCGGCTGGTGTGGTCTCCACTGCGCGCATCGAGCGACCACCGCTTTATCGTGGGGGCTCTGCGAGCACAGAGACCATGCCAGCTGCCTCGCCATTCCCCCTCCAACCTCGCTCGTTATCTCTTCAGGGATGGGGGCTGATTGATCTTCCACTGCGCGCAACTTTTTCACCCGCCCGCCCACTGGCAGATATTTTCCACCCGCCCTACCCTTCGATTGCTTCGCAATCGATCTCCCGGGACGTACCATTAGCCCGGGCGTGCCCTCCAATCCTTTTCATCTCTCGATAAGGGAGTGGCCAAGGCTGCCCTTTACTGCGCGCACCGAACGAGCACAGTTTCACCGTGCGCGTTCTGCGAGCAAGAAGGGCAGGCGCGCGTTCCGCAAGCAACTCACCTTTCAGCGAGAGACGAGCGACGAACGACGAAGCCTGAACGACGAGAGATGGGAAGACCTAGCCAAATTTGGCGGTCATCCGACCTTCAGGCCGCCGGACGAACCTTGACGGTGAGGCGCACACGGGCACCGAGCCGGGCCAGCATGTCGATCAGCGCATCGGTACTGAACAAGTCGATACGCCCGCGGAGGAGATCGCTGACACGGGGCTGAGTCACACCGAGTATCTTCGCAGCTGCTCTTTGCTTGAGGCGACGAGACGCAATGAGTTTCTGCACCTGGATCATGAGGTCCGCTCGGACCAGCAGATGCTCGGCCTCGTCGTGGCGAAACCCGAGGTCGCGGAATACATTTCCGCTGGAAGGTGTGATCTTGAATTTCATGATGCTCCTCCCCTCTCGATGCACCTACCACTCAGCGCTGCGCAACAAGTGCCTGATAGCGTTGTCTGGCAAGTCCCACATCGTGCTGCAACGTTTTCCTGGTCCGTTTCTCAAAGGCATGGAGCACATAGATCGCTTCCGCAAACTTGGCGACGTAGCATATACGATGTTCCACCTCGGTATGAATTCTAATCTCACGGACGCCGGGACCAATGTTCGGCATCGGTTTCCAGCCCAATGGCTCCTACCCCTGCTGAGCCAGCCGAAGCTGAAAGCCCGCGAGTCGCCTGGCATTCCGCGTGAATGCCTGCAAGTCACTCCGCGATGACCCGAGCCACAGGATCGTCTTTTCGGCTACGACATCAATATGCAAGTTTTAGTATATTCCAGTCAAGAGCGCACACTTTTTCCTTCTCTGCACCATCACACCTTCTCGCCACTCCCCCTCCAAGCTCGCTCGTTCTCTCTCAGGGATGAGGTCTGATTGATCTTCCACTGCTTGCGTCGCTGGCGAGTCTCATGAAGCGGGCTTCGTGAATCGAATTTCGCTGTTCGCGTGGGTCTTGCGAGAGAATCGAGGCTGACCGGAAATTTCATCTATGCGAGTCGCGCCTGTCGTACACGTCTTGCCTGACACACTTACGATTTGCGGATGAGGAGAGACGGGTTTACGAACTATCGCAGGCGGTGTTATTCAGTCACCGGCTCCGGCGTGCTCTATCAGTTTCCTCCTTGATGACCTTTCCGATGAGCCGTAGCACCGGGGGAATATCCTCTTGGGCCGTCTTCCACAGCACCTGATGGTTTACTCCGAAATACTCATGGATGAGCTTATCGCGCATCCCAGCCATCTGCTTCCACGGGACCTTCGCATGTCGCTTACGTACAGACGGTGGAACCTTCTTGGCCGCTTCACCGATAATCTCGAATGCTCTGACCACGGCATAGATGGTTTTCTGATCCTGCGCAAACTGGGCCCACGTCATGCCGGCGATGAACTGAGAGATGTTCAGTACAGCGTCCTGAATATCGGCCACGTAGTCGAGAAACTCACGTTTGCGAGTCACAGGCCCACGACCTCGCTCAGAATCTGCCGGCCGATCAGGGGTTTAAGCGTACCCTTCATCACCAGATCCACCTTGACGCCCAACAGAGATGACAGATGGTCTTCCAGCTCGATGAACTCAAACAGGCCTGGCTCCTCGGCAAACTCGACGAGCACATCGAGATCGCTGTCCTTCCGGGGCGTCCCCTGGACATACGAACCGAACAGGCCAAGGTACTGGACATGAAACTTGGCCCGCAGCTTTGGTAATTCCCGGCGCAGGGCGTCCATGTATCGCCGAAGCTTTCGCTGTGCGCCTAATTGAGAGACTGTTGCCATCACTCACACTCCTCTTGCAATCCGCTGGACCATTCCTGTGCGAGCACAGCCTACGTTCCAGGCCTGAGTCTGTCAACATTTCGCAACAGGTTCTGCAATGGTTTTCTAACGCCACGACTGCGACTCGTAGGGGAACAGCCCGACCGTCCTTCACTGCGCACGTCGAACGACTATTATTATGGTCCCTCCAAGCTCGCTCGTTATCTCTCAGGGATGGGGGCTGATTGATCTTCCACTGCGCGTGTCCAACGAGGGCCTTCTGAGGCCGCGCGTTGCGCGAGCACAGAAGATCATCAGGCTCCATCCCCTCCTCTGTTCCGTGAGCACCGGGGACTAACCAGGCTACCCCCTCCACCCTTGGCGCCTGGAGACGGCTGAGACAGTCCAGCCAGAGAGTGGCCGGATCCTGGTCAAAGATGCTGGACAAATCGGGCGGCAAAATCCCCCACGCCCCCAGCAGCATCTCAGCTTCCAGCTGCCGCGGAGCCCACGCGGCAAAGCCAGCAAAGGCCCGGAAGGTTTCGGTCGGTTTCGCCTGCGTAATGATGCGCTCCAGGACCTTAGGTGTGCCCCCCACATAGACCCCGTCGAAGACCGATCGTGCGTCTGCTGGAGGCTCCTTGAGTCGGAACAGTAGGAGAAGCCGGGATGGCTCGACCGGCCCACCAGCAAAGATCCGATAGCTGGTCCCCTTAAGCACGGTGAGGTCCGGCAACGCCTTGGACAGGAGGACGTTCGTGGAACGATTCAGAATGAGTCCGACGGTCCCCTCAGGCCCGTGCTCCACGACAAGCACGACGGCTTGGCGGAAGTTTGGATCATCCAGCGATGGGCTGGCCACTAAGAGCACACCTTTCTTGACCGACAACGGCGAGAATTCCGTGCTCGCCAGAGCTGGTACCGCATGCAGGACGGTCAAGAGTCCCCCGAACATGAAGATCGCCATGACTCTCCGTGCACCAGTGAAACCCGGTGCGCTCGAGTACACAGACGTGAAGATGGAAAATACGTACATCCTACTTTTCAGTCGGTTGCAGTGGAAAATTCGGGAAAGGCTACGACTCGCTGCCGGTAGGTGTCAACTTAGCTTAGCGAAATGGCGAAATACACGTATTTGCGTGGATTGCGTCCTTCCATATACAGATGCTCCCTCCAAGCCTGCTCCTATCCGACTTACAATGGTGGCCTGAATGGTCTCCCACTGTCCGCGTGGCCATTGAGTCTCGTTACGCGGGCTTCGTGAAGCGTATCTCGTTCCGGAGTTCGGATGCTTCACGAATTGCGCGCGTCGAACGAGCACATTCCTATCGTGCGCGTTCCGCGAGCAGGAGGACGACCAGGCTACTCTCTCCTCTTTTTCGGTTATAGTATCCCCATGCCCTCCCGACCCAATCAACGCGCTCTCAAGCGTCCTCGCCGAAAGAAGCGGCGCAGGCGTCGGATGACGATCGCCACGCTCCGTCGTTTCGTACGCGCGCGTTGGCGTACGTTCCGTACCGTCAGAAAAGCCGTGTT
>SPAX01000200.1 GCA_005239475.1 Nitrospira sp. | reverse complement strand
CAGCGCTCGCTACAGTGTTTGGACCTCGACAGACAATACTGCCGGCAGATCTCGCACGATTGGCGTCCAACTATCTCCTGCATCGGCCGAGGCATACACTTGCCCGCCGGATGTTCCGAAATAGATGCCGCAAGGATCGAGCTGATCCACGGCCATTGCATCGCGCAGGATGTTGACGTAGCAATCCTGCTGCGGCAGCCCCTTGGTCAGCGCCTCCCATTCGTTTCCGCCGGTCTTACTTCGGTAGACGCGCAACTTTCCGTCCGGCGGATAGTGCTCGGAATCGCTCTTGATCGGAACGACATACACGGTGTTCGGTTCGTGGGCATGCACGGCAATCGGAAATCCAAAATCGCTCGGCAAGTTTCCGCTGATCTCGTGCCAGGATTCCCCGGCATCGTCGCTGCGCAACACATCCCAATGCTTCTGCATGAACAGCACGTTCGGACGGGAGGAATGCATCGTGATGCAGTGCACGCAGTGGCCGACTTCGGCATCCGGATCGGGCAGTTCGTACTTCGAGACCAAGCCCTTATTGGTCGGTCGCCACGTTTTGCCGGCATCGTCGCTCCGGAAGGTGCCGGCAGCCGAAATGGCCACGAAGATCCGATCCGGATGGGCGCGGTCCAATACGATCGTGTGCAGACACATTCCGCCGGCGCCCGGCTGCCACAGATGTCCTTTGGCGTTCCGCAGTCTCGCCAGTTCCTTCCAGGATTTCCCTCCGTCCACCGACTTGAACAGCGCCGCATCTTCCGCGCCGGCATACACCGTGTCCGGATCGGTCAGCGAGGGCTCGAGATGCCAGACCCGCTTGAACTCCCACGGACGCTGTGAGCCGTCGTACCATTGGTGCGTCGTAAGCGGCTGGCCCGTTTCAGCAGACGCGTCGTAGAGAAACATGTTGCTCTCACCCTTCGGCATGCCGTCAGGGCCGATGAGATCTTCAGGTTTGGTCCCGGGTGGGTTCCACGTTTTCCCGCCGTCGTCCGAGCGCTGGATGACTTGTCCGAACCAACTGCTGGTTTGCGAGGCGTACAGCCGGTTCGGATCGGCGGGCGATCCCTTGAGATGATAGAGCTCCCACCCTCCAAAATGAGGACCGTTCACTGTCCACTGTTTCCGTTTGCCGTCCGACGTCAAAATGAACGCGCCCTTTCGTGTCCCCACGAGCACTCGTACATTACTCATCTCCGACTCCTTTCACAGTTATGCACTGCCCGTCTCTCGTGAAAAATCGTCACACTCAGCACGCAGTTCTCAGCACTTAGCACTTTTCAACTTGTGGAAGTCCTGCAACCTCGATCAACGGCCGCACTTCGACGGTGCCGATGCGGGCCCCCGGTACCCTAGTGGCGATGCTGATCGCTTCGTTGAGATCCTGCGCGTTGATCAGGAAGTAGCCAGCGATCTGCTCGCGCGTTTCGATGAAGGGGCCATCAGTCACCAGCGGATTGCCCTCGCGCACCCGCACGATGACGGCTGTCGCCGCTGGCTGTAGTGGCGAGGCGCTCAGATACTGTCCGGCGGTGTCAAGCTTGTGCGTCAACTCAATGGATTCGGCGAGCATCTGTTGCTGCTTCTCTTTCTCGATCTTGTTAAAAGCCTCTTCGTCATGATGCACGATCAACATGAATTTCATGGCGTGACTCCCGATATGATCGCGATGGGTTGCTGCTCACGCACAACCGTCCTCTTTGAGTGGCCGCACTTCGATGCTGCCGAACTGGGCCGCAGGAAACTTCGACGCGATCCGTACGGCGTCGTTCAGGTCTCTGACATCGATCAAAAGGTATCCACCCAGCTGTTCCTTCGTTTCGGCAAAGGGCCCGTCGGTCGTTGAGACTTTCCCGCCGCGCACCCGCACAGTCGTCGCGGTCTCCACTGGGTGAAGGGGCGAGGCCCCGATAAGTTGGCCGTTTTTCTGCAACTCGTCACAGTAAGCCATGGACTCGTTGGAGAGCGAGATTCGCTCGCTCTGTGGCATGGCGTGGAGTATTTCCTCTTCGACATAGACCAAGCAAAGATATTTCATGGCATGCTCCTCAATTTGATTCAAACAGCGTTGACATCGGATAGTCGTTTGACTGGTCATAGAATCGACAGGTCGGTAGGACAGATATTTCATGGATCTCTCCTTCCGACGACATTCTGAGCTTCTGTAGACATAAGATAGTCGTCGGGCGAGGTCAAAATCGACATCGTTTTCCCGTCAGGCAGAAACTGGCTGTAGGCCAGTAGGAAAAGAGGCTGTATCACGACAGGGCTTCCCCGGAATGTGGTGCTTGACAAGTTTTCGTAAGCAAGTGACATTCCTGGCAGGAAGGGGGTCCCTTGAATAAGGGGGCTGCCATGGATAAATTGCTTGGACCGTGATCTCTGTACCAGCTCACATACCAGTAGGGTAGGGATCGGGAGAAGGAGCTTCGCGTGCCACTATCGTACGAAGATCAAGAAGCGCTGCGGTACGCAAAGGCGCTTCTTGAGAATCCTGGCCTCGCAGCGAAGATCACGGGATTGATCGGTATGCCGATTGAGAAGGCGCTACAGCTACTTCCTGGGAAATGGGCACAGGTCGTCAACGAGGCGACAAGGAAGTCGCTAGAGACAGCGCTACAGGCTGCGCTGTTGACGCTTGATGACAAACCGCAGCCAAACTCTTGGGAGTTTCTGCACAAGCTTGCAGTGATGGCCACCGGCGCAGGGGGCGGTGCCTTCGGATTGCTTGGTCTCCCGGTCGAACTGCCCTTATCCACCACGATCATGCTGCGCTCCATTGCAGATATTGCACGAAGTGAGGGTGAACGCCTCCGGATGCCGGACGCCAAACTGGCCTGCCTTGAGGTCTTCGCTCTTGGCGGGCCTAGCAAGAGCGACGATGCGAGTGAATCCGCCTACTTCCTGATGCGGGGAGCTCTGGCGAAGTCGGTTTCAGAGGCTGCGGGGTACATCACCCAGAGAGGTCTGGTGGAGGAGGGCGCGCCGGCCATCGTCAGGCTTATTGCACAGTTGGCTACGCGCTTCGGGGTGAACGTTTCCGAGAAGGTCGCCGCGCAAGCTGTACCCGTGATCGGTGCTGCCGGAGGTGTGGTGATCAACGTCCTGTTCATAGACCATTTCCAAGAGATGGCACGAGGTCACTTCATTGTCCGCAGGCTGGAACGTACGTATGACCCGCAGTTAGTGCGAGCGGAGTATGAGCGGTTGTAGGGGGTAACCTGGTTGGTCCCCCGTGCTCACGGAACCCCCACGATGAAGGGGATGGAGACTGATGATCTTCTGTGCTCGCGCAACGCGCGTCCTCAGAAAGGCCTCGCTCGGGCTAATGGCACGTCTCGGCGTGCCAGTGGGTGGGCGGGTGATAAAGTTGCGCGCAGTGGAAGATCAATCAGCCCCCATCCCTAAGAGAGAACGAGCGAGCTCGGAAGGATCAATTAGAATGGGCAGTGGTCGCTAGGGAAAAGGTCGCGCTTCAACGCGACCGAGGGTGGGTGGGTGAGAAGGTCGTGCGCAGTTGGGGACCAAACCAGGCCACCCTTGAAAGAGGATAACGAGCGAACTTGGAGGGACCATTGAGTAAGAATTATTGCCGACCAATCAGGTGGTAAGGCGTATCGCCTGCATATCGGCTCATAAATGGCCGGCACGGTCAGTTGCGGTGATCTAACACCGCCAAGCTATAACCGAATCACTCGACATAGATAGCCTGATATGGCCAGGTAGGATGTGGGGCGGGACTCAATGTCTTAGTCAGGCAGCTCGCTCAGCCGTCGATTGAGAAACCGCCGTTCCGGTTCCTGCTGCGTCAGGCTGAGGGCTCGTTGGTAGGAGGTGCGGGCTTCTTTGGTTCGTCCCAGTCGTCTGCAGAGGTCCGCCCGCGCCGCGTGGGCCAAGTGGTAGGTCTCCAAGTCGCCCCTTTTTAGGATCGCATCGACGAGTTCTAGACCGGCTGACGGGCCGTCACGCATGGCGACTGCGACCGCGCGATTGAGTTCGATCACTGGCGAGAGCTCGGCTTGCAGCAAGAGGGTATAGAGACTGACGACCTGACCCCAGTCTGTCGCGGCGGCGGTTGGGGCCTGGGCATGTGCCGCGGCGATTGCGGCTTGGATGGTGTAGGGGCCGACCTGGCCGGCAGAGAGTGCTTGCTGCACCAGCGAGACTCCTTCCGTGATCTGATTCTGATTCCACAGCGAGCGATCCTGGTCTTCCAAGAGAATGAGATCGCCCGCAGGCGAAGTGCGAGCGGTCCGCCGCGAGTCTTGCAACAATAGCAACCCCAAGAGTCCCATTGCTTCCGGTTGCGGGAGCAACTGGATCAGCACTCGTCCCAAGCGGATTGCTTCTCCACAGAGATCATGCCGCGTAACTGTGTCTCCGAATGAGGCGGAATAGCCCTCGTTGAACACGAGATAGACGACGCGGAGCACGGCATCTAATCGATCCGGCAGTTCTCTCTCCGGCGGCACTTCGTAGGGGATGCGGGCATCGCGGATCTTCGCCTTGGCCCGCACGATCCGCTGCGCAATCGTGGGAGGTTTTGTCAGGAAAGCGCGCGCGATCTCCTCAGT
>SPAX01000020.1 GCA_005239475.1 Nitrospira sp. | reverse complement strand
CCGGATCTCCACTCAAAGATCCGCGCCTATTCGTATCGGAGCGCTTCGATAGGATTCAGCCGAGCGGCCTTGTTAGCAGGGTACAAACCAAAGAACAGGCCGACCACGAGTGAGAAGAAGAACGCGAGCATGATGACGTTGCCGGAGATGATGGTCGGCCAGCCGGCAATCAGCGTCGTCAACTTTGCCCCGGTAATCCCCAGTACGATACCCAACACGCCTCCCACCAGGCTCAGCGTCATGGCCTCGATCAAGAACTGCATCACGATGTGGTGGCGTTTAGCTCCCACGGCCATGCGGACCCCGATCTCTCTCGTCCGTTCCGTCACGGACACGAGCAAGATATTCATGATGCCGATCCCACCGACTAACAGGGATACGGAAGCAATGGCAAACAACATCATCGTCAAGGTCTCACTGGTGCCTTCTTGGATCTTCCCAATATCGACCTGCGTCCGGATCGTGAAATCATCGTCCTGCTCCGTCTGAAGCCGATGCCGCGCCCGCAATACCTCTCGAATCTGCTCAGCAGCCATCGGCAAATCTTCGACCTGATCGGTCGAGCCGAACATCGCCCCGACGGACCCGATAAATGACGTCCCGAACACCTTCCGTTCCGCCGTGCTGAAGGGGATGAAAATCACATCGTCTTGGTCGGACCCTTGCGCAGACTGGCCTTTAGGCGCAAGGACTCCAATGACACGGAACGGCACGTTCTTGATGCGAATCACCGCACCCACCGGCTCTTCGCCTGGCTCAAACAGATTTCCCACGATCGTTTGGCCGATGAGCGCGACGCGGGCGGCGCTATCCAAGTCCGTTTGAGTGAAGGAGCCTCCACTCGTAAAGGACCAGTCGCGAATGGTGAGGTAACTCGGTGAGATCCCGTTAATCGGTCCGTTCCAGTTTCGGTTCCCATAGACGATTTGCATGACATCGCGCCTGGCCCATCCGGTATCGGCCAGCAACGGGATGCGTTTTTTCAGGTCCAAGGCGTCCGACACGGTGAGCGTCACGGCGCTCCCCTGACTTCCTCGTACGCCGCTCGCAGAGGTCACCCCGGGAAAGATGATGATGACGTTCGTGCCCATCGTCGCGATCTGCGCTTGCACGGCCCGCTTGGCGCCCTCACCGATGCTCACCATCGCAATGACCGCCGCCACGCCGATGACTATCCCAAGCATCGTGAGTCCGGCACGCAGCCGATTTCGCGCCAAGATCCGCAGCGCGGTGAGAATCGTGAGCCATACAAACGCCGACATCTAGGCCTCATTATTCATGACGGGTCGTCGCGAAATCGCCCGAAAGCACGTTCCTCGTGAATCGTATCTCGTATCTCGCATGCAACGATACGGACACACTCATTCTGTCCTGCGCTTCACGCTTCACGAACGACGCTTCACCCGCAAGAGCAGCGGATCGGCGATTGTAGCAGAAGCGTTCATGGATAATGCGGGCTAAGCCTCAACTGGGCTTGAGGTTGGCCGCGCTTTGGTCACGCGGTCGCTTAACACTTGTCCGTCTTTGAGCACGATCTCGCGCGCGGCATAGGCCGCGACATCCACCTCGTGCGTCACCAAAATAATCGTAATCCCTTTATCACGGTTGAGCATTTCCAGGATTCTCATAATTTCCCGGCTCGACTGGGTGTCGAGATTGCCGGTCGGCTCATCGGCAAGGAGCAAAGAGGGCGACGTGACCAGGGCCCGCGCAATCGCCACGCGCTGCTGCTGCCCTCCGGACAACTGAGTTGGATAATGGTGCTCTCTGCCCTGCAGCCCCACCCGCCCTAACGCCGCTGCGGCCTGCGCCCGTTGTTCTTTGAGAGAGAGCCCTCGATAGAACAGCGGAAGCTGCGCATTTTCGAGCGCGCTGGTTCTGGGAATGAGATTGAAGCTCTGAAAGACGAACCCGATCTGCTGATTGCGGATCCCGGCCAACTGATCGGGCTTGAGATTGCCCACCTCTATCCCGTTCAACCGATAGCGCCCCTTCGTCGGTTTGTCGAGGCAGCCCAGAATATTCATCAGGGTGGACTTGCCGGAACCGGAAGACCCCATGATAGCGACGAACTCACCCTGTTCAATCGTAAGGCTCAAGCCGCGCAAGGCTTGGACCTCTACGTCGCCGACCCGATAGATTTTCCACACATCTTCGCATTCGATCAGCGAGCCCATCGGCGTTCCTCGTGAAGCGTGAAACGTGAGGCGTGAAACCCAAGTTATGCGAGAACAGCGCGATCCGAAGTTCGATGTTCTTGGTTCGAGGTTCCGAATACCTCGAACTTTGGACCGCGAGCCCTCGCTTGCCGTGCTTGAACCGCGTGCGACAAGGTCGGCTTCACAGGTAGCTACATTCCACGTTTGCGCGAGGAGCCCCGCTGTCCGCCGGTCCCAAATCCTGGAGGCAGATCGCTTCCACTCCGATCGCCTTTGGGTCGGTCAATCCCCACGACCACCAGCGCACCTTCAGACAACTCCTCCGACATGATCTCCGTTACCAACCCATCAGAAATACCCGTTTGGATGTGAAGGGGCTCCAGCTCCCCGGACGGTCCTTGTTTCCAAATTGTGCGACTTGGCGCCATGGCTCCTCTGNCGGCACCNGTTGTCTGCGCTGAGTCNTTCTCTTTGGTNGGCTTAACGCCGAGCGTGGAGCGATCGGCCTGGCCTGTAGTCGGAGGTGTGAATCGCAATGCGGCATTCGGTACTTTGAGCACTGCGTCTCTTTGAGCCACAACGATGGAGACGTTCGCGGTCATCCCCGGCTTCAGACGGAGGTCCTGATTGTCGACGCTGACCACGACGTTATAGGTCACCACATTTTGCACGTTGATCGGTGCAAGACGGACCTGACGGATCGTGCCGGCAAATGGATACCCCGGGTACGCATCGACCGTGAAGGTCGCCTCTTTCCCTTCGGTGATCCCCCCGATATCCGACTCACTGACGTTGGTGTCGACTTGCATCTTCGTCAGATCGAGCGCAATTAAGAAGAGGTTCGGTGTGGCGAAACTGGCCGCGATCGTTTGACCGACCTCCACGTTTCTGGCGACCACGATCCCGTTCACCGGGGAGCGAATGACGGTGTACTTCAAGTCCAAATCAGCGGCATTCAGCGCTGCCTCGGACTGCTTCACTTGCGCCCCTGCCACGTTCACCTGTGCCTCAGCCGCCTGGAAATTCGTCGCTGCGACGTCGACGTCATTCTGAGAGACGAATTCCTGCGCCACCAGAGATTTCACCCGATCCAGTTCTCGCTTGCGTTGAGCCATCTCGGTTTTGACTCTTGCGAGATTCGCTTTCGACATTTCAAGATTGCTGGCAGCTTGATCTCGACGGGCTTTGAACGGTTCGGGGTCGATCGCGGCCACGATATCGCCGGCCTTGACCACCGAATTGAAATCGGCATGCAAGCTCTTGATCATGCCGGACACCTGCGTCCCGACCTGAACCGAAACGACGGGATTGATCGTTCCCGTCGCGGTCACGAGCGAAATGACAGGGCCTCGCTCGACCGTGGCGCTCCGATATCGAACCGGGGCTTTGCGCTCTCCATTGAAGAAGACGTAGCCTCCGATCGCTAATCCAACAGCCAGGACACTAATAATCATAGCGGCACGGCGCATCGACTCGTTCTCCCATCTCTTCGCTGACTTGACCTGCATTGTATCAACAAGGTGGCGTGGAATCACCTGGCTGCAACGGCCTCCCTACAGCCCTAGCACACCGCGGAAAAACCTTTTCGGCACAGCAGAACTTCGATGGCCCGCATGTCTTGGACAACCGGACAGGCCCCCGCAGGATAGCCGAGTGAGACAGGCGGGACGAGCGAGACGCGCCAAATGAGGTGGAAACCCAATCTATCCACGTCGTGCTTTTCTCGCTTTTCTCGCTTTTCTCGCCTTTCTTGCGCATCACGCGCCACGGTCTGTGGCGCTGGCGGCCTGTTTCAGCATCCTGCTAGAAAAACGAACAGGCCGTCCGCCTGGTGGCGGACGGCCTGTCAGGTTTGCAGGACGCTCCGATTACGGACTGACGCTAATGCGCTCCTTGATCCTATCAAAGATGTCCTTGGGCACCACATTCTTAGCCACCAGTTCGCCCTTCACCCGATACGGACGATTCGTGACGATGCGGTCCGCCACGTCTTTGGAGAGACCCAGCACGAGTACCATATCATCGGCAGACGCCTTATTGACGTTCATCGAAGAAGGCATGGCCTGAGAATCCTTCGTCACCGAGGGAGCAGTCGCCGCGACAGAAGGGGCACTCGGGGACGGAACTGAAGGCGCGAGAGTTCCTGTCACGGAACGTGACTGATCTTTCAACTCTTTCTGATAGCGCGCAACCAGGGACTTGAGGGTTTCGTTATGCTGCTTCACCTCCCCGTATTCCTGACGCAGAGCCCGATTCTGAAAGGAGAGCTGCCTCACACGGTCTTCGAGTTCCTTGGTCCGACCCTCGACGCTGCCGCGTTCCTTGTCCCGGCCATGCTGAATACGCTCAAGCTCATCGTGGGCGACCTGAGCTTCGTTCCCGAATTTCACATTGAGATCCTTGAGCGTCTTTACTTGCTGCTCCAAGGCATTTTTCTGCGCGCGTGTCCGCTCCAGCTCGGACTTCACCGAATCGACGTCGACCATCGCCTCTTCATACTTCTTTTGACTGACACAGCCGACCATTGAGACTGCGCCGATCATCACGACCACCGCCATCCACCCTATTTTCATGCGAACCTCCCCTCCCACAAACAGGATGCTGAAAAAGTCCACCAGCTTCGTTCTCGCATCGCTCAGACCCTCAACGTACCCCAGAGGGTACGCCTCGGCCCTTCGCTCGCTGCGGCCTTGCCGGACGGCCTTTTTGAGCATCCTTACAGAAGTATTTTTTGTTGTACCACACGTGCGGGCCATTGAAGTTCTCGTATACCTCAATAGGTTTTCCGCAGCCTGCTTAGCGTAGTATCTGGAACAGATGTCGGCACCGCTCTTCCCCCAACATACCTGTCGGAATGAGAGGGTAATACGACACCTATACGTAATGTTGGGTGTATGCCATGCCTTCCATTTTGTCAACAGATTTGCGGGTCCTCCGCCTTCGCCGATCATCGTGAGGGTCTGCGGCGAATCGTCTGCCTGCTTGACGGACTGTCGTCACTTTGTGAATATGCCCGAGACTTGCCGTCTGGACGCAACCTGTCTCAGAAAGACATCGCATGAACGATTGGGGTCCTGGTCTCGCCACGATCTTGGGTATCGTGGAGGGACTGACAGAGTTTCTACCCGTCTCGTCGACCGGCCACTTAATTCTCGTCGGTCACGTCCTAGGGTTCGAGGGGGACNTCGCTGCCAGCGCCGAGATTTCGATCCAACTTGGCGCCATCCTGGCCGTCATCGCNTATGAACGACACAAGCTCGTGTCCATGATCGGACAAGCCGGCCGGGAGCAGCAGCGCGTCTCCGCCATGATCCGAACACGTGGGGCGACCCCATGGTCGAAAATCCTGATAGCCTCCTGGGCGACTCACCAGAATCTCTGGTTTCTCATCGGACTAGGGTTTGCGTTCTTACCGGCAGCCGCGATCGGGTTCCTCACGCACAGCTGGATCAAAGGCCATCTCTTTACGCCTCAAACCGTAGCTGCCTCCTCGATCGTCGGGGGCCTGATTATTCTCGCCGTCGAAGCGCGCCGCGACCAGGCACGGGTCCACCAGCTCGAACAGGTGAGCCTGACATCGGCATTCTGGATCGGCGTGGCCCAGTGCGCATCGTTACTACCCGGCATGTCCCGATCCGGCTCCACGATCATCGGAGGGCTCTTGGTTGGACTTGACCGGAAAGTCGCGACGGAGTACTCTTTTTTTCTCGCCCTCCCGACCTTGATCGTGGCGACGTGCTATCAAATGTGGAAATCACGGGACGTCTTCAGGCAAGATGACTATCTGGCACTCGGGATCGGAATGCTCGTGTCGTTCGTCGTCGCCTGGATTGTGATCGCAGCCTTTCTCTCGTTTGTGAAGCGACATACGCTCCGACCGTTTGCCTACTACCGCATTCTCATGGGCATCGCCGTATTCTATATCTTTGGCTTCTAGGAGAATCTCTCATGATGGCTCATTCCCAATCTGACACTGTACATGTCTTCGACACATGGGTGAAGGGCTCGAAGGGGCTGCTGCACTTCGATGTGATGACGACTGATGAGGCGACGGCGCTGACGCTCGCCAAGCAGCATCTGGCTAGCATTGGGGAAGGCGACGTACCGGTAACTATGAAAGAATGTCAGTTCTGCCACACTGAACCGCTCGTGATGTTTTCCCCCGAGCAGCAGCGCCAATTCCGCGAGCAGGGCGGGTTCATCCTCACCCTCTCAACCTGAGCGCGCGCGGCGCGCGAGGGTTGATCTGGTTCATCTGGTCTGTCTGGTTCATCTGGTCTGTCTGGTTCATCTGGTCTGTCTGGTTCATCTGGTTGGTTTTGTCCAACCAAAAGACCAGACAAACCAAACAAACCAAATAACGGTTTTCTTACGTTGGCGGACTTTTTCAGCATCCTGCTAGGAAGCTGGCGGGAGCTCGTGAGACTGGAGAGCCACGTCTTTCTTCTCAAAGGCGAAATGGACGATCAAGAAGACGACTCCCACGCTGATCGCGGAATCGGCGACATTGAAGGCCGGCCAATGGTAGGAGTCCACATAGACATCGAGAAAATCAATCACTTCCCCATACCGTAATCGGTCTATCAAGTTCCCGATCGCCCCTCCGAGAATCCCGGCAATACTGAGCTGCCCCATCCAATCTTTCTTCGGCAACCGGAAGAGAATCGTCCCCAGCAGGGCCAGAGCGAACAACGACGTGACTCCGAAGAACACCATGCGAAACGCATCGCTACTACCGGCCAGTAACCCAAAGGCGGCGCCGGGATTGCGGATATAGGTCAAGCTGAAAAGATTGGGAACAATCGGAATGGATTCATTGAGTCGCATCGACTGCACGATGGACAGCTTCGTCGCCTGATCGATCGCCACGATCGCGCTGGCGAGGAGCGCCAGGAGGAGATAGCGAAGAGGCCCGCTCATTACTGCACCGCCTCCACACAGCGATCGCAAAGGGTCGGATGGTCGACATCCTTGCCAACCGCTTCGCGATAGTTCCAGCAGCGCTCACACTTCCTGCCTGACGCGCGATCAACTACAACCCCAAAGCCATCAGAAAGGTCGCTCATGATATTCGCATCCACATTATTGTCAACAGCAACCAGCTCGACTTGGGACACGATGAACAGTGTGGGCAAGAAATTCTCGTAAGGCTTAAAGACATCGTACATAGCCGGATTAGCACGCTGCGCATAGATAGTTACTTTGGCTTCGAGGGGAGCACCGATCACACCCTCTCTTCTCTTCCCTTCAAGTTTTGCTTGGACCTCACCCCTCAAATGGAGCAGATCTTCCCATCTTTGCTCCATATCAGGATTGATCCATTCCACAGTGATATCCGGGAAAGCCGCAAGGTGTACGCTTGTCGTGCCAACACTTTTCTTGCAGGCCTCCGGCATTGTCCGCCAGATCTCTTCTGCCGTAAAGCTCAACACCGGGGCCATCAGCTTCGTCATGGCAACGACGATCTCGAAGAGCACTGTCTGCGATCCCCGACGCAGGGGCGAGTCGGCCCGGAAGGTATAGAGCCGATCCTTCAGAATATCGAGATAGACGGAACTCAGATCCACCGAGCAGAAATTATTGAGTGCGTGAAAGATCGTGTGAAACTCAAAATCGTCATAGGATTTCCGAACCCTCAGGATCAGCTCGCTGAGCCGATGCAGGGCCCAACGATCCAATTCAGACAACTGCTCATAGGGGATTCGGTCCTTCCCCGGATCGAAGTCGTACAGATTACTCAACAGAAAACGGCAGGTATTGCGGATCTTGCGATAGGCCTCAATGAGATGGGTCAGGATTTCAGGAGAAATCCGAAGATCATCGCGATAGTCCTGCGCGGCCACCCACAAACGCAGGATTTCCGCGCCCGATTGCTTAATCACGTCCTGCGGCGCAACGACGTTTCCCGCCGACTTGGACATCTTCTTGCCCTGCCCATCGAGGACAAAACCGTGAGTCAGGACTGCCTTGTATGGCGCGCGACGATCGGTGACGACGCCGGCCAGCAAGGCACTATGGAACCAGCCCCGATGCTGATCCGACCCTTCGAGATAGAGATCGGCCGGCCACCACTTTCGTTCTTTCAACACCGCGGCGTAACTGACGCCCGACTCGAACCACACGTCAAGAATATCCCGTTCCTTCTCAAATGCCGTTCCGCCGCACTTCGGACAGGTCGTGCCCTTGGGCAACAGATCGACAGCCGATTGCTCGAACCACACATCGGCTCCTTTGGATTCCATCAACGTCGCTATGTGCTCGATCACGGTCGGATCGGCCAGCACAGACCGACACCCGATACAGGTGAAACCGGGAATCGGCACGCCCCAAACCCGCTGGCGTGACAAGCACCAATCGGGCCGGTTCTCAATCATCCCGTTGATCCGATCGCGGCCGTAGGCTGGAATCCAACGGACCCGGTCGATCTCCGCCAACGCCTCTTTCCGAAGATCGTTCGTCTCCATCGACACGAACCACTGTTCGGTGGCGCGGAAGATGACGGGATTCTTACAGCGCCAACAGTGCGGATAGGAATGGCTCAACGATCCATGGCCGAGCAAACGTCCGTTGGCCTGCAGGAACTCCACAATCTTCGGATTCGCTGTCAACACATGCTGGCCGGCAAATTCTTTCACGACGTCAGTAAAACGCCCACCGTTGTCGACCGGCGCCAGAATCTCCAACCTTTCTCCCGATGACGCCGTGGCATTGTGCTCAAGGACGAGGATGTAATCTTCCATGCCGTGACCCGGCGCAATATGGACACAGCCGGTTCCCTGATCGAGAGTTACGAAGTCGCCGAGCAGAATCGGTGACAGGCCGGTGGTCAGGGGACGTTGCGTCTCGAGCCAACACCTCGTCGCCGACCTGGACAAACGCATAGTCGATATCGGCATGGAGACAGACCGCTTGATTGGCCGGGAGTGTCCATGGCGTGGTCGTCCAGATCACGAGGGAGACCAGCTTGATATCGACGGGGAACGAGATGCCAGGGAACGTCTTGCTGAGCACCGTGGGCGACGTGACCAACGGGAACTTCACATAAATCGAGGGAGAGGTATGGTCTTCATACTCAACTTCCGCTTCGGCAAGGGCGGTTTGGTCCGCCGTGCACCAGAGCACCGGCTTCAGTCCCTTATAGACGCCTCCCCGCTCCACGAATTTACCGAACTCACGGATGATCGTGGCCTCATAGCCGGGATTCATCGTGAGATAGGGATGCTGCCAATCGCCTAATATGCCCAGCCGTTGAAACTCCTCACGCTGAATCGTAAAAAACTTCTCCGCATACTCCCGGCAGAGTTTACGGATGGCCGGGGTATCGAGCGTCTTTTTCTTGTCACCGAGTTCNTTGAGNACNTGATGNTCGATCGGAAGNCCNTGGCANTCCCACCCTGGNACATAGGGCACTTGGTAACCCGCCATCGTCTTTGATTTNATNATGATGTCTTTGAGNATCTTGTTCAGNGCGTGACCGATATGAATNCGGCCATTGGCATAGGGCGGNCCATCGTGCAAGACGTACAGCGGCCGGCCTTTCCCCGCCTCCTGNATCTGTTCGTACAACCGTTCCTNCTCCCANGAGGCAAGGAGTTCAGGCTCCCGTTGCGGCAGGTTCGCCTTCATGGGAAAATCTGTTTTGGGCAGATTGAGTGTTGCCTTGTAGTCCATTACCCTGAATGGTGAATGTTAAATGGTGAATTGTGAATGAAGAGTCTGGTTGAATCTGAAATTCAACATTCAGCATTCATAATTCAAAATTGAGGCTAGCTCACAGCCATCATGCGGNCCAGCGCAATCTTCGCCCACGGCTTCTCATCGTCCGGAACAACGATATGGTTCACGACGTGGCCGTCGGCAAGGTTTTCCATTGCCCAGCTGAGATGGACGCCATCGATCCGGAACATCGTCGCACACTGGCAGACCGTGGAAGAGAGGAAGAAGACCTTCTTATCAGGGAGGTCACGCTTCAATCGATTAACCAGGTTCAATTCGGTTCCCACCGCCCACACCGTCCCGGCCGGCGCCGCCGTCACCGTGCGGATAATAAACTCCGTGGACCCGGACAAGTCGGCCCGATTGACGACGTCCTCATGACATTCTGGATGGACGATTACCTTCCCGGCCGGATACTGCTTGCGGAAATTATCCACATGCACGGGCTGGAACATCTGGTGCACACTGCAGTGGCCTTTCCAGAGAATCAGCTTCGCGCGTTGAATCGCCTCACGCGTATTACCCCCGTTGGGTTGATAGGGGTCCCAGACGATCATCTCTTCTCTCGGCAGCCCCATCTTGTTGGCCGTATTGCGTCCCAAGTGCTCGTCCGGGAAGAAAAGGATTTTCTCCCGCCTTGCCCAGGACCATTCCATCACCGCCTTCGCATTGGAGGACGTGCAGGTAATCCCGCCATGTTCGCCACAAAAGGCTTTGAGCACAGCGGCAGAGTTCACATAGACCGCCGGCATGACGGTCTCTTCCGCGGGAAGGATTCGTCCCAGCGTCTCCCAACATTGATCGACCTGTTCGATGGCGGCCATGTCCGCCATGGAGCAGCCTGCTGCCATGTCCGGGAGAATCACCGTTTGTTTGGAGCGGCTTAGGATGTCGGCGGTCTCCGCCATAAAGTGAACGCCGCAAAAGACGATATAGGGCCGCTCTGACCGCTCGGCTGCCAGCTTCGAGAGCAGGAGGGAATCCCCGCGAAAGTCCGCATGTTCGATGACTTCATCCCGTTGGTAATTATGGCCCAGGATCATGACCCGATCACCCAGAACGCGTTTAGCCTCAGCCGTCCGGCGGAACAATTCCTCCGCAGACAGTTGCTGGTAGTCCGTGATCGGCTTCAGAAGTGTCGAGACGGTCTGCATCGTTTCCTTGGCGAAATGGCGTATGGCGTCATTCTACGTTAGGGCTCCCCGACAATCAATGAACCAGCCGGTGTGAGGAGTTCTAGCAGGCTGCGGGAAAGCCCCGTGAACACACCAGAACTTCACTGGTCCGCACGTCAGGGACAACAGGACACCGTGCAGGATGCTCAAAAAGGCCGTTCAGCAAGGCCGCAGCGAGCGAAGTGGCGAGGCGTACGCTTCGGTACGTTGAGCCTCTAAGCGATGGGAGAACGAAGCTGGCGGACTTTTTCAGCATCCTGCTAGGCCTAATACCCCGTTGACAACGCCTGAGGCCGGCGATACGATTCCACGTCGAAGCTAGGGGGGCCACACGGCTGAGAGTCCGCCCGAACGGACGACCCTCAGAACCTGACCTGGGTAATACCAGCGTAGGGAAGCGAGAACAACCAAGCACTGTTGGTCTCTCTGCCGCACCCCGTTTTATCGGTGCGGCTTTTTTTATTTTTGACGACTGCACATAGTTCACGTTTTGGAGAAAGGATCTCCTATGAGCGACCATACAATCGGCAATGGATCTGCAACTGGTAACAGGCACACGTCTGCCGAATCAGCCTTGACGACCACGCCGTTTCCCGCCTCGCGAAAAGTATACGTGCAGGGGACGCAGGCCGGCGTGCGGGTCCCGATGAGAGAGATCAGCCTGACCGCCACCAAGTCGATGAATGGAGGCACGCCCAGCGCAAATGAACCGGTCACGATCTACGATACCTCCGGCCCTTATACAGACCCGGACGTACAGATCGACGCGCGGGCTGGATTGGCCCCCTATCGCCGGAACTGGGTGATCGGCAGGAACGATGTGGACCAGCTCTCGGATATCTCCTCGCATTATGGCCGCCTGCGCGCGGCCGATCCCAAGCTGGACCAGCTCAGATTTCAACACATTCGCAAGCCGTTGCGAGCCAAGCCCGGCATGAACGTGACCCAGATCCACTACGCCAGACAAGGCATCGTCACACCGGAAATGGAGTTCATTGCGATCCGGGAGAATCAATCCCGCGAAGTGGCGCGCGAACTGGCCTCGCGGAATGGACACGGCGGCGGAGTCACCCAGCACCCGGGTCAGTCCTGGGGCGCCAGCATCCCCTCCGTGATCACGCCGGAATTTGTCCGCGATGAAGTCGCCCGTGGCCGCGCGATCATCCCGGCCAACATCAACCATCCAGAAAGCGAACCGATGATCATCGGCCGCAACTTTCTAGTGAAGATCAACTCCAACATCGGCAACTCCGCGGTCGCCTCCTCCATCGAAGAAGAAGTCGAGAAGATGATCTGGTCTATTCGATGGGGCGCCGACACAGTCATGGACCTCTCCACCGGCAAGAATATCCACGAAACCCGCGAATGGATCATTCGAAATTCACCGGTACCCATCGGCACCGTGCCGATCTATCAAGCGTTGGAAAAGGTCGGAGGTAAGGCCGAAGACCTGACCTGGGAACTGTTTCGCGACACATTGATCGAACAGGCAGAACAAGGAGTTGACTACTTTACCATCCACGCTGGTGTGCGCCTCGCCTATGTGCCGATGACCGCCACACGCATGACCGGCATCGTGTCCCGCGGCGGAGCGATCCATGCAAAATGGTGCCTGGCTCATCATAAAGAGAACTTCACCTATACTCACTTCGAAGAAATCTGCGAGATCATGAAGGCCTACGATGTGTCGTTCAGTTTAGGCGATGGGTTACGCCCTGGCTCCATTGCAGATGCCAACGACGAGGCGCAATTCGCTGAACTGGAGACCTTGGGTGAACTCACCAACATTGCCTGGCGCCACGACGTCCAGGTCATGATTGAAGGGCCGGGCCACGTGCCCATGCACATGATCCAGGTCAACATGGAGAAACAACTGAAGGTTTGCCAGGAAGCGCCTTTTTATACGCTAGGACCGCTCACGACCGACATCGCGCCGGGCTACGACCACATTACCTCCGGCATCGGCGCCGCCATGATCGGATGGTTTGGCTGTGCGATGCTCTGTTATGTGACGCCCAAGGAGCACTTGGGCCTCCCCGACCGGGAAGATGTGAAGACCGGCGTCATTACTTACAAAATCGCCGCCCACGCGGCGGATCTCGCCAAGGGCCATCCGGGTGCGCAGATTCGAGACAACGCGCTCTCAAAAGCCCGCTTCGAGTTTCGCTGGGAAGACCAGTTCAATCTTTCGCTCGATCCGGACACGGCAAAGCTCTTCCACGACGA
>SPAX01000002.1 GCA_005239475.1 Nitrospira sp. | reverse complement strand
GTGCCAGCTACCATCATGTCTTTGACGCAAGACGGTTTCCATGGAGAGGGCCTAACGGATGTCAAACTGCGCTCGTAGTGCGAGCAGGGGAAATCAACAGGCCTCGTCCCACTCGCTATTCCGGGAGCATGGGAGCAGCAGAGCGGGCATTCATCTCTTTGCGGATCAGTTCCTCGGCTTCCAGCCAGTCTTCTACGTCCCGCTCGGCCTGCCGCCCCCCTTGCTCATAGAGCTCGTAGGCTTTCTTTGCGATCCGTTCCCTCACCTCATCAGAATACTTCTGCATGGATTCAGGCTCAGGCGACAGGGACCGCTTCTCCACAGGCTGGGCATCCGGATTGTTGGTCTCCATGGGCATCCCTCCTTCGACGGCGGAGTCTCTTCTCCTAATATATCAGTCGGCCTGTCAGGTTGCGCAGAGTAGCTCACTGACCTTGCATCCTCGATTGCTGACCCCCTAGAATATGCTGTCTTGCGAGGTGCCCATGTCCATTTTATTGGAGAGCCGAGCTTGGAGACCTATTACTCCATTCTGGAAGTCCCTGAATCAGCGACTTCTGAAGAGATAAAGCACGCCTACCGACTTTTATTACAAGTCTGGCATCCCGACCGTTTTCACCATAGCCCCGTTCTTCTGGCGAAGGCAGAGAAGAAGACCAGGGAAATTAACGCAGCCTTCAACACGCTTAGTAACCCCTCATTGAAACAACGGTATGATGAAGGGCGATCGACCAGCCATGCAGGGAAAGCACCGCCTAAGCCTAAACCGTCACGAGCCGAAGCTCGCACTGTCCCATGTCCTAACGCGGCATGTAACTCGATACTCCGAGTTACCGCGAAGACTATTGGCATTGTGACGTGCCCCTCCTGCCGGACCACGTTTCGCTATGATCCCGAGCGCGATGATAAATGGGACATTAACCTTCCGGAAGACACTAAAAATTTCACCTCTGCGCAAATGGCCATGTTGGCAATCGCCGTAATCTTTGCCCTCGTCGTCGTATGGACGTTTACGGGAAAGAGTAAGATTATTGTGTCGAACAAACCTGCTCATACTCATACGGATGAACAGGAGACACTTCCGAAGAGTGAGCCATTCGCATTCAACGAAGATGAACGGGTTGTTCACACCGCAGCTGTGCGAGATACGGCAGAAACCCACCATGAGCATCTGGATCGCCTTGAACCGATGCAGCGACAGATGGCGCAGGCCCTTGGGCGTGCACCATCTTCCCCATCGGACATCATCTCAGACGTAGACCGGCAACAACTGAAGAGGCTGGCCTCCCAGGGCAGTCCGTGGGCGCAGACCCAGCTCGGGCAGCTGTATGCCAACGGGCGGGGCGTACCGCAGGACTATGCGACGGCACGGGGATGGTACGAAAAAGCCGCCGCCCAGAGCCACGCGGGAGCACAAGCCCAGCTTGGGCAACTGTATGCCAACGGGCTAGGTGTGCCACAGGATTATACGAAGGCACGACAGTGGTGGGAGCAAGCGGCGTTACAGGGAAACGCGCTGGCGCAATTCAACCTCGGGCAGCTGTATGTCTATGGGCGGGGCGTGCCGCAACACTATGCGACGGCGCGGGGATGGTACGAGAAAGCTGCTGCCCAGGGCCATGCGTGGGCGCAGGCTCAGCTCGGACAGCTATATGCCAATGGGCGGGGCGTGCCGCAGGACTATGCCACAGCACGGGGATGGTACGAGAAAGCCGCCGCCCAGGGCAACACGTGGGCGCAGGCCCAGCTCGCGTTGTTGTAGAGATGAAAAGGTGTGTCAGGAGCCATTTTCTTCTTTGACGTAAAATTATCGACAATCTCGAAGACGCACTGGAACAATTTGAAGCTATCCAATTCCGAGTTGACGACCGTTTCGGATTAAGCAGTCTGCGTTTCACTATTATTCCTTACGCCAAGAACACTCAAGATCACGGAGATCCCATGCCCATTGTGACGGCGCTAGTCCTCTCCATGCTATTGCTCACCGTGACTGGCTGCGCGGCCTCCCACACGCCGACCGCCGCGAAGCAGGAGAGGGGCAAAAAAGATTCCACCAAGAAAGTCATCAAACATTATGAGGGGAAGGCGATGGATGAGGAAAGCCAGAACGCCATTCGTTAGGCCAGGAACCCCTGCGCTTCCGGTTGCAATAGGTGGAGCCCTTTCCCTTGGGGGAATGGAACAGGGGACGGAGGCTCTCCCCTGAGGAGCGAATAAGTCAACGGGGCCTGGAGTCTTTTCTTGTCGAAGTATTCACCGCTACCTGCCGATATGACACGCCCGCTCCACCACTATACCGAGATTGCCTGCTCGCATTGATCTTCAGACGGGGGGAGGTAGCAGAAAAAAACGTTACCAGCCAGCATAGTGTCTTTGACCCGAGACGTGCGAGACGCAGCGCCGGTTGGTCTGCTTGATCTCGTTCGTCTGGTCCGTCTGATTTGTCTCGTCTATCTTGTTTGTTTCGTTCCTTGAACCAGAGAAACCAAAACCCCCCAATAAACAAGAGAGACAGCTCGCTTGCAGATGGAGGGGGAATGACTACCGCAAAGGAGAGTGGCCGAGGCTGCCCTTTACTGCGCGCATCGAACGACCGTCTTCCAGCTAAATGCTCCTTCCAAGCTCACTCGTCATCTCTTCAGGAATGGGGCTGTTTGATCTCCCACTGCGTACCTGTACTGTTCCATCAAAACTCGCTTCTACTGCACTCCCCTGGAATGGCGCCCGTGCTGGTCCCACTGCGACCGTCGAACGAGCACATTCCGATCGTGCGCGTTCCGGGAGCAAGGGATTGGCATGGGTGTCACTCCTCTCATCGCTTCCACTTGATGCTGCAGCCGACACTCGCCTTCTGGTTGCCGTCGACGGGTTTCCCGGCGAGCACCGCATCGATCGCGGCACGGAGGTCGCGACCGGTGACCGGCTTGTTGCTGCCGGGGCGGCTGTCGTCGAGCTGCCCGCGATAGACCAGCCACCGTTCCCGATCGAAGAGATAGAAATCCGGGGTGCAGGCCGCCCCATAGGCCATCGCCACATCCTGGGTTTCATCAAAACAGAAGGGAAAGGTGAAGCCCAGGCGCTCGGCCATCTCCTTCAGCCGCGGCGGCGCGTCGTCAGGATACTGCACCGGATCGTTGCTGCTGATGCCGATGATGCCAAGCCCCCTGTCTGTGTAGTCCCGCCCGATCTTCGCAATTTCCTGCTCGACGTGCACGACATAGGGGCAGTGGCGACAGATGAACATCACCAGCAAGGCCGCCTTGCCGCTAAACGAGCCGAGCGAGTAACGCTGACCGCTTACGACATCGTGCAACGCAAACGCGGGAGCCGGCGTTCCAAGCGGGAGCATGACGGACGCTATGGCCATGGTACCTCCTTCGCGATCCTTTCTTGCAGTATGCTGGAAGATGCCGTATCGCAATCGCTTCGTCAAGAGGTGCTCCGGTATCCATTCCACCCTCGATCTCTCAGCATCGAAGTCTCTTCCCATTATATGAGGCTCACGGCGCGTTGAATCACATCACGGGGGCGGCGCTGTGAAATAGAGCCATCGCTTGATTATCGTCGATAAGGCTGGTCTGCTGGCAGCTTAATCCTAACTGACAGAGAATGCCCTGGCTCAGCCGGAGGACTATATCGTGGCGCTCACGCAGTCGATCGAGAATATCAATGAAGAACCCTGAGTATCCTCCGTTTCTTTCATCTGTGTAGGATATCGCCTCCACACGAGTCATTGAGGAATCGTTCCCATGCAATACGCCCATCTTGGTCGATCGGGAGTGAAAGTCAGCCGACTCTGTCTCGGCACAATGAACTTCGGGCCGGAGACGAGCGAGGCGGACAGTTTCGCCATCATGGATCGGGCGCTGGAGTTGGGCATCAACTTTTTCGACACGGCGGACGTCTATGGCTGGAGAGTGGGGGAGGGGTGGACGGAGCAGATTGTGAGGCGTTGGTTCGCCCAAGGCGGGGGACGGCGAGAGAAAGTCGTCCTGGCGACGAAAGTGTAGTGTTCGGCAGGATGGGCGAGTGGCCGAATCAGTCTCGCTTGTCGGCCCTGCACATCAGACGGGCCTGCGAGGACAGCCTGCGGCGCCTTCAGACAGACTGCATCGACCTGTATCAGATGCATCACGTTGACCGGCAGACACCGTGAGAGGAAATCTGGCAGGCGATGGAGCAGTTGGTCCGGGAAGGCAAGATTCTCTACGTCGGCAGCAGCAATTTTGTCCGCTGGCATCTGGCCCAGGCGCAAGAAATGGCGCGCAGCCGCCACTTTCACGGCCTCGTGTCGGAGCAGAGTCTCTATAATTTGACCGAGCGGACGATCGAGCTAGAAGTGATACCGGCCTGCGCAGCCTATGGCATCGGCCTGATCCCCTGGAGTCCGCTTGGGCGGGGGCTGTTGGCCGGGGCATCAGAACCGACGACGGTCGGTCGACGTGCGGACGAGGATCTGAAGAAAGCTATCGAGAAATATCGCCCCAAGCTGGAAGCCTATGACGCGCTGTGCGCACAACTCGGCGAGCGTCCAGCCGATGTGGCGCTCGCATGGCTGCTGCATCAAAAGGCCGTCACGGCGCCGATTATCGGGCCGCGCACGATGGAGCAATTGAACGGCACGATGCGCGTTCTGAGCCTCACATTAAACCAGGACACACTGAAACGGCTCGACGATATCTTCCCGGCCCAGGCGGGGCTGCGCCAGAAGCCTATGCCTGGTGACCATAGCCAAACCTGCCTCGCGCTGCGCGCACGGTGCGGCCACAGGAGATCAACAGGCCCTGTTCCGCACTCTATTCCGAGAGCATGGGAGCAGCAGGGCGGTCATTCATCTTCTTGCGGACCAGTTCCTCATCTTTAGCCAGTCTTCCAAGTCCCGCTCCCCCACAGGCTGCTCGTCCGGATTGTTGATCTTCATGAGCCTCCCTCCTTCTACGACAACGTCTCTTTTCCAAAGAAATCAGACTGTCAAGTCGCGCAAAGTGGTTCAGTGACCTTGCATCCTCAATTGCTGCCCCCCTAGAATATGCCTCCCTCTGGAGGTCCCGATGCCCTGCTCGATTCGCCCCTTCCATCGATTTCCTATGCCCTGCTCTGTGACGCACAACGCAGGGCCATTCCTCACGCTGCCGCTGGTCTACCTTTTTGGGTTCTGGTTACTGATCACACTCCTGTTGCTGAGCAGTCCTCCAGCATATGCGGAGTGGGAGTTGGCAAGTGGCGACGACGAAGCTGGACTGACTGTGTATGTTGATCGGGACAGCATTCGACGCAAAGGGAACCTGGCGAAGATGTGGCAATTGTTCGACTACAAGACTGTGCAAACCGTGGCGGGCGATTCCCTATTGTCTATCCAGCGACAAAACGAATACGACTGCACAGAAGCGCGCACACGTATGCTTGCATATACGTGGTTTTCGAGCAATATGGGACGCGGGCGAGTGGTGTACACAACCGCAGACGAACAACAGTGGGAACCGGTTGTACCCCGTAGCATTAATCACGCTCTGTGGAAAGTGGCATGCAGCAGGAAGTGATCCTGCCAGAGGGCGCTACCGTCAATCACACACCAGTGAAGAACGGCTGCTGCAAAAGAAGATTATTCCGCGCGCCAAGGCTGTGGTGTTGGGCCTGAGTATTGATGTATGAGGACCACGGGGGAAATAAAGAAACCATTCCCCGACACAGGGGGGAATCTTGTCCATCTAGTCTTTCTGCTTTGTTTGGTTCGACGAACGAGAGAGACAAGACAGCCCCGCGCACCAGATAGCCTGTCTTTGGATCACCCTCCGCTCACACAAGGCTCCGGCACCCTTCCGCTGATCACTACCACGATTTCCCCATGCCCCGCCTTACCGTTTAATTCTTTACCCTCCGAGAATATGCCTCCCTGCGAGGGGCCCATGCCCGTCACGCTTCGTCCCTTCCGTCGCTTCCCGGTGCCATGCGCGTTGACGTACCACGCTAGTCTGTTCCGGGGTTACGGCACGGGCTGGAATCTCTCGTGGACCGGCGGGCGACTCTCGGGCGATCAGCCGATGCGACCAGGAGAACCCCTCTCGCTCACTGTCACACTCCCGAATGAGCAACGGATAGAAATGCCTGAAGCGGGAGTCGTGAGCCAGGAATTCGGGAGCGAGACGGTACAGACTCTGAAACAGACACAGGCTCGATTGATTCATCACGTGCAGCGAGTGGTGAACAACTCGCTCAAAGTTCTACATGGGTGAACTGGCATGAGTCTCTTGGGGAGATGCTGGCGGTGGTTTTGGGGGCAAAGTCGGCTCAACAAGGTTGTCATCGTTGGATTTGTAGCCGCGTTGGTGCTGTTTCTTGTCCCTGTGATTGTGTCCTGGTTCAAGCCAACCCCTATCCGGGTAGGCGTAGCCTTCTACACGTACGAGCGTGGCTTCCTACTGGAGGGGAACAGTAAGGTATATTTTTATGAAAACCGGAACCTGGTGTCCGATTGCAGTCTCCGACGAATCGAACAGACGCTGCCGAAAGGCCGCGCCAAAATACCTGTCCCGCAGTCCTGGGTCTTGAGCAAGTTTCTCCTTGAAAATGTGTCGGACCAGAGCCTCACGAATCTCCGTCTGGACATCAGATCTCCTCTCCTACAGCCCACCACAACGCTGTTTACGACATCGAATGTAGACGCCACAGGGAAGCTGGAAGTAACTTCTTCTGATGCCCGACACACGTATGTGATTTCTATTCCGGCCATTGCCCCGATGACCTCAGTAGTTGTCAGCTTAAAGACGCCGATCGACGAGAAATTACGGCAGTTCGTCTATGTGGATCATGGTCGGGTAACTGTCCAGGTGCCTTTTTTGTCAGCGGACCAGTTCGCGACGTTTCCACTAAAAGTATCACGCCTCAACGCCATGAAGATTTTGAACCGGGAGAGTGTACTGCGATCCGGTGACGAAACATTCGCGAATGAAAAGATTGAGTTTACGATGCTACGCTCCGACGAGCCCGATCTTAAGGATGAAGACATGTCGTATCAACTTCTCCCGAAAGCGCGCGTTTGCCCGGAGGGAACGGCAGGCGACTGGTAAGGTTCGGCCATGGCTGTGTGCTATTTTGACATATGAGCTTTGATTGGCAAATGCGATCGATGCACTGCCAAAGGTGATCGAAAGGCAAAGACCGCATGAAAATGGGAGAGGCACCGGGGTCGTTGCTTGACCTTATACCTTACATCCGGATAGTTCACTGATGACGGAAAAGACGTTTTCATGAACCACTTATGCCCTGCTTGCGCTATTCTCCAGGCAAGGAGTAGGCTGAGCCCACTAGATACTTCGCTTCCAATACTCCTGAACTGAATCCTCTTACAAGGATCTTATGGATCTCCGTCGCCAGCAGCGTTTTCCTGTGCACTTTCAGAGCGTGCTCTCTGGTCAACCGCGCGGTGAATCGGTCGGAACGATCATGAACCTGTCGAAGAGTGGCTGCCGCGTGAAGACCGACAGTCAGGGCTACTCAGGCATGCAGGTAACCCTGCGCTTCGACGTGGCCGGTGAGACGCTACCCATTTGCATTGAGCGGGCGGCGGTGCGTTGGAGCCGCGAGGGCGAGCTAGGCGTGGGGTTCATCACGGTGGCTTCGCCTCACCAGGAACGATTGGGCCAACTGCTCGAGCGATTGAAACAGGGCCTCACTGGTTGAGCACGGACGGAAACCTTTCCGACGCTTGAGCTAATCTCCGAGCAGGGAGTCGAGAAAAGAGCGGTGTCAGCCACCATAGTTTCTTTGACGCGAGACGTGCGAGACCGGTAGGGCGGGTTGATCTGGTTCATCTGGTTTGTTTCGTTCATCTAGTTGGTCTTGTCCAACCAAGCAAACCAAATAACGGTCTTCTTATGCTGGCAGGTTTTTTCAGCATCCTGCTAGAATGTCTTCCTCATGAATGCCGTGCACCCTCACTCTCTCTCAGGCCTCTACATCATTCTCGATCCGTCGGTTTCTCCTGCGCGCCCCTTGGTCGATGTGCTGATGGACGCGGCTGAGGCAGGCGCCTCGCTCTTTCAATATCGCAACAAGACTGCATCGATGAAGGAAGCCTACGCGGAGGCCGTGGTTCTGCGGCAAGCTGCTGCGAAGGCAGGCGTACTCTTCATCGTCAACGATCGCTGCGACTTGGCCCTGGCCGTGGACGCCGATGGCGTGCATCTGGGACAGGGAGACTTGCCGCTCGACTTGGCGAGGAAGGTGATGGGACCGGACAAGCTGATCGGGATCTCCACGCACAATTCTGATCAGGTGCGGGAGGCCACCGCCGGGAAACCGGACTATCTTGGATTCGGCCCCATCTTCAAACCCGGTTCCAAACAAGACCACGACCCGGTGGTTGGGCTTGAGGGGCTACGCGCGATGCGCAGGCTCACGTCGTTGCCTATTTTCGCCATTGGCGGGATTCAGATCGATCAGGCGAGGGAGGTGATGCGCGCTGGCGCGAATGGCGTCGCAGTCATTTCAGCGATCCTTAAAGCCCCGGATATCAGCCGGGCCGTGAACGCATTCCTCGCCCAGATGTGAGCCCGCATTATTCATGAAGCTTCTGCTACAAGCGCGGATACGCGGCTGTGACGGGTAGTCTCGCCATTCAGCCCTTCAACATACTGCACGAGTATGCCTCAGGGCTTCACGCCTCCGAGTGCCCGTCTCGCTTCGCGTCTGCACGCTTTCGCGACGAACCTTCATGAATAATGCGGGTTAGGACCAGCCTCGCCAGTTTCGTGATCGGAGCGGTCCCCGCGAGACGGATCAGACCTTCGTTCCAATTTCGATTCACGCTCGGGCTATAGGGGAGGGGGCCCACCACGGGAACCTTCGCGAGACGTCGGAGGAGATTCACGGTCGATTGCTCTTGCACACGAGCTGTCGTTGTATGAACTGGTCGAAGCTGATTCAAGACCAACGCCACGATGGGAATGTTTCTTTGGCGGAGCGCATTGAGCGTCAATAACGCCTGGTTGACTCCACCTAAGCCTGACCGCCCCACCACGATAGCAGGTAACTTCATCCGATAGATTAGGTCTAATACGTCAAGTGACGACGTGATAGGCACATGCACGCCACCAGCACCTTCTACCACCATAAGCGCGTGCTTCTTACGGAGGGCACGGAAGGCTCGTACAATAGCCGCCACTCGCACGATCGTCCCATCTGCTCGTGCGGCAGAGAGCGGCGCCACTGGAAGTCGAAAGACATAGAGACAAATTTCTGCCATCGAATCATGGCTACCAGCCGCTCTTTGCAACCGCGCTCCATCTGACTGAGCCTTAGCCGATCGCGAGACCCCTGACTCAATCGGCTTCATGACGCCCACATCGATCCCCCGTTGCGTCAGATGTGCCACGAGCGCAGCGGTGATGAGTGTTTTCCCGACGCCGGTATCGGTCGCAGTGACGAAAATCCCTCGCGGGCTGGAATCACGGGTGTGTCGTTTGGCTAGTCGCATATCTTCCATGGCCCATCTGTGTGGCACGACCAAAGTACTCCCGCAGGATGCTCAAAAAGTCCGTCCAGCAAGGCCGCAGCGAGTGAAGGACCGGAGGCGTACCCTCTGGGGTACGTTGAGGACCTGAACGATGCGAGAACGCAGCTGGCGGGCTTTTTCAGCATCCTGCTATAAGATTCGGCTGTCGCAGTTCCAAACCTGTCCCGACACATCGTTAAGTTGCGCCAGATGCAAGACGGTCTTGGCCACTTCCTCTCGTAACGGTGGCCGGCCCAACGCATGGCCGTTCCAATTATCGCCTGCCGGCATAGCCCCTTCAGATAGTCCTGTCATCTGCCAGCCAGGCAAGAGGAGATTCACACGGATATTGCCCGCTCCCCACTCGTGGGCTGCGGTGTGCACCAGACCGATGAGACCGGCTTTTGACGCCGCGTAGGCGACTTGTCCCGTTGAGCCATGGAACCCGGCATGCGATCCAATCACGACGATCGACCCGCCGCCGCGAGCGAGGAGGGGAGGGGCCATGGCGCGGAGGCAGTGAAATGTTCCCGTAAGATTTGTGGCCAATACGTCAGCCCAATCTTCTTGACGTTGTCGAAGAAGGAGATGGCTCCCTCCGATTCCGGCATTGCAAACAAACACCGACGGCACAGCTCCCAAGCGGCAGGAGGCTTCCACCATCTGTTGCACCGCATGCGCCTCGCGAATATCGGCTTCGTAAAGCGCCCCAACTCCACCGGCAGCCACAACTTGCGTAAGCGTGTCCACGGCCGCCGCCTTGTTTCGATGGTAATGGACCCCGACAGACCAGCCAGCCGCCGCAAAGGCCAGGCTGATTGCACGACCAATCCCTCCGGATGCGCCGGTCACAAGCACCGCATCTCTTTGGTTCGTTTGGTTCATCTGGTTGATCTAGTTTGTTTGGTTGATTTGGTTCATCTGGTTGGTCTGGTTCGACCAAATAAACAAGACAAACCAAACAAACCAGATGAACCAAATACGGGTGGATTATGGGTGGGATATCGAACGAAGGCAAGCCTGCTGGCACAACATTGCCGACCTCCTTCTCTTGCCGCATCCAGGATGCCTATGGTACGGTCGCCGCATCGTTCAACCAGTGGAGAGCGCCGCGCATGCCGTTAAATAAACCGGGATATCGAAAGGCCCTTATGCTGGGAACAGCGCTGCTGCTCGTCTGGAGCACCTGGTCAGCGCCTCTTGCAGCAGAAGACGCCGGTATCATTGTCCAGTCCGCCGACTATTTTCCCGATCAGATCGGGAACGAATGGCACTATCGTGGCCAGATTACTGAAGGGCCTCTGCAAACGGTTGAGAATAAATTTTTCTCCAATGTGTCCTCGGTTACCGGCACGAAAGCCATCAAGGGCATGACGGTCACCGTGTTCCACGATACCAATCCGGGCAACCATGGCCCCATGGATAGTTTCTATCGACGCGATAGCGTCGGCATCGTCTATTACGGCTCGGAACCAGGGACGCCCTTGGAAAAACAGCTCGTGCCCTATCAGATTGTGCGCTTCCCGATGAAGGCCTCGTCGTCTTTCCCACAATTCAACCGCAAGGGATTGGACTTTGGCACCGATATGGATCGGGATGGCAGCAACGAAAAGGCCGACGCACAGGGCGATGCCACGGTGGTGGGGCAGGAATCGGTGAACGTACCGGCCGGCACGTTCAAGGATGCCGTAAAGGTGGAAGCACGCATGAACATGCAGATTCATCTCTCCGGCGCGAAGAGGACCGTCCAGGGAACTGACGTGATGACCGCCTGGTTTGTGAAGGGCGTGGGCTTGGTCAAGTACGTTGAGCGGCAGGAATTCTCGCCGTTGGAAGACCGGGGCGTGGTCACGGATATTATGGAGGAACTGGAATCGTACGAGATCAAGCCGTCGAAGGCTTCACTCGGGCGGCGCGAATCCTCGACGGAGGGTCTGCTCGCTGACGACACGGGTGACCACGAATTGCGTCAAGTACTCTTCACCTCCAGCTTTCGATCCGACTCCGGAGAGTCGATGGCCTCCAAACGGCTGGCGGCCGACTAACGCGCCCGTGATCGGACGGTTCAGGTAGAGATTCCCGACATCAAACCGTTGCCGCGCCAATTCCAGATTGGCCGGGCTCCGTGAATAGACTCCGCCAGTGAGTGCGTAGGCCGTCGAATTTGCCAAGGTCAGCGCTTCTTGAAAAGACGCGGCCTTCATCACCGCGAGGATCGGCCCAAAGATTTCCTCCTGGGCCACTCGATGTATCGGCGCCACATCCGCGATGACCGTCGGCCCGATATACCATCCGGGTCCCGTCACAGTCCCTTCAACCAGCAGGCGTCCTTCCTTCTTTCCAATCTCGATATATTCCTGAATCTTCGATTGCGCTCGATGATCAATCACCGGCCCAACCTGCGTGCCAGGCTCTTCAGGATTTCCGACCCTCAGGCTCAGCACCGCCTCTTTGAGGCGATCCAGAAAACTATCGTAGATCGCAGCATGTACGATCGCCCGCGAGCAGGCGGAACATTTCTGCCCTGCATAGCCGGTGAACGACGCGACCACTCCGGTAATCGCGTCATCGAGATCCGCAGCCTCATCCACGATGATCGCGTTTTTTCCTCCCATCTCGGCCAGCACCCGCTTGACCATGTGTTGCCCCGGCATAAGAGTACAAGCGTCTTGCAGGATGCCGAGCCCCACGTCCTTCGAGCCGGTAAAGGCAATCGTTGCGATCTCGGGATGGACGACCAATGCCCGTCCGATCTCTGGCCCACCCGGCAGACAACAGAGTACCTCTTCAGGCACTCCGGCTTCCCGCAAGATCTCCGTGAGCCAGTGCCCCATCATCGGCGAACGCTCGGAGGGTTTGAAGAGCACGGGATTCCCGGTCACGAGTGCCGCCGACACCATGCCGGTGGGAATCGCCAGCGGAAAATTCCACGGTGCGATGACGGCCGTCACCCCGCGAGGACTATACAGCCGCTGGTTTAGTTCACCCGGCTCCTGCCCTAACCGTCTTGAGGGAGCGAGCCTGCGCCAGTCCGCTGCATAATATTCCAGAAAGTCGATCGCTTCCGCGAGGTCTGCATCCGCCTCCCGCCACGGCTTCCCACATTCCAGAATCTCCCAGGCCGCCAACTCATCGCGCCGCCTCCGCATGAGCGCGGCGGCCGCATGCAAAATGTCCACTCGTCGTTCCGTTGTGCGGTCGCGCCAGGATTCCCCTGCTTGAACCGCACGACGCACCGCCTGTTCGACATCCTCCGAACTCGCGCTGGCCAACCGGCCCACAACTTCATCCGGACGTCCGGGGTTACGAGACTCGATGAGAGGCCCCGTCAGACGCAGCCCTCCGAACGACGACGTCCACTGCCGGCCCAGTTGCGACCGCACGTTCGCCAGGGCCTGCTGCATCGCCGCTCGGCTGTCGGTCTGCGCAAAATCCCGCTGCGGTTCATTGCGAAACTCCTGCACACCGGCCGGCTGAGACACGAGGGGCTGCTTCTGACTCAATTCCTCAAGAACAGGCGGAGCCAACAACGTGCTCAGAGACTGGGATTCCACATACTCCTTCCTTAGAAAAGATTCGTTCGAGGTGTTTTCGAGCAATCGCCGTACGAGATAGGCCATGCCTGGAAGCAGATCACCCACCGGGGTATAGAGTCGCAATCGACGCCCATGCTGCGTGACCGCATACTGAAAGGGTTCGGCCATGCCGAAGATCATCTGATATTCCCAGCTCTCTGGAGAAATCCCGAGCGACTCCGCAACCGCCTCGATGTAGGCGAGCGTACGGAGATTGTGTGTCCCGAAGGCCGGTCGAATGATGGACGTCTGAGACAGAAGAAGACGCGTGAGCGCTTCATAGTTGGCATCCGTCTCCGCCTTGTGTTCAAAGAGAGGAACAGCCCAGCCTCGTTGCCGATAGCGAATCGTGTCCGAATCCCAGTAGGCCCCTTTCACCAGTCGAATCGTGATGGGTGCCCCACGCCGGCGAACCCAGGCCAGGAGCCCCTCGATATCGCGTGCCGTCTCCCGATGGTAGGCCTGTAACGCAAGCCCCGCGTACGGATAGACCTTGTAGGAAGGTTCCGCGAAGAGCCTGCTGAAGATCTCCACCAGCAATGCTTTTGTGTCGGCCTGTTCCATATCGAAGATCAACGAAGCGGGGAGGCGCATCGCTAGATCGAGGATGGGTCGAAGCCGCGCCGCCACAGAGCAGTAGCTCCCTTCTGGATCGATCGGGTCGAGATGTGGAGAGAGAGCGGAGATTTTGATGGAGAGCTGAACTCGCGGTATCGGTCCAAGATGGTCACGCTCCAGTATGGAAAAAGATGGCCATACGGCTGCCTCGTGCGCGAGCAGGGTCAGGGCTTCCACACAGCGATCGCGGTACCGGTCAGCCTCACGATCGCTGATGGTGGCCTCGCCCAACAAATCCACCGACCAGGCTCGCCCATGCTGCCAAAGATCGCTCAACCGCGGCACCGCTTCCTCGACTGTCGCTCCGGCAATAAAGGTGCGCGCCATATGCTCGACCTGGCTTCTGATCGCCTTGCCGCTGAGCCGAGCCCCCAAGCTGGTGGCGGAAATGGCTTTGAGCCCCCATTGGGTACCAAAGAGTGCGGTGTCTCCATCGCCCAAGTACTCGCGAGCCAGCGTGACCACCTGTTCGTCGTCCGTGATCGAGGGCAGGACATCAATGAATCGAAACAGCTGTGCCTTGAACAGGCTGTCTTGCATGGCCAGGTTGAGGGCTGTTTGTGACCACCAGCGCCCCTCAAAAACGGTCGGAGTTCGACCGGCAGAGAGATGAGCGAGCTGTTCACCGATCCGGCGTACGNCAGATTCAGGGGGGGGAGAGATTGTCGACATCGATACCCCACTCTCAGTCAGACGGAGGGACACCGTCAGTATACACTGCGAGCATTCGCTTGAAACATTCGCGTGAATTCGGTATGATGTTTGAAGTGCTTCGTCTTCCCCATGGTGTTTCCCAAACAAGCAANAGGTGAGNGTTCAAGGAGAAGTCATGCTCGCGACAACAACTGAAGCTGAACCGATCAGTGCCGAATTTTCTCCTCTGAACTTTGCTCTATTCTGCGCCATCGTGGCTGCCACGACGATCGGNCTCCCACTCTATGGCTATTACTACGGATTCAGCCTCTTCGACTGGGTCCTGTTCTTGGTGATGTACATCGTCACGGGCATGGGTATCACCGTCGGCTATCACCGGTTGGTCTCACACCAGAGCTTCGAATGTCCAAACTGGGTCAAGGCCTCTATCCTCGTCGCCGGCGGTTGGGCACTGCAAAATTCTGCCCTTAAGTGGGGCGGCGACCATATCCGCCATCATGCCAAGACGGATGAAGAAGAGGATCCTTATAACGCGACCAAGGGATTCTGGCACAGCCACTGTGGCTGGCTCTTTTACGATAGCATCCATCGCAAGGATAAATACGAGATCCGTCTGCGCCGCGACCCTGTCGTAATGTGGCAAGATCGTTACTATTGGCCGATCGTGGTCACAGGACTTCTGCTCCCTTTCCTCCTTGGCGTCTGGCACGGCGGCTGGCAGGGCGGCATCAGCGCCTTCCTCTTGGGCGGTCTCTTCCGGATGTTTATGGTGCTGAACTCCACCTTCACGATCAATTCACTCTGTCACATGGTGGGGGCACAGCCCTATAGCAAGAAGGATAGCAGCCGTGACAGTTGGCTGGTTTCCTTCGTCAGTTTTGGCGAAGGGTATCACAATTTTCATCACGCCTATGCACGCGATTTTCGCAATGGACCGAACTGGTACAATTTCGACCCCTCGAAATGGATCATTTTCACTCTCTCGCTGATCGGGCTCGCTAGCAATCTTCGCCGCAACGACCCCACCATCGGGTAATGGACCTGTAAAGAACCCGCTCGACTGATAGTTTCACCATTCTACACATCCTTAGCCCGCGTTATTCCTGAACACCACTGCTCATATCGCGAATTTCACACGGCCAAAAAACTGCGAGTCAGCTTAGCAGGCTGGGAAAAGCTATGCTGGCACGCTGGAATTTTGATGGTCCGCACGTGTGCCTGCGACGAGCTCAGTCGAGCGGCACAACAGGCGAACTCTCCCGCAGGATGCTCAAAAAGGCCGTTCAGCAAGGCCGCAGCGAGTGAAGAGCCGAGGCGTACCCTTTGGGGTACGTTGAGGGTATGAACGATGCGAGAACGCCGCTGGCGGACTTTTTCAGCATCCTGTTTACATTCCCCATTGCGCTATCGCCTATAGCGCAATAGGCCCATTTTCTTTCACCCTGTCATTGGCTTATGATGGAGCGGCTAGCCGTCCTTGTCGTTCGTGAAGCGTGAAACGTCCGAGTCCGGAAACGAACGACGCTTCACGAGATACGCTTCACGGGTTTCGAGCACGCCGCGGGCGGATTTTTTCAGCATCCTGCTAGAGGAGGAGCGCTTCATGGCTGATCAACATCCCGCTGGACCCCAGACTGGTCACGGGAAAGACAACCTCATTCCCGATGTCAAATTTGTCATCGCCGTCAGCAGCGGCAAAGGCGGGGTCGGCAAATCCACGGTCGCCGTCAATCTCGCCGTCGCCTTAGCTTTAACCGGCGTCAAGGTCGGCCTGCTCGATGCGGATATCTATGGTCCGAACATTCCCATGATGATGGGCGTGACCAAGCCCCCCGAACAGAAAGACGGCAAGATCGTTCCAGCCGAAAGTCACGGCGTCAAACTCATTTCCATGGGATTTTTCGTCCCGGAAGACACCGCCGTGGTCTGGCGAGGTCCGATGGTCCATACCGCCATTCAACAACTCTTCCGAGACGTGCTGTGGGGCGAACTGGATTACTTGCTTATCGACCTGCCACCCGGCACCGGAGATGCGCAGCTCACTCTTACTCAGTTGGTTCCGCTCACCGGTGCCGTTACCGTCACGACACCTCAAGAAGTCGCCCTGCACGATGTCCGCAAAGGCATGATGATGTTCCAAAAGGTGAATGTACCGCTTCTCGGCATTGTGGAGAACATGAGCTACTTTCTCTGCGGCCACTGCGGCGAGCGGACCGAAATATTTTCGCATGGGGGAGGGGAGCGGGCCGCCGCCACACTCGGGATCCCGTTCCTCGGTCGAGTGCCGATCGACCCGGCAATTCGCGATGGCGGCGACTCGGGCATCCCGATCGTCGTGGCCAATCCGGCGTCTCCGCAATCGGCGGCGTTCCGGGAAATCGCACGAAAAATTGTCGCGGGAGTCACCGGCGGCGCAACGGGGGTTCCGCCGATTGAAAGCCTGCTGAGCAAAATCAAGAGCCCGTTTGCGAAAACATAACCGACAGACGACAGGACGGGACGGCCGATGGGTGAGTTCGTGCGGGTGACAGGCACGACTGATGTGAAACCGGGCCACGGGATCGTCGCAGGAGTGATCGGCAAGACCCTCGCCCGTCCGCCAGTCTCGCTCGGCTAGGGTTTTAATACTGGTAGTGACAAGTATGGACCGGAGCGACGTACTATTCCTCTATCGTCAAATGCTGCTGATCCGCCGATTCGAGGAAAAATCTGCGGAGATGTACGCCCTCGCGAAAATTGGCGGATTCCTGCATCTCTATATTGGCGAAGAGGCCATTGCGGTCGGTGCCATCGCCGCCCTTCGACCGGACGACTACGCGATCAGCGCGTACCGTGACCACGGGCACTGTCTCGCCCGAGGCTCCGACCCAGGCCAGGTGATGGCCGAGTTGTTCGGCAAAGCGACGGGCCTGTGCCAGGGTAAAGGCGGCTCCATGCACCTGGTGGATGCCCCGCGCCGGTTCATGGGCGGCTACGCCATTGTTGGAGGCCACATTCCCCTTGCTACAGGCCTCGCGTTCGCAACCAAGTATCAAAAACTCGACCTCGTGACCGTCTGTTTCTTCGGTGAAGGAGCGCTCCCGAGCGGCCAGGCGCATGAAGCGCTCAATTTGGCGGCCTTGTGGAAACTCCCTGTGATCTTCGTCTGCGAGAACAACCGCTACGGTATGGGGACGCCGGCAGAACGGGCCATCGCACTCTATGCAGACGTGGCCGGGACGGCCCGCTCCTATGGCATCAGCGCGAAACGCGTGGACGGCATGGATGTGCTGGCTGTGCGCGACGCGATGCACAGGGTCGTCGAGCAGGCGCGCGTAGGGCAGGGCCCATTTTTCATCGAGGCCATGACCTACCGGTTCATGGGGCACTCAATGTCCGACCCGGCACACGGACATTACCGAACCAAAGAAGAGGTGGAGGAGCACCGCAAACGCGACCCACTTCACTTGCTGAAGCAAACGATCCTGAGTGCCAATCTAGGTACCGAAGCCGATTTCAGACAACTTGAGCGGGAAGTCGGCGAGGTCGTGACGGCCGCCGTCAGGTTCGCGGACGAGAGCCCGTTCCCCGCCCCATCGGAGCTTTACAATGATGTTCTGGCTGAGTAACCGGCTGGTAAAACAGCTTCCTGTTCTCACCCGCCCAACCCGGCGGCTACTTCACCAGCCCGCCCTGAGTCTGCCAAGACAGCCTCTTTGCCCAAGGACGCGCCTCTCCACAGGCAAAGCCGCAGCGAGCGATTCCCTTATAAGGGGTGGCTGGGATGATCCCAACTGCGCGCGTCCACCGAGCACTGCTTCTCCGTGCGGGGTGCCCAAGCACAGGGATCGTCCCGACTACCCCATCCCCTGTTTCAGCAGCCGTCAGGTTGTTATATGCTGATGTCCTATCGGGAAGCTCTGAACCAGGCCATGCGAGAGGAGATGCGTCGAGACTCGCGCATTTTTCTGATCGGCGAGGAAGTGGGCTACTACCAGGGCGCCTTCAAGGTCAGCAAGGGTTTTGTGGAGGAATTCGGCCCGCAACGGGTGGTGGATACTCCGATCACAGAAGCCGGCTTCACAGGCTTGGCAATCGGTGCCGCCATGGCAGGGTTGCATCCTATCGTCGAGCTCATGACCATGAATTTTGCCCTTGTGGCCCTGGATCAGATCGTCAACAATGCCGCCAAAATTCGATACATGTCGGGAGGCCAGTTATCAGTGCCGCTCGTGATTCGCGGACCGGGCAGTGCAGCGCACCAGTTAGCCGCGCAACATTCGCAAAGTCTGGATGCCTGGTTCTGTCATGTACCGGGATTGAAAGTGATCGCCCCGGCCACGCCGCATGATGCGAAGGGGCTGCTGAAAAGCGCGATCCGCGACAATAATCCTGTCATCTTCATCGAAGCACAACTGCTGTACGGAACAAAGGGGGATGTCGAAGACGGTGAGTACACGATCCCCCTCGGTGTCGCCGAAGTGAAGCGTACCGGACGCGATGCGACGATCGTCGCCTATTCGAAGATGCTCCTGCTGGCGCTGGAGGCAGCCGAGCAACTCAGTCGAGAGGGCATCGAGGTTGAGGTCATCGATCCCCGCACCCTCAAACCGTTGGACCTCCCAACGATCGTGGCCTCGGTCAAGAAGACCGGGCGCCTCGTGATCGTCGAAGAGGGCTGGCGTTTTTGCGGACTGGGTGCGCAGATTGCCGAGAGCGTGTACGCGGCAGCATTCGACTACCTGGACGCCCCTATCCAGCGCGTCACCGGCGAAGATGTGCCGATGCCCTATAGCCGCCCATTGGAAGATGCCGCCATCCCGGACAAGGCGCGCGTCATCGACGCCGTCAGATCAGTGTGCGGCACACGCTAAATGAAGGAGGCACGATTACCCATGTCGTCACAAGCCCAGGCTCCCGGTCATATCGAGATCACGGAGACGCTCGTTCGGCTCTATGTGTTCCTCACGCAGTACCTCGATCGCTGCCTCGATGAGGCGGCCAGAAAGACATACCCGGACGAGGAACTGCATGCGCATCTCGCCACGACCCGCGAGACGATGGCGGACATCCTCGCGGTGAATCCGGTGGTCAAGAGCAAAGTCGAGAAGGAATGCAAGGACGTGTTCGCCCTCGGAGCAGCGATCTTGAAGGGCGGCCATGAGCGAGCCTCGGCGATGGAGCCGATGCAGGCGGCGCGCGCCATCCTGCGGAACAAGACCATTGCATTGAGCGATCTCTTGGCAGTATTCAGGGCTCTCTGACATAAGGAAACGCGTGACGCGCGGGATGTGCGAGAAAGGCGCGACGTGGACAGATTAGATTTCCACCTCGTTTTCTCGTCTCGCTCGTCCAGCCCGTCTCGCACGGCTTTCTATCAGGAATGTGCTATGTCAGACCAAGCGCAGGAAAAACATCAATTGGCTGGCATTGATTCACGCGAACGCGGATTCAGCAGGCCGGTTGTGTTCGAGCAAGCCGATGGAGGACATCAAGCCATTCTGCGCTATGAGACGACGCGCGTGATCACCACGGCGCACATCACACCGGGGGCCGCCCTGGAGGAATTAATTTGCACGCTCCAAGGACAGGGCTACTCGCAACTCCGCAGCCAACTGAGCGTCCGACAGGGCGCCTACCTGGGTTCTCAGGAGCCTTGGATTGAATATCCGGACCCCCCGAGGCAGCCTGAAACACCAGATAGGTTGATCAGCAAGTTCTTCAGATGGTTTAGCCGCTCTACTAGTTGAATGGTGAGGATGATTGAAAGACAACTCCAAATCTTAAGGATGCTCAAAAAAGCCTGCGGTCACGCCCCCCCAGCCCCAGGCGCGCCAAGACGCACCTCTTTCCCGGGCGAGACCGCAGGGAGTAAAGTAGGTTAAGGTCGAGGTCAAGGTTGTACAAAGTCCCGATTTTTTGTTCTCAGCCTCAACCTGAGCCTTAACCTTTCAGAAAGTTGGGGGACTTTCCCAGCATCCGTGAGGGACTTGAATGGCTAGCCGCGTTGTAATGCCAAAATTAACCGACACGATGGAAGAGGGCGTCCTCCTTGCGTGGAAAAAAAGAGAAGGGGATTCGGTGCAGGCAGGGGAAGCGCTCGCTGAAATCGAAACCGATAAGGCCATCATGGATCTCGAGGCCTTCGCCTCCGGCATCCTACGCAAGATCCTGGTGCAGGACGGCGCAACCGTGATGTCCGGAACGTTGATCGGCGTGATCGGCGGAGCGGATGAAGACATCACAGAAGCGTTGACCGACCAGATCACTGCTGGGCCATCGGCCGGCGGCGGATCCAAGACAAGCGCGCAGCCTGCTGCCGGTCCGCTACCCGCCTCACCAGGAAGTCTACCGGGAACTCGTCTCATCGCTTCGCCCCGCGCGAAAGCGCTTGCGGCCGACCGGGGAATCGATCTTGCTACGATAAGCGGAACCGGTCCCGGGGGGCGAATCGTGGAAGAGGATGTCGTGAGAGCCCCGGCAACGCCAACGCAGATGCTGCCGGCTGGAATAGACCACCCACTGAGCCAGATGAGGAAAGCCATCGCGCGAGAGACGACACAGAGCAAAGCGCCGGTGCCGCATTTTTATCTCACGATCGAGATCGACATGGAGCAGGCAGAGCGGTTCCGTGATCAGTTCAAAGACAAGAGAACCACGCATCCTTCCATCACCGACCTGCTAATCAAAACCGCAGCGATCGCGCTTACACGCCATCCGGACATCAATGTGTCGTTCACCGGCCATGCCATCAGGCGATATGCCTCCATTGATATCGGTATCGCCGTCGGCATCAATGACGGCTTGATCACGCCGGTGCTCCGCAATTGCGGCGCGAAGTCGCTGGACGATATTTCGACGGAATCCAGGACGCTGATCGACCGGGCCAGGAACAAACGCTTGCAGCCGCAGGAATACACCGGCGCGACCTTCTCGATCTCAAACTTGGGAATGTTCGACGTGGAAAACTTCATTGCAGTCCTCATGCCCCCTCAGGCAGCGTCCATCGCTGTGGGCGCTATCTGCGACGCGCCCGTCGTCAAAGACGCCACAGTCAAGCCGGGCCGGCGCATGAAGGTGACGTTATCCTGCGATCACCGGGCTCTGGATGGTGTGCAGGGAGCCGGCTTTCTCAAAGAATTCAAACGTATCCTTGAACATCCCTCTGAGTTACTTCTGTCCAAGGAGACTCTATGAGCTTTGTGCCTGTTAGCGAACTGAGAACTGCTACGGCTGATATATCTCCGGATATCAGCCTTCAGCCTTCAGCCTTCAGCTCTTCCAGACGCCTTCCACCCTGGTTCAAAGTCGAAGCGAAAACCGGCCCGGACTATCTCGACATCAAGCAGACGATGGACCGGCTCAAGCTCCATACCATTTGCGAAGAAGCGCGCTGCCCGAACCGATGGGAATGTTGGAACGCCCGCACCGCGACATTTCTCATTCTGGGCGACATCTGCACCAGGCGTTGTCACTACTGTTCAGTGGAGACAGGCCGACCGCTGGCGATCGACCAGGAAGAACCACGGCGTGTCGCCGAAGCGGTCCAAGCCTTGGGCCTAAGACATGCCGTGATCACATCGGTAAACCGGGATGAACTGGAAGATGGCGGCGCCACGATCTTTGCCGAAACGATCCGGCAAACGAGACAGTTCAGCCCAAGCTGCACGATTGAAGTCTTGATTCCAGATTTCGAGGGGAACGAGGCGGCGCTTGCAGCCGTCTGTGCCGAGAAACCGGAGATTCTGAATCATAACATCGAAACCGTCNGGCGGCTGTTCCCGGCAATCAGACCACAAGGGAAGTATCAGCGATCGATCGAGTTGCTCGGCAAGGCGAAGCAATTGGGCATGCGCACCAAATCCGGGTTGATCCTCGGAATGGGAGAAACCATGGACGAGGCCCGTGAAGTCATGCGCGACCTCCGCTCCGTCGGCTGCGACATCATGACCATCGGCCAATATCTGCAACCGACAAGACAGCATCTCCCTGTTGCCCGCTTCTACGATCCCAGCGAGTTTGCGGTATTGAAAGGGGAGGGGAGGGCCCTCGGCTTCACCCACGTCGAATCAGGACCGTTGGTGCGAAGTTCCTATCACGCAGAACAGCAGGTAGCCCTCTAACAGACTGCAGAAAAACTATGTGGACACGCCAGAACTTTACTGTTCCGCAGGTCTGGGACAAGTCCGGTCTGTCTGGTCCATCTGGTCTGTCTCGTCTGTTTGGTTGAACCAGACTAACCAGATAGACCAGACAGACCAGATCAACCAGATGGACCAGACAGACCGAACAGACCAAATGAACAAGACCGGCTGGCAGACTGTTTCAGCATCCTGCTAAGCATACGGGGATATGCCTCGGCCATGAGTCACAACAACGTCGTCATCATCAGCGCTCATCCGGATGACATGGAAATCGGCATGGGCGGGACGGTCGTCAAACTGGTGGAGTCGATGGCTGTGATTACTTCCGTCGTCGTGACGAACGGTGGCCGGTCTTCGAATCCATTCGCGTTGACGGAGCAACGGATGGCCGAAGTGAGAAGAGCGGAGGCTCTCCGTGCCGCCGGAGTCTTGGGAGTAAAAGACGTGATCTTTTGTGACGAACCGGACTCGGCGGACGAGGTCAATACTACGGCTGTCAAACGGAGACTCGTCGAGATACTCGCCCGCCTGCGACCAACCAAAGTCTATACGCTGGATGAGGAATTTGACCGACATCCAGCCCATCGACTTGCCGGTAAGTTGGCGAGGGAAAGCGTCCTTGAAGCCGGCATCGTTCTAAGCGGTGGCATCTGGGCGTACGAAATCTGGGGCCCCTTCGCTAGCTGGGACCGCCTAGAGTACATTGACCGCTATGTGGCCAAGAAGATGGCCGCCATCGCGGAGCATCAAAGTCAGGTGGCAACGATACCCTATGGGGAGGGAGTCCTGGGATTGAACCGCTGGCGAGCCGTGTTCGCCGACCCCAATGCCAGCGCCCCGGCCGGTGTGTATGCGGAAGTCTTTCGACGGATCACGATCTCTCCTCTTTCCACTTAAGCTACGTTTCGTCACCCATTCTGTTACATCATGCGTCCGAGTGCCAGCCTTCTCGAATCCGGACCGCTGATCCCAGTTCGTACCACACAGAACGCAGGTAGTATAACGCTGACCCTGACCTGGGCCCCTACGCTTCTTCGCTGGTGCTCCTTTGTTCCGCCTCATATCCGTACAAAATACGGGATGGCCATCAAGATCACTCCGACCATGACAAGTGCATAGACGTTCGCAATAAAGTAGGGAACGACACAAAGCGTGATCCCAATAATGAGAGGCACGACTGCCTTTTGCTTTTTCCCATACAGAAAGTAGCCAAAGCCGATGGCCCCGAAGAGCATTCCCCATATCAGAAGTGCGGAACTATTCATCTCATCATATGGTCTCAAGGAACTGTGACGACTCAATTTCAGAGAGATACTGATGAATTTTTTATGTGGCTGAGGACAGGGCCCTAGCGATCAATGCCTGCGCTTCCTCTTGAATTTGCTTCAGATGCTCTTTCCCTCTAAAGCTTTCGGCGTAGAGTTTGTACACATCCTCGGTACCGGAGGGGCGGGCGGCGAACCAGCCATGCTCGGTGACGACCTTCAATCCGCCGATTGCCGCGCCATTGCCGGGGGCTGTCGTCAACTTTGCGACGATGTTGTCTCCGGCCAATTCTGTGCTCCGTACCTGATCTGGTGAGAGTTTCGACAGGAGGGTCTTCTGCGCCGGCGTCGCGGCAGCATCGATCCGCTCGTACACCGGCTCTCCGAGTTCTTTGGTCAATTCTCGGTACAGTTCACCAGGATCACGGCCGGTCTTAGCCATCATCTCCGCGGCCAGAAGATTCATGATGATGCCATCCTTGTCGGTCGTCCAGACCGTTCCGTCTCGGCGTAGGTAGGAGGCGCCTGCACTCTCTTCTCCGCCAAAACCGAGCGAACCATCGAGCAATCCACTCACAAACCATTTGAACCCGACCGGCACTTCGACAAGTTTCCGTTTCAACTTTGTCGCCACGCGATCGATGAGACTGCTGCTTACCAATGTCTTGCCGATACCGGCATCGGGTTTCCAGCCTGACCGATTGGCAAAGAGATAGGAGATCGAGACCGCGAGATAATGATTAGGATTCATCAGACCGGCTGAGCGGGTGACAATACCATGACGATCGTTGTCCGCATCGTTGCCGAAAGCGACAGCAAATCGATCTTTCAGCGCAATGAGATTCGCCATGGCATAGGGCGAAGAACAGTCCATACGAATCTTTCCGTCCCAATCGAGCGGCATGAAACGGAACGTAGGATCGACGACAGGATTTACGATCTCGATGTTCAACCCATACCGTTCAGCAACCGGCCGCCAGTAGGCCACACCGGACCCGCCCAGCGGATCGATGCCGAGCTTCAACCCGGCTGATTGAATCACGTCCATATCGATGATCTGCGAGAGATCACCGATGTAGGTGCCGAGGTAGTCATGCGGCTTGGTCGTCGCGGCCCGTCTGGCACGGGCATAGGGGATCCTGGCGACGCCATGAAGATCATCCTTCATCAGGGCGTTGGCCCGATCCTCGATCCACTTTGTTACCACTGCGTCAGCCGGCCCACCATGCGGTGGGTTGTACTTGATGCCGCCGTCCTCCGGTGGGTTGTGCGAGGGGGTGATGACGATGCCGTCGGCCAAACCGGCGCTCCGGCCTCGGTTGTAGGTAAGGATGGCATGGGAGATGACCGGAGTCGGGGTATAGCCACCATCCTGGTCCACCATGACTTCGACACCATGGGCAGCCAGTACCTCTAAGACGCTGGCAAAGGCCGGCTCCGACAGAGCGTGCGTGTCCATGCCCAGGTAGAGAGGGCCGGTAACGCTCTCCATCTTGCGGTATTCATAAATCGCCTGCGCGACGGCGACGATATGGATTTCGTTAAAGCTTCGCTTGAAGGATGTACCCCGATGCCCTGATGTTCCAAAGGCAACGCGCTGCTCGCGCAGATTCGCATCCGGCTTTTCCGTATAGTAGGCTGTGATCAGACGCGGGATGTTGACCAGCATCGACGCCGGTGCGGGCTGACCTGCGAGAGGATGAACGGCCACGATATGATCCTTGGGTCCAGGAGGAGAACAATATACCCTTCGCGCTGTGTATCCCTGCGACAGTACCTCTGTCAAGCGAAGACGAACGATTCACAAGGGAGAACCCGTTCGATTCACTCACACTCAATGAGTGAATGGGCCAAGAATTTTACTTCAAAGTGGCAAAGAGATTTACTTCCTCGAACAAGAAGAGTAAAGGGGGAGGATACGGGTGAAGCTGAGAGAAATATGTGCCTGACCGATGAGTTTACATAATAGTTCTTATCAGACGTAAGAGATTTTTCATCTATGTCCCTTGAACTGCTCGGTCGTATCCAACAAGAACTCTCGATCACCGGCAGTGCGATCTATGAAACCGTCCTTGCGCTTGCCGAACGTGCCAACCGCAAGGTCCAAGTCCTCCGATTGCACAGCCAGGCGTCAGCCTTATTGAGCCAGATCGAACAGGTTCACGGCGAACTCGGACGTCAGATTGCCGCTCTCTGCGCCAAGCGCCCACCATTCAGCCATGAGGCAACCCTGCCACCTGATCAATTGGAACGTTTCCTCGGTCAGGCCGGCGACCGCGTTCAGCAGCTAAAACGGACGCTGCTCAGCGTCGACAGCCATATCCACGAACTCAAGCTGGAAACGATCCACCACGAGCTCCTGACCCTGCAACAGGACTTGAGTCTTCGGGCGGCAGCCATCGAACGGTTCCCTGTCCTCCAGGGATCACCGGCCATTGGGAGGACACTCGCTGAGATGACGCTGCCTGCGTCGGTTCGTCTCGTCACGGTCCTTCGTGGACCATTTCTCGTGCCGCCGGACGATGCCCTCGTGCTCCGCGTCGACGACATCCTGGTTATCATCGGGCTGCAGGCAGATCTCGCTCTGGTTGTCGCAGAGCTCACCCAAGCTCGGAACACCAAACCGGCCCTGAGTCGTGAGTGAGACAAGCGCGAAGAGCGAGACTCGCGAAACTTGCGAGAAAAGCGGGACGGGTGATAAGGACGACGGTTCGAGGTCCGAAGTTCGAGGTTTTCGGAACTTCGAACCAGGAACTTCGAGTCGCGCGCCACTCCGCCTTCTATGATGTACAATCCCGTGAAAGGGTACAGGATGATGCGCATGTTACAAGTCCTCATTTGCCTTGTGTTCTTGACCTGGCTCGATTTCCACTCGGCTGCCGCTGAGTCCGCCGCACCAGAATCCAGCGACTCGCCGGGCCTCCGCCTGCTGGAAGACATCCAAACCGTCATCACCAACCTGGCTGAATCGGCTAAACCCTCCGTGGTGAATCTCACTCCCTTGTCCGGAGCAGGGAAGGGACGTGAATTGTCTCATGAGCGGGTTCCCAATTCCTCAGGGTCAGGGTCCGGTATCATCATCGATCCTGACGGACACATCATCACGAACAACCATGTCATTGGCGACGCGACGGAAATTGAGGTCCGTTTTTCCGATAAGTCCAAGCTGATTGCGCAGGTCGTCGGTAAGGATCTGGATACAGACTTAGCCGTCCTCAAGGTGACCGCTGACCATCCCCTCCCCAGCGCGAGATTCGGAGATTCGTCGGCCGTGCGCGTCGGCCAATGGGTGCTCGCCGTGGGGAATCCTTTTGGACTCGATCGGACAGTCACGCTCGGCGTAGTGAGCGGGATCGGGCGGGAGAATATCAATCTCTCGCGCTACGAAAACTTCATTCAGACCGACGCCTCGATCAATCCAGGCAACTCGGGCGGTCCACTCTTTAATCTGCGTGGCGAAATCATCGGCATCAATACCGCCATCATTAACTTCGCCCAAGGAATCGGTTTCGCGATTCCCTCCAACATGGCCAAGCAAGTGATTCAGCAATTGCTGACTCAGGGGCGAGTGACACGAGGCTGGCTGGGCGTCGGTATCCAACCGCTCACGGCCGAGTTGGCACGCAAGTTCGGTGTCAACGAAGGCGAAGGGGTGCTGGTCAACGAAGTCTTTGAAAAGGATCCGGCTGCAGCAGCCGGCATCAAACCAGGCGACATCCTGACCCGTATCGACGGCACCGTGATCGACACGCCAAACCGGCTCTCTCGCGTCGTGGCAGGATTGCTCCCGGGCGCAACGATACAGGTCGAGATCGTCCGCGATCAGCAACGCCTGGCGTTGGATGTCGCCCTCGTTGAACGCCGCGACCAAGTCGTAACGACCTCCCTTCCCCAGGCCCGCGCTGAAGTCAAGCTAGGCCTCGATGTGCAAGATCTGACGCCGGGCCTCGCCGAAAAATTCAAGCTGCGGGAAAGCCGAGGCGCGCTCATTACCAAAGTGGAGCCCGGCAGCCTCGCCCAATCGGAAGGGCTTCACGAGGGCGATCTCATCAAGGAGGTGAACCGTGTCGATGTGGGATCGGTCGGAGAATTCAGCAGCGCAATTTCCAAGGTCCGACGCGGCGAAACCGTGCTGCTCCGTGTGCTGAGAGAAAGCCGCGCCTTCTATGTGGTGCTCAAATCGATCGACCCCTAGTGGCGCGTGAAGCGCGAGACGTGCGAGACGGACGGGAAAAGCGCGACAGGTAGGGACGGGGCTCACACGTCGCGCAAGTCCCGCTCCTCGCGCTTATTGCGCACCACAGTCTAATGCGCCGCCGCATGAGTGTCCACCTTGTGCGCTTCGATGATTCGAACCGCAAGCTCACGCGGCACTTCGTCGTACCGGGTGAATTCCATCGCATAACCACCACGTCCCGCCGTGAGCGAGTTCAGCGTCGTGGCATACGTGAGCAGCTCCGCCATTGGAACAAGGGCCATGATTTGCTCCGTCTGATCTTTCGCCTCCACGTGGAGAATCCGCCCTCGGCGCGCGTTCAAGTCTCCGATTACGCTTCCGATGTGATCCGCCGGCGCCTCGACCTCCACCGTCATGATCGGCTCTAACAGGACGGGATGGGCTGCCTCCAACGCCTTCTTGAACCCCATCGACGCAGCGATCTTAAACGCCATCTCAGATGAATCGACCGTATGGTACGATCCATCGTACACCGCAACCCGGCAATCGACGACCGGAAACCCCGCCAAACTCCCGTGGTGCATGGCTTCGACCACCCCCTTCTCCACCGCCGGAATAAAGTTGCGTGGAACGGCTCCACCGACCACCTTATTCTCAAACCTGAATCCCTCCCCGCGCAGCAGAGGCGCGAGCTCCAGCCAGCAATCACCATACTGGCCATGCCCTCCGGTTTGCTTCTTATATTTCCCCTGCGCCTGTGCCGTGGTGCGAATGGTTTCACGGTACGGAATCTTCGGCATATGAAGCACCACTTCCGCACCGTATTTTCGCCGCAATTTTTCGAGCGCAAGATCGATGTGCAACTGGCCCATTCCGCTTAAGACCATTTCCTTCGTGTCGGCATGCCGAGAAAATTCGAGCGTCGGATCTTCTTCGATCAACTTATGCAGCCCAAGACTGATTTTTTCGATATCGGCATTGGACTTCGGCTCAATCGCAAAGGACAGCACAGGCCGTGGAAGCAGCGTCTTCGGATAACAGATGGGATCCTGTTCATCACAGAGCGTGTCGCCAGTTTGCGTATCTTTGAGTTTCCCAATGGCCACGATCTCACCTGCTCCGGCCGAAGGCACGACCATATGTTTTTTCCCCAACACCCTGTACAGATGTCCGCTTTTCTCTTTGCTGCCCCGAGAACTGTTGAAGACCGTCGAATCCGCGCGAACGATCCCCGACAAGACCCGCAGATAAGACAGTCGTCCGACAAACGGGTCAATCAGTGTCTTGAAGACGATCCCTGAAAAGGGGTCCTCTTGAACGGCACGACGGCTCACCGCCTCGCCTGTATCAGGACGCAGGCCTTCCAGCGGGGTTCTCGCCGTCCGGTCCATCGGCGACGGCAGAAAATCGACGATCGCATTGAGGAGCGGAACGATCCCGATATTCTTGATAGCAGAACCGCCGTAGAGCGGGACAATCGTGCCGGCCTGGACGCCCAGGCGAAGTCCATTGATTAACTCCTCCGGCGTCAGCTCCCCCGCAGCGAGATACTGCTCCAATAATCGATCTTCACACTCTGCCGCTCCCTCCTGAACTCGCTTCCGTGCGTCCCCCACCACCGCCCGCTCATTCTCAGGTATCGGCATCTGCTGAATCATGGGGGTCTCCTTACACGAAGTCATGACGCTCTGTTGAACAAGATCGATCACCCCTTCAAGCTGGACGCCACCGCCAAAGGGCAACGACATCACCAATGGCATGATCCCAAGATCGCGTTGACACGTTGCGACTACCCCGTCGAGGAAGGCACCGTCTTTATCCAATTCGTTGAGGAACAGAAGACAGGGCAAGCCGAGCGCTGTGACGCGAGACCAGGCTCTGATGAGTTCGCTCCGGATCCCAGTCGAGGCACCCACCACCAGGATCACAGCATCCACCGCTCGCAATGCCATGACCGTCTCACCGAGCAGATTCAGCGCGCCGGGGGGATCGACGAGATTGATGGTAGTGTGATTCCAGGAACAACGGAGGAGGCTGGTACTGACGGAACTGCGCCGGTGCAGTTCTTCCGGCTCGAAATCCGAGACGGTCGTGCCTTGTGCGATCGACCCGAGGTGGGGAATCGCGCCAGCGGCAAAGAGCATGGCCTCCGCCAGCGAAGTCTTCCCGGCACCGCTACTGGAGATCATGGCCACATTTCTGAGTGACTCCCTGTGTAGCTCGCTCATGGGGCCCTCCTCTAGCAGGACGCTGAAAAAGTCCGCCAGCTTCGTTCTCGCATCGCTCAGAAGCTCAACGTACCGAAGCGTACGCCTCGCCTCTTCGCTCGCTGCGGCCTTGCTGGACAGCCTTTTTGAGCATCCTGCGATGATATGGTTACATCGCGGCAACTCCCTTTTCGTTCATGCGTCGTCACCATGGTTTGTCAGCCAGCCTTGATCGGCAAAGCTGACATAGCGTCCATCGCCGACGACAAGATGGTCAAGGACCCGAATGCCCAGTACCTCCCCTGCCGACACCAAGCGCGCCGTCAGGACACGGTCTTCCTGGCTCGGCGTCGGATCACCACTCGGATGATTGTGCAGAAAGATCACTGCCGCAGCAGACTCTTTTACCGCCAGTGTGAAAACTTCGCGGGGATGCACAATGCTGAGCGTCAGGCTGCCTTCCGATACCGTCATATCACGCATGATGGCATGCTTGGCATCCAGTAAAATGACTTTGAAGACTTCGTGACGCAAGTCACGCAAGGTCGGATGGTAATGGGTGAAAAGGTCTCGACTGGATGTGATTTTGGTTCCTTTGGTCAGCGGACCAGCGAGGGCACGCTTCCCCAATTCAAGAGCCGCCTTCAGTTGTGCCGCTTTGGCCTCCCCTACACCCGGGACTGCACAGAGTTCTTCGATTCCGCATTGTGCAAGTCCGGCCAGCCCCCCGAGGCGATCCAGAATATCCATCCCGACTTGCACGGCTGAAGACCCGTGACGACCAACTCGAAGGAGAATGGCCAGAAGTTGAGCATTGGTGAGCGTCTGCGAGCCCTGAGTCAGCAGTCGTTCGCGCGGTCGTTCTGTTTCAGGCCATTGCGAGATGCTTTGCCTTCCCTTCTTGCTGGCCATTCACCCTCCCCGGACAAAAAGTGACACCCTGAACGTTTTTGTACTAGCGCTAACCCCTTGATGACCACTTGGTAACAAATACGTAGCCCCTAAACTGTTGAAATTACGTATAGCAACAAATTGGTGCAGTATTTGCTTTGCAACGCCTGCAGCAGTACACATCGCAACCTGGGAGGATCCGATGGAATGTCCGAAGTGTAAAGGCCTCATGATGCTCGAACGGTTCTCTGACTTCTTCTTAATTTTCTACGCCTGGAAATGCATCAACTGCGGCGCGATCATCGATCGCACCATTTCGAATAATCGACGGAAGAGCTTGGCCGCTCGCAAGCCCCAAACAGTGGCGACCCCCTAGAACAATTACGATTCGTCCAGATACTGGTCGACCCTCTCGATCGTCCGGATGGTTAACATAGCCGCACTCATACCCCGTCGCTCGAGCTTTACGCCATCCGTTCACCAGGCGGCATTATAGTCACCAACCCGAAGGTCGTCAAAACACTTCCATTTCGTTCCCTCCATCCTCCCTGGCTTCCACGCCGGCTCCATTTCATCATTTCGCACCTCGGTTCAGCGCCCTCATCTTGACCCCTTCAAAAACGCTATGTTAGAGTCAGTCGCTCCCGAAATGCCTCTCACCTTAAATTATGCGTGTCATTGCCGGATCCCACCGAGGTCGACGCTTAAGTGGGCCACAAGGGACTGTCCTGCGTCCCACATCAGACAAGGTTCGTGAGGCCCTTTTTTCGATTCTCGGGACCCACGTGTCAGGAGGCCGCTTTCTTGATTTGTATGCAGGCACGGGGGCCGTCGGGATTGAAGCGCTGAGCCGTGGAGCCTCAGCCGTCACCTTTGTCGAATCAGACCCCAAGGCCGTGCAGCTGTTACAGAAAAATCTACAGGCGTGTCAGCTGCTCGACCGAGCGCAGGTTCATGTGGGACTGGCGGCCGCCTTCCTCGCGCGGAAAGACTGGTGGGATGGCCCCTACGATGTACTCTTTGCGGATCCGCCGTATGCCGCTCTGGATGAATTAGAAATTCTGATCCATGCCTGGAAGCCTGGGCTGTTGTCGGAACATGCTGCCGTGATTATTGAACAAGACTCGCGCACCGAATTGCCTGCGTCGATTGACCATGCCACGCTTGTGCGGCGATACGTGTATGGCGATACGGCACTGTATCTGTACGGTTTATCCACCTCAGCCTCGACCGCATCATGAAAATTGGTATCTATCCAGGAACCTTCGATCCCATTACCCATGGACACACCGACATTATTACCCGAAGCTTGCGGGTGTTTGATAAAGTGGTCGTCGCCCTCGCGCCGAATCCATCCAAGCATCCGCTCTTCAGCCTGCCCGAACGGCTGGAGATGATCCGGATCGTGATGAAGGACATACAACAGGTCGAAGTGACCCACTTCGACGGTCTGCTCGTGGACTATGTTCAGCGATACGGTGCCCATGCCATCATCCGTGGCTTGCGGGCGATCTCGGACTTCGAACATGAATTCCAGATGGCCCTCATCAATCGCAAAATCGCCAAACAGGTTGAGACCGTGTTCCTGATGACCAGCGAAGAATATTCCTATCTCTCGTCGACCATCATTAAAGACGTGGCTTCCCACGGCGGAGCGCTCACGGAATTTCTGCACCCCGAGGTCGCGCGCCAACTGCAGGAACGGATCAGGAGTTTAAAAACATGAAGCTTGCTGCACGAGCGGGGCGAATTGTGCCCTCCCCTACCTTGGCCATGGCCGCAACCGCAAAGGCGATGGCAGCACGCGGAATCGACGTCGCCGATTTCTCGTCGGGAGAACCGGACTTTGATACACCCGAGCCGGTCAAAGCCGCCGCAGAAGCCGCAATCCGTGCGGGGTTTACGAAATACACACCCTCATCCGGCATCGATGAACTGCGCCAAGCGATTATCGACAAACTGCAAGCGGAGCAAGGGCTCCGGTACGAGAAGTCGCAAGTGCTGGTCTCGTGTGGTGCCAAACATTCGCTCTACAACCTTGCCGAAGCGCTCCTCGAAGCGGGCGACGAAGTCATCATTCCCGTTCCTTATTGGGTCTCCTATGCCGACCAAACCCTGCTGAACGACGCCACGCCGGTGTTCTTGCCGACCCGTGAAGAGAATGGGTACGCCATTGATGCCCATGAATTGGAACGGCTCATCACCGCCCGCACCAAGGCGATTGTCGTCAATAGCCCAGGCAATCCAACGGGAGCGACCTATGATCGGAAAACGCTCGAATGCTTTGCTGATCTGGCTCTCCGTAAGGATCTTCTTCTGATTTCAGATGAGATTTATGAAAAAATTCTCTACGACGGAGCGACACACACGAGTATTGCCTCGTTAGGACCGGAGGTCGCAGTCCGCACCGTCGTGATCAACGGTGTCTCCAAAGCCTATGCAATGACCGGCTGGCGGATCGGCTATGCGGCTGGCCCCAAAGACCTGCTGGCCGCTATGGCGAACATTCAAAGCCAGAGTACATCCAACGCCTGTTCCATTTCACAAAAGGCGGCCGTCGTGGCCTTGCGCCAAGGTGGTGCGTTCACAGAAAAGATGGTGACGGAGTTCGATCGGCGGCGACGCGTTATGGTCGAGCGCCTGAATGCGATGCCCGGGGTTCGCTGCCGAATGCCTACCGGAGCATTTTATGCGTTCCCCAATGTGAGTGGGCTGCTCGGACGGCAAAGTCCAAGCGGAACCATCGCAACTCCAACCGACCTCGCGAACTACCTGTTGCAGGAATCCAAGATCGCTGTGGTTCCCGGTGAGCCGTTTGGAAGCACGCAGCATATTCGACTGTCGTATGCGACCAGCATGGAGACGATTGTTCGGGGAATGGATCGTCTCGACGCAGCATTCAAGCAGCTCACCTAGCAGGCTGCGGAAAAAACTGTTATTTGGTTTATTTGGTTGGTCTTGTTTGTTTGGTTCAACAAGACCAACTAGATGAACAAAACAAACCAGATCAACCAGACAGACCTGCTTAGTAGGAGGAAATGAATCGTGCCAATCTACGAGTACCAATGTGAAGACTGCGCGGATAAGTTCGAAGTCAAACAAAGTATGAAGGACGACCCCCTCACCACCTGCCCGCGATGTGGGAAGCGCGTACAGCGACTTATCTCATCGCCCGCCATCATGTTCAAAGGCAGCGGATGGTACGTGACGGACTACTCCGACAAAATGAAGCCTTCCGCAGGCAGTGAAGCGCCCGTGCCCAAGCCTGAGGAAAAGAAAGAGACTGCGCCCAGCACGTCCGACCAGACAATATCTGCGGCTCCATCTACGCCAGCTTCTCCCTCCACGTCCGTGCCGGCAAGCACCCCGTCGAGCACCTCTAGCACAGCGACGACCGCGCCATCGTCTTCTCCCACCAAATAGGCGGCGAAAATACGGCGTCCTAGCGCGCGCCGGTGGCCTTCTTGGCCGGTGCTTTCTTCTTGGCCGGAGCCTTCTTCGTAACCTTTGCAGTGGGCTTGACTGTGCCCGCCTTCGGCGTAGCGGCTTTCGCCGACTTCGCCAACCGTTCCTGTGAGGCCGCCAGGCTATTTTGGAGGCTGTTCATCATGGACGACTTATCGCGATTCGCCCGAGTGAGATCGTCCACTTGCACCTGCAGATCATCTTTCACCTTTGTAATCGCGACGAGCTGATTCTGCAACTGAGTCTTTTCCATTGTCACAGTCTGCAGCTCGGAGCGCAATTGTTCTATCTGTGTTTGGAGTGCCGGGGGCCAGTAATCGCACCCGGACAGTCCCACCGAGACGATCGTTATGGCGGCCACCGCAACAAGGTTACGCACCATCACTGTTCGAGTCATCGGCATTCTCCTTTCAGTGTGAACGATACAATCGACTTCACCGACTATCTTCGTCGAGATGAAGGTCATGAGCGGCCAACTGTGCCGCGAGGGCACCTCGTTCGATCGCTCCATCGCGAATGATTCGGATCGGGCCTTGTACGTCGATAACGGTGGACGGTCGCCCACCGGGGGTCGGTCCAGCATCAATGATCAGATCGACCGCATCTCCAAAGCTGTGCTGCACCTCTTCGGCACTGCGGGGCGGCGGCATACCTGCACGATTCGCACTAGTCCCGGTCACCGGCCCGACGCGACGCAAGAGATCAACCAGCGGCTGCCAGGCACTGAGACGGATGCCGACCGAGCCGGTTCCTGCAGTCACCGCATCGGAGAGTCCAACGGCAGCGGGAAAGACGATTGTGAGAGGCCCGGGCCAGAAGGCGTCCATTAATACGGTGGCCGCTGGTGGGATGCTTCGAACGAACGGCTCCAAATCAAGCCTGTCTCCGATCAGCACCAGAATCGGTTTTCCTTCCGATCGGCCTTTAACCCGCAACAATCTGGCGAGCGACTGTTCGTCAAACGGGGCCACTGCAAGCCCGTAGAAACTTTCCGTCGGCAGGGCGACAAGACCGCTTGCTCCGAGCACGCGCCGCACCCGATCAGCGAGCCCCGGGACGGTGGAAGCAGCGTAGCGCTCGATCTTAGCCATGGCAGAAACCATTACCCCGCCTTATTCATGACGGTTCGTCGCGAAATGGTGGAATGACGCGCGACAAGCGCGAGGAGCGAGACTCGCGTGACGCGTGAGCCGGACGAGGGTTCGAGGTCCGAAGTTCGAGGTTTTCGGAACTTCGAACCCAGAACTTCGAACTTCGAGTCGCGCTTTTCCCGCCAGTCTCGCCCGTCTCGCTTGAGTCAGAGATCGGCAATGCAGCAGAAGCGTTCATGAATAATGCGGGGCAACCCCATTCTGCGTTACGCATGTCGTGCGAACGCACGATGCGCAATATCTGTCCGATAGTGAGAGCCTTCAAATGAAATTGACCTGGTCACGCGATAGGCTTCCGTTTGCGCATCTGCCAAGGTCTTTCCGCGTCCCGTAATGCCCAGCACCCGGCCCCCGGCCGTCACCACCTCAGCACCTGTTCGTGCCGTACCGGCATGAAACACCACGGCCGTCGCATCAGTCGTGGTCGGCAATCCGTGAATCACCCGGCCGGCCTGATAGGCACCGGGATAGCCTCCCGACGTCATGACGACACACACCGCCGTCGCATCATGCCAGTCCACGGTGAGCTGATCAAGCCGATGTTCAACCACAGCCTCCATGACCTCCAGCAAATCGGTCTTGAGCAACGGGAGCACGACTTGCGTTTCCGGGTCTCCCATCCGGGCATTGAATTCCAAGACGTACGGCGTCCCCTTCACAATCATGAGTCCGGCATACAAGACACCCTGAAACGGACAGCCCATGCGGGACAGGGCTTCGACGGCAGGATAGAGGACCTGCTGGGTGACCTGCTCGCGCAGCGCCTTTGTCCCGAGCGGCGCAGGACAATAGGCGCCCATGCCCCCGGTATTAGGCCCCGTATCGCCATCCCCGACTCGTTTATGGTCTTGCGCCGGCAGCATCGGCACCACCGTCCGGCCATCCGTGAAGGCCATGATCGTCAGTTCCTCGCCGTCAAGAAACTGTTCGATTAACACGCGCTGACCGGCCTGGCCGAACACCGCTTGTTCCATCGAGTCGCGGACGGCCTGTTTCGCCTCCTCCCGCGACGTCGCAACCACCACACCCTTCCCCTGCGCCAGTCCATCCGCCTTCACCACCACGGGAAGCTCATGTTGATCAAGATAGGCCAAGGCAGAAGCGACCCGGTCGAAACTTTGCGCCTTCGCCGTGAGTATCTTGGCACTAGCCATAATCTCTTTGGAAAAGACTTTGCTGGCTTCGATACGTGCAGCGCCTTTCGTCGGTCCAAATATTTTGAGCTTGGATTTACGAAATTCGTCGACAATGCCCAACGCAAGAGGAGCTTCCGGCCCCACGACCGTCAAATCGATCTTCTCCGACTGCACGAATGTTTTCAGACCGGCAATATCGTCGGCTTTGACCGCCACGCAGGCCGCGAGCGACTCGATCCCCGCATTGCCAGGCGCACAATAGAGCGTGGGCTTGCGGGGACTTTGCGCAAGCTTCCACACCATGGCGTGCTCGCGTCCCCCACTACCAACGACGAGAATTTTCACGGAAAAACCTCTCTGAATTCCAGCACGACCCTCTTGCGGATGCTCAAACAGGTCATCCAACNCGAATGAATAGCTCGTGTTCAGCTTTACCGAGGGGAAGCGATGGCCGACTTCGATGTGCTCGTCCATCATGCCTTGCCGCGCCGCCTTCGTAAGCAGGAACCACTCACGCGTCTTCAGAAACGGGTAGACGAAAATATACTTGGCTTTTCCGGGAACAACGGTCAGCCGTTTGCTCTCTTGATTTTCGTGGGTGTGATGATCCACATAGACCGAGCGCTTGGTGATCGAGAGATAGGAGTAGGGCGTGGTCAGGTACTGCCCCAACCCCGAGGCCATGATCTTCGTCGTCATATCCTGGAATAGTTCCATCTCGTAGCTGATCCGCCACAGCATGATGTCGCAATCGCCCCTGATCCCGACCGAGGAGTAGGCCACCACGAGGACCTTGCCGGTATAGTCCTCGACCGCACGTATGAATTCTTGCTTGCCTTTGGTGCGCTCACTCTCAGGGAGGCGCCGCCAGGCCGGGTCGACTTTATAGAAGGCGAAGTTCACATATTGGCGTCTCGGTGCTTGGGGCGCTGGGGTTTGTTCAGGGGTCGACATCGAAACTCCTCCGTATAACGTCTGCAATTGCCGAGGTTCAGGCGAGAGGCACGGGGCTAGAGGCTAGGGGGTGACCCAGAAGAAATGTCTTCCCTCTCGCCTCGTGCCACTCGCCCCTCGCCTGGCTTCCCTGCCATTTTGCGACGGCATGCATGAATAGTGCGGGTTAGCCCGCTGCCCTCGTTCGCTCACTCCATCGGCCAGAACTCATGATTGTGCTGAGCCCGATCAGACCGATGATGATCAAGAAGAAGACGAAAGACACCACGAGAAAAAACATGGCGCGCAGTTCCGTGATCATGATGACTCACCCCCTTTGCTCTTAACCCGCATTATTCACGAAGACTTCTACTGCAACCGCCGATACACCGCTGCGACAAGCCTGACGGCGGACGGGCTCGCTGCTCAGTCAGTCAACATACTGCTGGGGACAGGCACCGCCGTAGACGACGGAGCCAGTCCCCTGGCCTCCGCGCGCCCGTCTCGCTTAGCGTCTTGGCGGTTTCGTCACGCATTCTCGTGAATAATGCGGCCTGGAGATAGCGATGGAGCATGCCCCACTCCATCCTTCTGTCTCAGAATCCGATTCCTACATAGGTGCCAACCGTACCAAAATTGTTCGTCGTGTTCGTTTGGTTTGAGGCCAAATGAAATCGCCCGTCCACGCCGAGCCACAACTCTTTCCAAATCCGATATTCCGCCCCGGTGCCGAACTGCACCCCGATGTCCAAGTAATTGGTCTGACTTGATGTCGGGCTGATCACGTGAAAATCCAACCCGACCGGGATGATCCAGGGTTGGAAATTGGTGCCCTGCATGAACTTCACCTTCGGGGCGATGTCCACCGTCAACATGGTAATTTGATTCTTGGCAGGACCGCCAAGGCTTGCCGCCGTCACCGGCGTGGTATCTGAGTTCGATACGGTTTTCGAGTTAAACCGCTTGAACTCGACACCGATCTCGCCCACGACCGCAATGCCGTTCATCATGCCCCATAAGTCTTTTGTCAGCATGATATCCTCCCCGGCACCAACGTAATAGCCGGTGCTGCCGCCATTCGTGCCAGCACCGAGAACGTTATGCCCATCAGTGAACAGCTCGTTACTTCGATCGCTGGTTGCTCCGGCGAAACCCCCTCGAAAGAACACGCGGTTCCCGGTCGGCGTGCTGTCTTCAGCCGAAGCCGGCAATACACCACAGACAGCGAGCCCCAACACGATCGCAGCTACGGCACACCGCACTCCAATGTTCCTGCTTCTCTTCCGAGCCTGCATGATGTCCCCCTCCTTGGTTTGTGCTATGAGAGCCTGGTTGGCTCTCCGGTTGGCTTGCCGCCTTGCCCTCGCCGGCCCGAGACATGAGCAGCGTCAGCATGTGGTTCACTCCCCTGAACATAGTGGACATTCCTCTTCTCTTATCGCGACCACGATCATCGAACATATGGGTTGCACTCGAGGATGCCTCACTCAAGCGAGACGGACGAGACTGGCGGGAAAAACGCGACAGGCAGGGACAGGACTCGCACGTCACGCGAGTCGCGCTCGTCCCGCTTGTCACGCGTTTCTTGCCGCTCGCCTCACCTCTTCCTGCCATCAGCCATCCGCTCTCAGCCGAGCATTCACCATTGAATATTCGTCACTACTCAGGTGTTCAGGCTGAAGACTAAAATCCTTCAGCCTATCTACCTGAGTAGTGACCGCGAACGAAATAACACGGGCGACCCTCCCCTAAGGAAGGTCGCCCGTGGATGGCGCTTAGGACGCCGCCGGCCTCTCTATTTTCAGCCCACCGAAGCCGACTACACGACTTAGTATGGGATCACATGCAAACAGTCCTTGCTCTCGCCGTTAAAGGCTACATCGCACAGGTTGGACAGGCGGGCGACAATCTGCGCCGCCACACCACCGGTCCCACCGAACAGCCCGCACCAGCCCAGCGTCACGAACCCCCAGTGCAATGGCGCGGCAAAGAGTTCATCGACGAACCAGAAGGCATGGCCCCACTCGTTGAGTCCCACATTGGGGAGAATCATCATCGGCCCCACGATCGCCCCCACCAAGGGGAACGAGACTGCCTTGCTGAACTGCGGCAGCCGGGTCATGGCGTACAGATAACTCGCGACGCCACAGGTGATGTACATCGGGAAGGTGAAGTAGAAGGCGATGATATGGCTGGCGGTAAAGCTCGTATCGCGGATGATCACCTGGTGCCACGACGCGTCCTGCTCGAGGGTGTAGCTCCCCGCCCAGTACACGCCGAAGACGTAAATTGCAAGCCACATCATCCAATAAAAATACCGCTTGATTTCCGTCTTGGTGCCCACGTTGGCCACGTTACGATCCCGCGTACTCCAAATCCACCCCCAGGTAACGGCCGCGAAGATGATGTTGGAAACCACGTTAAATTTCCACAGCCCCATCCAGACAGTTTCGAACTCCGGGGTCATGGAGTCCAAGCCGTGGGAATACCCAAAGACGCGCTGAAACACGACCTCGGCGCCCACCGCCGCCAACATGGCGAACCAGCCGATCTTGAGCGGCCTCGAATCGTACCAGAGCGACATGTCATACCCGCGGTCGCTACCCCCGAATGTTGTCGCCATGTTCCTTACCTCCTGTTGAAAGAGAAATAGAATGAGACGCTCTGGAACTGTTCTTGCTGCTCCTGCTTCCGACCAAGGATTCACTGGAGAGCTGCGATCAACACCTCTTCCCGTCTGAAATTGGCTCCTACGCGGCTGGTAAAGAATTGGGGCAGTTCCCGCAATGTGTTCCGATCCACCCCTTCGCCACGCCGTTTCCGGCGGCGCGAGGGCTCACTGCAGTTTCGATTATGGCCAGTTGGTCCAGAATCATTTCGTGCTCTCGCTTGAGAAGGGCAACTGGATCGACGGTGAGACCCGTTGGCCTACGTTCTTGAGGCACCATCATTCGCGAGTCCCATGTACGGAAGCTCGAACGTACGAGCACAGTGGCCTTCGTACGTCTCGGTTACTCTACCGAAAAGGAAGGCAGACCCACACGGGGATTGATCAGTCCGGTCTATGATTCATCTCAACTCTTTGGGATAGGCCATTAGACCTATGCCTGTGATGACCGGGCGAGAGGCACGAGGCGCGTGGCGAGGGGACAGCGTGACTTCTCCGACGGGAATCCTAGGGCGGGATTCCACGTTTCACGAATAACGTTTGACGGTGTATGGTTTAGTGCCGGGCAATTCTGGCGAGACGGTCAGGGTTCAGCAGCGTGATGGCCCTTCCATCGATGGTGAGCAACCCCTCATCCCGAAACACACTGAGCAGGCGGATGGCGGTTTCAACCGTGATCCCGGCCATCTCAGCCATTTCTTCCCGTTTTAGAGTGAGCCCAACCTGGACTTGATCGGCGCTTTTTATGCCGAATCGGTTGCCGAGTTCAAAGAGCAGGCCGGCCAACCGCTCGCGGGCAGTCTTGAACGTGAACTGGTCGAGCTGATCCATATTTACCCCAAGCTCCTTACTGAGAAGTTGGATCAGCTTGATCGCCAGTTGGGGATTCCGGTGGATGACATCGAGGTAGCGCGCCTTGTCGATGACGCAGACTTGAGAGGGCTCCAACGTCTCGCACGTCACCTCGTGAAGCGCCCGCTCGCCGAATGCGTGTTTCTCAATCAGCTCACCAGGGCCCAAGATCCGGACGATCTGCCGCTGGCCTCGTGCCGAAGAACGAGTCAGCTTGACCTTGCCCGTACACAACAAATAAAGGCCCAAACAGACGTGGCCTTCGTAGAAGACGGTCTGGTGAGGCTCGTAATCGAGGGAGTGTTTGATTTTCCGAAATTCGGCGAGGTCGTCTCCTTCGAGGTCGCACAACACCGCCTTCACGCGAAGCGCGCAGGTGTCGCAATTCTCGATGAGACAAGGCTTCCGTTTCACGACTTGCCGATCATTGTGGCGGCACGGCACCGTGCCATCGAATAATGCCTCGAAGCAAGTCGATTGTATACCGCGCTGGCGTCACAAACCAAACACCAACTTAACTGTGAAACTGGCATTTTCACGCCGGATTCAGGTTTAAACGATATGCGCCACAACGCGTCGCTGTAATGCTCCCCTGAAATCAAATCACCTGGGTTGATTGTTGAGCGCGGTATTGGACGGGACTCTGGTAGCCGAGAGCACTGTGTGGCTGCCCGTTTTCTGGCCAATTTGAAAAGTTTTGTGCTGCCGTCACTACGCACCCATACCCTCAGCGCTGACTAGGGGGGATTCTGAGGACGGGACCGAGCACTGCCTGCCCCCCTCTTTCTCCGTACAGAGCGAAAGCCTAAAGATCCAGCTTTTGCTGCTTTCCCTTCTTGATCGCAGCCCCGCTCGCTTGTGCTTGAGCCTTATCGACGATCCCTTTGGCAGCGTCCAACGCACGTATGGTCGCATCAAGTCCCGTCATGTGAGTAGTGTAATTTTTGATCAGCGTCCCAGGCCCAGCATAGTTATAACCCTCGAACCCCAAGGCCACCTCAAGGAAGATGGCGCCACATCTGGTCGCCGACTGCTTATACTCCTGAATCATCAGGGGAGAACCTAGGGGCTGGAATTCGACGACGCCCGGTCTCAGTCTGGGGCAGCCGACGAAACTAGTTGCGGGGGTGGGTTTACGCAGTGTTCCATTGCTGTCGTAGCGCCATCGATATATACCGGGAGAATCCGGTAGCAACTCGGTGGGAGTCCCGTATTTCTCCACTAGTGTCTTCGCGAAGGCGTCAAAAGTCGGTCTCTTGCTGGCCGGAATATACTCGGTCTGATTGAGCGACACGATTCGCTCATGTCCAGGAACAGGCCCAAAGAATACAGTAAGTGTATTACCTGATCTCTCAGTTGCAGGATATTGTACGTCACTAATGGCACCGGATATCCGGGCTACATAATTTGTGTTTGGCACAGGCTGCGGTGCCTGTCCGGAAAGACTAAATGTCAGCGTGTTCGAACCCTCGGCATAACTGACAACGGGTCTATTCTGAGATTTAATCGATGATCCGAAACCATGCGACTTGAACATCTCGCGGGCCTGATCAGGCGCCATACCGATGCGCAAACCGATCACGGCTGGGCCTGACCCGCCGCTCCCGACGGATTTCGATCCGCTTTTGCTTGTCGCGGCATCGCCGGCCCGAGAATCGATTGTACTCGACCTTTGATTGGATGAACGACTTTCGTTTGGCGATGCTGGCTTTTGGCTATTCGGTTTCCCGTTGTCTGACGCCCCCACGACTGCCCCTGGTGCGGACGACTTCGACGAAGCCGATGACTTGGGCGCCATAGGGCTAGCGCGCCGAGGAGATACATGGGCAAGCTTGGTGTTCTTATTCTGTTCCAGAGCGCCAGTAGGCTGAGGAGGCTGTTGCTGGATACGAATCCCCGAGAGGGTGATCCCGCGTTTTAGTGCAATCTGACCTGGGACCGCTTGACCGTGAGAGTCCATCTTCATAATGCCAACTTCTCCACGCAGCGAGAAGGTCAGGTCTGCAAGAGCCTGTCCATTTTGGTAAAACGAGATTGCTCCCTGCGTTTCTCCGTCTGGTTCTAACGGTACTGGATTATTGGGGCCGCCAAGACCTTTAGTATCCCCCGTATCCCATTTTCTTCCGCTGCTGTCTGTCAGAGAAGTGAACCCTATCAAAGCGATGAAGAGCCTGCGCCCAGTTCGGTTCACGAGCGACAGACTGACATCAGCTTTTGTGTCGTGGCTAATCAGCTGTATCTCCGTCACATTCACACAAAACTCCGGCGTTGCGGTGGAGGACACTCCTGCCGGCTGGCAGGGGCTCAAGGACTGACCGGACGACGCTGGCTGGGTCATAACCCGATCCTTCTGCACTTTGGTGCACGCCATGAGCCCCACTCCGACTGCCAGTACGATGCATGCTTGTAGTAACCGACCTGTGTTCATAATCGAGCTTCTTTGCAGTAGACCGTTGCACTGTTTATCCATGTGACGCCTCTCCTCTCAGGCAGGTGAAAGCTTTCGCTCCTGGCCTTCAACACCAGTGTACTGCCCCACCTAATTTCTTGCCAGGTTGTTGAACATTGCTAACCACTGTTGCTACAGAGAATCCAGCCCTTTTCGAGTCTCCACTTCTTAAGGGACAGCCGAGTGCACTCGACCTGACTCTGGTGGGAGATCCTCAGCTGTGATCTGGTTCGATGGGTTTTGAATAAATTCAGTGGGTGTCCTGCATCCAACTGACTAAGACACCTGTCCACAATTTAAGTGGGGCACAACACCGCGAAGTGAAGAAGCCCCGCGATCAAAATCCTCTGGCTCTACAGGCATAACAACACCATACTTTCTGTCGGTTTACAGGTTCTTCGAAGCTGGATCAAAAACAACTGTTAGTGGCTCTGCGATTGCTCTATTGGGCCGAAGATTGGTTTATAAGTGGGCACCGGAGGTTTCCCTAGAGGTGCGCCCCTCGTGTTCACCTATTGTCGGTGGTCACGTTCTATCCGCCCAACGTACAAAATCATCTGTTCTTTGCGGCTGCTGCAATGGGTGCATTGAAAGGTTCGGCACTTCACATGATGTGCGCGGCTCAGGATTTTCGATCATCGTCCGGCAAATTCAACAAGTGATCGACTGAAGCGAGGATTCTCCAAAACGTACGAACTATCATCACGGCACCTATCACCATCAAGGGGATCCCAACGGTTGTGGAAGAAAACTGATTGCCAAAGAGCGTGAACTTCGTGGCGGCTGCCCCACCGCCGATGGCGAGGTATATCCCACCGATTAGTAGGACGGCACCAAGGGAAGCCCCCAATATCGACATCAGTTTACGCACCGGCGAGGCCGCGAATATGTGGGCGGGGGCACCGCCCCGTATTTGCCTTTTTTAAGGATCCGCCTAAATGTATTTTGGTCATTTGGCCTTCCTCTTTGAAAGCCCGGCTCTCGCTCACGACTGTATTGTTTGTTATTGAACCAGAGAAAAGGATACGCCAAAACCATGGAAAAATCGAACCACTGCTAGGCGTACTGGAACAGGATTTTGGCTCCATTGTTGAGAGGCAGGTCGAAAGCAGAAAAGGGTTGGCGTGAAGAAGACTGATGTTCAACTGTCGCCTTTTCAGCTCCGCGTTTGAGGGAAATGATGTCTAGACAGGATCTTTTCTTGGCGGATCGGACCATTCATGGTACCTCAACAGAAGAGCCCGGACGGGAGAGAAACATGGACAGCTCGATGAGATCGTATGACATGCTGGTTATAGGCAGCGGACCTGCGGGGCAAAAGGCTGCCATCCAGGCGGCAAAGCTTGGGAAGCGGGTCGCCCTCATCGAAAAGGCCCTCCAGCTCGGAGGCACGTCCCTCAACACGGGTACCCTGCCGAGCAAGACACTCAAAGACACCATCGACTATCTCGACGGGTTCGCCCGGCGCGGTTTTCCTCAGCTCGGTGCAGAGGTCAAACGCCGGATAACCTTGCCCGACTTGATAGCGAGAAAAGATCAGGTCATCAAGAGCGAAGTGGCGGTCGTGACCGACCAGTTGCAGCGCAACCACGTCGCGATCATCCCGGGCCTTGCCTCCTTCGTCGATCCCCAGACGCTAAGCGTCGCGCGACCCGATGGCAGCGCCGTCCGGCTGCGCGGATCGTCAATCGTCATTGCCACGGGATCACGCCCACGCCGACCAGAGGCCATTCCGTTCGACGACGTCACCATCTGTGATTCCGATTCGATCCTGAACACAAAAGAGCATCCCGCCAGCCTCACGGTCATGGGCGGAGGCGTCGTCGGAGCGGAGTACGCCTCCATGCTGGCCGTGTTCGGGATCCAGGTCACCCTGATTGATAGACGGACCCACCTCCTCCGGTGTGTCGATCAAGAGATCATGCGCGTGCTCGAGTCCCACATGCAGCGCAACGGCGTGACCATGCGCCTTGGAGAGGAGATCGCGGAAGTGGTCCTTGACCAGCGAGGGCGCGTCGTGACCAGACTTCAATGCCAGGAGACCGTCACGACAGACATGCTGCTCTATGCGATGGGCCGCAGCGGGAACACCGAGTCCTTGTATCTCGAGGCCATCGGCCTCAAGGCCGACCAAGGACAGCTCACCGTCAACGAGCACTACCAAACGGCCATCCCGCATATTTACGCGGTGGGAGATGTCATCGGATTTCCGGCCTTGGCGGCCACCTCCATGGAGCAAGGCCGGCTCGCCGCCTGCCATGCGTGCCGGGTGGCCCAGCCGGCCGCACCGACGACACTCCCCTACGGCATCTACACCATCCCGGAAGTCTCTACGATCGGGAAGACCGAGGAAGAGCTCGTCACTGCCGGGGTGCCGTATGCCGTCGGTCGAGCCTTCTACCGGGAAATCGCGCGGGGGCACATCAGCGGCGACCTTGAGGGGCTGCTCAAGCTCGTGTTTCATCGCGACACTCGGGAGCTGTTGGGTGTGCATATTGTCGGGCCGGGGGCGACCGAATTGATTCACATCGGACAGCCCGTCATGGCCTATCAGGGCACGGTCGACTTTTTCGTGCACAACGTCTTCAATTACCCCACCCTCGCAGAGTGTTACCGCACGGCCGCGCTCGACGGACTCAATCGTCTCTGACACGAACTGCCCACGTGCCTCGCATCCACTCAGGCCGTCATCAGAGCCACGCAAAGTGACCCCCACAGCCGTAATTTGTTGTTCTACGCATGACACCACTCCGTGTGACCAAATCCGGGCACGCCCATGTCCCTTGAATATCAGGTCTTCGCGGATCTGAGCTTCCCCCGAAATGTCGTCTTCCATGGGTGACGTACAATCGAAGTCACAAGGAAAGGGAAGGCGATGAAGATACCGATGGTCAGTCGTATGCGGTGAGAATCGCTACGACTGCTCCGATAGGTGGGTGGCTATTCCGCTAGATGGTGCGGACTGCGCGAATCCGTATCGATGGCGCCCTCTCCTACAGCCGTCTGAGCAACGCATTGCAAGTCCTCACTGCGCCGCGCCAGGGAATGGCACGCTGGAACGATTAGTGGCTGAGGCACGAGAGGCGAAGAAAGGCTTGTGGGTTTCTCCGGTTCATGTGCCGCCGTGAGAGTGGTGGAAGCGGCGCAAGTAGTCTTTCCCGGCAACTTGTCCCCTGTCGCAGCCCCTTGTGCTCGCTACGCGGATTTACGCCTCGGTTCGAGCGACCCGTCGTATGTGCGCTCAGGTGCCGCGAAGCCGCACGAAGTACCGTCCGTAATCTTTACGGCTGCCTCCCAAGGCAAGCGATACTTCCCAGCAAGCATGTCGTGCATATAGGTATATGGGCAATCCTGCGCCCCGCCTTTAACGGCAACATACCCGCGGTGGCCGAACTGATAGATATTGTTCTCCACTCCCCATTCGGCACGCGCCTCGCGTACGAGATCCGGACGCAGCTCGCAGGTAATGATCTCATCGGGGCGATGGCTGCCCTCGACCAGCGGAGTGCCATCGAAATTGCAGAACATCCCCTCGCCCATGGAATCGAAGCTGCCGTCCGATCCGCACATGCACACGCTCGCGGTGCACATGAGGTTGCAAAAGGCGTTCGCTTGGTTGGTCACCCTCCAGGAATGGCGCATGGGAGCGGTGTATCCCGCGGTGCGGATCATGATTTCCGCCCCCCTGTAGGCTGCTT
>SPAX01000199.1 GCA_005239475.1 Nitrospira sp. | reverse complement strand
CAGGAGTTTCTGCCCCACTCTTCGCAAGACTGATCAAGACGACCAATTCAGGAATGGCCAGTAGTTCACCACCAGAGGTCTGCGCGATTCCAGCGAGCATGCGCACCACGTGCGCTTGGTCGCGGTAGATCCCACTCGCGATCTCAGTGGTCGCGCCTTTGCGCAGCAGCAGGACGTTATCGGGTGAACCACTTTCGACCAGCGCCCGGTTCAATCCGTTGCCCAGCATGAGGACCGCCAGGAGAATCAGACTGACCAATGCCAGCCCTCCTATGGTCAGCGCCGTCGTACTACTACGGACCCAGACGTTTCGAACACTGTAGGCCAAGAGAAGTTTCACAGATTAAGACCCTATCCGGCGTGACGTAAGCCCTCTGCGATCTTGTCGCGCAAGATTGTCATGATGGGAAATGCCGCTGCGCAGACGGCGATGCACAGCGTAACAGAGGCGCTCAGCAACAATGTGCTTGAATACAAGGTCAGATGTTGAAAAAAGTTCCCCAGTTTGGCTGCGACGAGTGCACCGAAGATATACGTGGCTGGAATAGTGATCGCGATGCCGAGAGCCGATCCTAGTCCTGCGATGAGCAGGGCTTCTCCCGTCACCAGCGCAGTCAGGTGCCTTGGTCGAAAGCCGAGCGTCCGCAGTACGGCTAATTCCTTCGTGCGCTCGCGCACGGCCATCACGAGGGTATTGGCGAGTACCAGCAGCGTAACCCCGTTGAGCACGATTGCCAGAAGTTTCAGCGCGCCGATAATGGCCCCGGACATAGCGACAAAGCCCGCCTGAAACGCTTGCTCGGTTTCCGTCCTGGTCTCCGCAGTGGAATTGGCGAACTCCGCATCCACCGACCTGCTCACGCTTCCGGCAAGGGAAGGATCGGCAATTCGGATAACGTACCAGCCGACCGTGCCGGCCCGATCCGGGTCTATTTGTTGTCGGCGTTCGTTCATGTAATCCCAGCGCAGCAGCATCCAGGTCTCATCCGTGGCGGCGTCGGCGCCGCGATACACGCCTCGTACGACAAACTCCCAGTCTCCGGGGTAGATGGTGCCTTTGAGGGCGATCACATCACCCACTTTCCAACCGTACAGTGCCGCAAGCCGATGGCCGATCACACAACCGCGACGATCGCTGAGGAAGGCCTGGCGCTCTTCTTCCGTCACCGACAGCTCGGCATGAAGATCCAGAAACGAAGCCGGTTCGACGGCGAACTGAGGGAAAAAGCCCTTGGCATCTCGGTACACACCGCCGAACCAGTTGGCGTAGGTGACGCCGGTCACTCCATCCAGCGTAGCGATACGATCCCGATAGGCGAGCGGGAGATGAATGGAAAGCGAAGCTGCATGACGGGAGATCAGTCTATTTGGGACGGAAGCCTCGACGCCCGCGTACCACGCACGGACCGTCGTGACGATGAGGTTGAATGCAAGGATGACGGTGGCGATGCCGAATGCCGTCAATGTAACCCGAAAGGTATGCCGTCGAAGATTGCGAACGATCAAGGTCCCCAGGGTCATGGGCTAGTCCACCTTCCCTTTGTCGAAATGGAGGATCTCCTGCGCGTAGTCCGCGGCTTGCGGATCGTGGGTCACCATGAGAATCGTCTTGTTGAGTTCCTGATGAAGCCGCGTGAGGAGGGCCATGATGGCTTGGGCTGCGCTTCGGTCAAGATTGCCGGTGGGCTCATCCGCCAATAAGATTGTGGGATCGCTGACGATGGCGCGCGCGATCCCGACGCGCTGTTCCTGACCTCCCGACAACTGACGGGGATAATGCTGTATCCGATCGCTCAATCCCACAAGACCGAGGGCCGCTTGGACATGCTTGAACCGCTCGCGTCTTGCCAGTTTGCTCAATAGGAGAGGCAGTTCTACATTTTCAGCGGCCGTCAACACCGGAATGAGATTGTAGAACTGGAACACGAAGCCGATGTGCCGGGCGCGCCATCGAGCGAGATCCGCTTCTCCTTGCTGCGAAACTGCAATACCGGCTGCATGGATGGTTCCCTGCGTTGGGCGGTCTAGGCCAGCGACCAGATTGAGGATCGTGGTCTTGCCTGATCCAGACGGCCCCATGATCGCAAGAAACTGTCCCTGTGGAACGGACAAACAGAAATCTTTCAGGACCGGTATCTCTTGCTCCCCTCGAAAATAGGATTTGAATACACGTTGGAACTCAACAACAGGCTGATTCATGGCTGATGCTCCTCTCACTAGGGCACTCGGGAACGGACTCGCATGCCGGCTTGCAGCGATGACGATGGCGCAAGGATCACCTGTGTTGAAGCCGTCAGCATTCCGCGCACCTCGCTGTCTCCACCGCTCTTGGACACTTCTTCGACGGAGACTTCCCGCACGGTCTCGTCCTCGAGCACGTAGAGCGTGAGCCGACCATTTTTCTGCACCAGTGAGGACGAAGGGACGAACAGCCGAGGTTGTGCCGAATCATGCGGTTGAACGGCCGGTGTGAACGATACTTTGGCGCTCATTTCCGGGAGTACGCGATCGTCAAGTTCGACGAAGCGGACTTTGGCCAGCACCGTGCCCTTGGATCGATCCGCCGTCGGCACGATCTGTTCAACTGTTGCGGGGTAGTGCTTGCCGTGCACCGCGTCCAAAGTGATATCGGCCGATTGGCCCTGCGCGATCTGCGTGATCGAAGATTCAGAAATCTCGGTCTCGACCGCGAGCGATGTCATATCTGCTATCAGGACCACCGCTCCACGTGAACCGGCAGAGCCTGCCATGGGCGCGACGACTTCACCGATTTCGGCGAACTTCTTGAGGACCGTTCCATCGAATGGAGCCCGAATCAGCGTGTTCTCCAACATCACGTCAGCGGTTTGCACATCCGCTTCCGCTGCTGCAATGGCGGCTGAGGATGATCGCACGGCTGCTTCCGCTCGTCGAAGCCTGGTCGAGGCGGTGTCGAACTCGGCTTGCGAAATGAACTGTTTGGGCAGCAAGGCTTTGGCGCGAGCGTAGGTTAGTTGGGCGTCCCGCAGTTCCGCTTGCGCGTTCGTCAGGGCCGCTTTGGCCACATCCAGGCGTGCACGAGCCTGATGTTGAACGGCCTGGACGTCGTCTTGTTGGACTCGCGCAATGACGTCTCCTGCCGCAACATGGCTCCCGACTGTGACGCCGAGATATTCGAGCCGACCGGTGCCTTTAGAAGCGACAGAGGCCTGGCGCTGCGCCACGACGTAGCCGCTTGCGGTGAGAGGAGAGGCGTGGACATGTCCTCCGACGAGACGCACGGGTGTTGTGTCTACTTCCGGTAGAGATGATGGGAAGGGCACATACCAATACAAGGCCACCAGAAAGAAACTGGCGGTGACTCCTGCCGTAAGCCATCTGAGCCATGGCCGTGGTCGGCGAGTGGGCGGCGAATCCTCACGAGGTAGCGTCAGGACAGAGACATCCGCATCTCTTATAGGCGTGTTGGTCATCGTTTTTCCCGAGAGGACGAGGGGCTGGTTTGCGGGGGGCGGCGCTGACCGCGATCTGTCCGAAACTCACGGGGAGATCGACCGGTCGATCGTTTGAAGAAATGACTGAAGGAAAATTGGTCGCTGAATCCAAGCACGGCGGCGATTTCTGCGACAGACTTGTCGGTGGTCGACAGCAACGAGGAAGCGGTGTCAGTTCGTCGACGTTTGAGATAACCGGAAAACGATTCTCCCATGGTCGATTGAAACAAATCGGAACAATACTTCTCCGAGTAGCCCAGAAACTGCGCCAATAGTTTGAGTGTCAGTCCTTTGTGGAGGTTGCTGCTGATAAATACCGTGATTTGTTTTGAAAGACCTTCCGGGCGGAGCAATGAGTAATGATCGGGCGTGAGCGCGGAGGTCAGATTGAATAGTTTGCAGACCACCTCCAGGAACTCGTGCTCCGTTTTGGCGCGCGCGAGTCGATCGGCCGATTCGGGGGCGTGTCGGCGGAGCTCGGCCGTGAGGTCGCGAAGCCGATCGGGGAGAATTGTGGAATTCGTCGTTCTTGTCATCGAAGCGGCATGTTGTATCGCACGGGTTGATTCATCTTTTTCGTACCGAGAACTGCCTGGCTCATGAAAAAACATAGACCCCCGTGCGGGTGTCCCGTCGTGGGCTCTGGACTGCAGTTCACTGGCCGTTCGATACCGCCAGAGGCGGGATGGGATCTCACCATAGGTCGATCAGGGCAGACGCGGCGACGCGTTGCCGGCGATCGTCTTGAACAGGATAAGGATCACGCGGCGGCAGCGTTTGCATTTTATTTCCACTCCGTTGTCAGTCCGGCGCGCAATCAGTTGGCCGCATAGACAGCGAACGTCTCGGTCATTGGGTTGACTCTGGTGCTGTGAATCCACGAATGCTTCTTCGTACCGTCAAAATAAAAGCCCATGGCTGTTGAACAACCATGGGCTCTGGACTTTCTGTCCTTTGGCCTAGGCCGCGGATCAGTGATTCGATCAGCGGCGCAACGATTCAAGAAGGTGAGGCGGGGATCTCAGGAGGAAATGAGGGCCCCCGCCCGCGAAGTGGGAAGACACAACTCCCACTCCGTTGCCGGTGTATCGGGCACCGGCAACGCACGCAATAGCGTTAACTGCGCAAGACCATCCTATTCATAGTCCTCGTTCAGCGCTCTGAGAAAGGCCGCCAGAGGGCCGGCATCCTGATCGGTCAAGCGGATGCCGGCGAGCTCTCGATCTCCATTGCGCAGACGGTCGGCGCGCTGGAGATCGGAAGAGACTTGATAAAAGTTGACGATTTGCTCCAGTGTATCGAACTGACCTGTATGCATGTAGGGAGCCGAGTGACCGAGATCCCGCAACCCGGGTGTCTTAAAGACCGCCATGCTGATCGGCAAGAGGGCCTGCTCGCTGCAGCGTCCTGCGAACGCGACGCTTTCGATCAGGCGATCGAGCGTGTCGTTGCTTTGGGCTGAGGGAACGCTCAGTCCCGGTAAGCCGGCGGTGAGCGCATCGACGCAGAGGATGCGGCGGATACGGTGCTGGGAGGCGGGAAAGTCAGGATTGGCGAACACGTTCCAGACTCCAAGGTCGGTGAGGTTCAGATTGCCCGCCATCGGAACCTCTCGGAACGGTCCTTGCGCATGTGGATGCTGCTCTGTTGCGGGAAGATATTGATCGTGGTTGGCGTTGCGTTCACGCAAGGCTGGGATGGGGAGATGGGTAAACGTCCCGGATCCATGAATGCGGTCGTACTCCGCCTGGGTCGTGCCGGTATTGTGAAAACGGAAATCCGTAAAGGTCGGCGCCTGATGACAGGCGATGCAATTACCGGTTTTCCCGCGTTTCAGATTTTCTGAAAGTGATGGAACGTGGGAGGGCTCAGCGAAGAAGATCTTGAGTCCTTGGAATTCTTCTCGTCCAAATTTGAAGGGTTGGTCGTGGAATTGAAACTTGCCATCTTCCGTGGCGGGGTTTCGTTTCACGAATTTGAGGTGCCGGTGGTGCCGCCGATGTTTCTTGTGCGGGTTGTGTGTCACCCAGGACAGGCGGCTGTCGCGCTCCAGTCGTTCGATCAGCGTGAGCAATCGGCGGCTGTATTCCGAAGTGGTCTCCCGAGCAGCCGGCTTGCGGGGCAGGCCGTTCATTTCCAGAAACACATCGTATGGGGACAGGTTGAATGCTCCCGTCTCATCCTGTGAGAAGACCAACCCCTCAGTGTATGCGCTAACCAATGTCGAGACCGCGCGGAAGATGTCTGCATCCGATGCCGTTGCGACATTGACACGAAACTCCTCGGGGAGGCGAAACTCTTCCGGAATAGTGGGGTCGCTCCCTGTCAGAACGACCGCATAGGGCAAGCCGCCAAAATCTTGCGCCAGTGCCCCGGTTCCGTTGTCTTCTCGAACGACACGGGCCAGATGGGTGATCGCAAGCGCCCGTTCCCCCGGCAACCAGCCGAAATTGCGTCCGGTGAAGGTGTCTTTGATCAGATCCGCCGTTGTAGCAAACTCGGCATCGAAGTGCAGCAAGAGGCCGCCGGTTCGCGGGAGCGTGGCGTTGACCAGCGCAGGCGAATTGCGCGGCGCGGTCGTCGCGCCGTCTTCGCGAGCCGGTACGGGGCTGCGCCTGGCAAAGTCGGCATACGTGCGCATCGTCCCGCCGGACGTTTCGACATGCTCATCGACCAAATGGCAAGCCCGGCAGTTCATCGACAGGCCGGCGAACGGGCCGGAAAGTGGCTCGCCGACGGTGACCGTCGTATTCATGACGGGATCGCCGACGGGTAAGGGATCATTGACACCTGCTCCACCGGAAAGAAATTGTTTGAAGAACTGGGCAAATCGCGTTTCGAGAAACAAGCGCTCTCCGATCGTGATTTCCGGCGGATCGGCAGGCCCTTCCTGCGCGCGAACGATGGGACTGTCGGACACGATGGCCGAGATCGCACAGAAGACCGCCGTTGCTATGAACCGTCGCCCTGCGCCACTACCACTCAAGAACGTCATGATAAAATCTCCTCAGTGTGAAGACAGATGAACGGAAATGTATGCTTCTTCGGTCGCACCATGCCGACGGATTAGGAACGGGGGTCCTCAGCAGGAAGTGAGGGCTTCCGCGTCCCAGGAGTGGGGGCTACTCTCTCCACTCCGGTGCCGGCGTGCGGAGCACCGGCGATGACTTAGCCAATCCCTCTGTCCTTCATTCCGCTTCGCCCCAGACAGGCTGCCCCTCCTGACGATCCTGATGGAGCACGGCCTTGACGGTGACCGCGACGAGCTCGGGATCGAATTGGGTGCCTGATGCGACCTGGAGAATTCTGAGCGCAACCAGATTTCTGACGGCAGGGTCTGCGTCTGGTACTTTGATCGCGTCGTACGCGTCGGCGATAGCTAGAATCCTGGCTCCAAGGGGGATGAATCGTCCCCTGATGCCATAAGGATAGCCCGATCCGTCCCATCGTTCGTGGTGATGGGCAATGAGGACAGAAGCCTCTCGGAGAAAGAAAAACGGTTCCAGGAGTGTGGCGCCAAGTCGAGGATGATTCTGCACGGTGACATAGGATTCTGAATCGAGCCGGTTCACCCCGATGGTTAGGTGGTGAGGAAGCATCAACAGCCCGATATCGTGGAGGAGGGCGGCGAGTTTCAGATCGTGCAACTCGCCTGGGGCCAGGCCGATTGCTTGTCCGACCAACAACGAGATCGCAGCCGTGCGGCGGCCGTGACCAGCCTGCCAGGGGAGTGCGCGATCGATTTCCCTGCCGACCTGGCGAACGAGGATGCTCTCGACGTCACGGCGTGATGCCAGAGGGAGTCGGAGGCGGTCGATCTTTTGGAGCATTCCCTGTATCGTGATGATCCCAGGGTGAATCTGTTCAGAAATGTATTGTTCCATCGTCATTTCTCCAAAAAACAAAAAGCCCAAGACCACAACGTGATCTTGGGCTCTGGGTGAAAAACCTCTGGCCGCAGACTGTGTCGAGCGTCAGGGAGTGTTAGCTCATGCTTCTTTCCCGTGCTTTCCTGCCATCAGCGGCTGTTTCAAGACCCACATTTCGTAGAGAGGGATGACCATCATGATGAGAAACCCCACTGTCATGAGGGTATCGCCCGTCAGCATGGTTAAGACGAATAGGGGAGAGACGTAGCTGATAAGCCAGGGAGACACCAG
>SPAX01000198.1 GCA_005239475.1 Nitrospira sp. | reverse complement strand
CTTCGGATCGATCTCCAGAAAATCGATCAGGTACTTATCGAACCCCACCGTGATGTAATTATATTCCTGAATCTGACCAGCATGCCGCAGACGAATCTTGTCGATAAACCTCCCCAAGTGCGCAATGCCACCGAGCAGGGCTTTGGGGCTTCGGGGATATTGTTGGCCAGTCATGGTTCGTACTCGCTACGGATGTACGACTTTCAAACCCAGCACCGTTTCAAATGGGTCGTAATCGCGATCGTTGTGAAGCAACGTATGACCTTCCAAGAGGCAGAACGTGGCAATCAGTGAATCAATCGTACGGCGCACCGTTCGTCCGGCTGCTCGAAGCCGTCGATAATTCAGCGCGGCTTCGATTGCCACTTCGATCGTTCCGGTTTCGAAAACTTCGAACCTTAAGAGTTCTTCGCGAACTATATTGAACTGGTCGTCTGTCGTCACGCCTTGAAGGACTTCGCACAGAATGAGATCGGTGAGCCCGAACCATTCGTCGGTAAGATACGCGTCAAGCCATTCAGCATGCGACGTGCGCGTCCCCCGGAAGTAGTCCACCCACACCGTCGTATCGACGATGATCATGAAGCAGCCTTGATACGGCCTTCACGCATAACGTTGAGTTTTCCTTCCCAGGCGATCTTGCCGCGTAACCGGCGAATCCCCTCCTGCCCCTTCACTTTAATGAGCATCCGGAGACCTTCCTCCACCACGGCTTTCTTCGTCGGGAGACCGGTAGCCTTCATCGCCTGCCGCATCAAGCTGTTGTCGATCACGATATTGGTGCGCATAGTCCCTCCGAAATGGCGTGTGTACAACTTTCACAATAATACACACGTGCTCTAAGAGATGCAAGGAAGATATATGCTGCATGGATAGGGGATGGGGGACTGAGTGTGGAGTTGCAGCGAAGAAATCCTAAAGACCAATCTCCCTGGATGTCATGGGTGAATTTTGTCGATAAACCGCCCCAAGTGAGCAATGCCACCGAGCAGGGTTTTGGGACTGCGGGTAATATGCCTGACTACTCATACGCTTTCGCCTTCGGCAGCAGAAGAAATAATTTCTAGTTTTTTCTCTTCAATACCGCTATCTATGACCTTGTTTGATCGACAGCGGGTGGTGTTGGATTCGGAGGTGGCGAACCTTCCGGCTCTTTTTCCTTCTTCTTCGCCTCCTCGAAGTCTTTCAATCCCTTGATCATCTGATAAAGGGGGCGCACGTTTCGCACAACACACAAACCGGGAAGCTGTGCTCCCGTTGCTCGGTTTGGAACATATGCGGAGACAATTCCAATAGCCTGAACTTTATTGTCTTTTTTAATCGAGAATGCAGGGCCACCACTTACTCCATTAATCGCAACGCCATCGACAAAGTAAAAGTCTTCTGCTTGCACCCAAGAAGACGTGTTGCCAGAGAAAAAGCAAAGATTCGCAGATGCGATGGCAGGAAACCCAATCCATCCAATCTCCACTCCGACCTTGAGATGTTTGTCTTCAGGAATTATTGGCAGAGGGTCTTTCGGAAAGGGCAATTTCCCACCACGAATCACAATTGATGCAACATCCCGACCATAATCGATATCTATAATTCTGTCAGGGTGATTAAGGAAAATGATCTCGCCTGACTTGAAATGCTGTATACGAATCGGCTGTTCCCAATAATGCGGGAAGTCAATTACATGGGCCGCAGTAGCAATCCCAAGAAGAGTATGATCTGCAGTGGTTGCGACGAGAAACCCTGTTCCTGAAGCGTGTGGTGTCGTGATTTTGACAACGTAGGGTTCTACTTCTTCAAACGCTTCATACCACTGAGTCTTTTCAGTTTTACGTTTAGCCATTATCTAGCCTAGCCTCTGCTACGATGAGTTGGTACCAAGGCTGTCGAGAGTAAGGTGAGTGACAGGCCACGTCAAGTCAGCATTCCTTCCAATGGCATACAAATGCAATGAGGAGGGTGCATTCTGCAGGCCGTTCAAACAGTCTTCCAGCTAGGCCGCAGCTAGCGCAAGCCTGAGGAGGTACATACCGCACTTCGTGTTGGCCATTCGCCCTTTCAATGGGTCTTGGCGGATGGAAAAACCCCTTCAGCCATTCTGAGCTTCGAGAATCTTCTTCGGTACGTTGAGGGTTTGAACGAAGCAGGAACGACGCTGGAAGGCTTTTTATGCCCTTGTGATCGACCGGCGCGCAGACAATGATCTGACAAGGGTTTGCTGTGCGCCTTGATCCAAGCGAGCAATTCGTCATCCGTTACTCTGGCCAACACCCGCCACTCAAACGCCTTCGGATTGATCTAAAGAAATCCACCAGGGACTTGTCGAACACGACTGTGATGTAGTTGTAGTCTTGGATCTTGCCCTCGTTCCGCAGACCGATCTTTAAGATATCCCCCAAATCGGCAATGCCGCCGAGAAGGGCTTTCGGCTGCGGGGTATTGGAAATTCTCGTGCCTGCTAGGATTGAGGAGTTAGCATGTTGTCAATTTTATGTAGCATGACCCCTCCAATTCTAAGAAGTTCTGTGGTGTGCTGAATCATGTCGTCCTTTCGTCTAGGACGGCGACTTCGATTTCGCTGCGTAAAATCGACGTCCATTTCATGAACAATCTGATTGCGCGCATCGAATATCCTCCCAAGCCCACCAATATCTGAAGTTAGCTCAACAGACGGTATATCGAAATATGAGGCAGCTCTGAGAAGTGCATCTTTAGACTGGAGACTCTGGGATACTAGCTCGTTAATGAGTTCAGAAACCAAAACATCTCTTGGGTCTCGACTTGCCAACACTTCTGCAAGCAGCTTAGCGTCGATAACCTCCTTTTTGCTCAGTCTCTTCTCAATGAATTGTTTGAAGTTCCCCATGGCTCCCTTCCGACACTCAATAACTTTTGCAAGTGTATTTCTTATGAGCTGCTTTACCATTGAATCGAGCCCCGATGCGGCAAATGCAAGCATAGCCCGAAGAAGGTCTTGTTCTATATCCGCAGGTGTGCCTTTCGCGTTTCGCTGTTGACGACTTTGCTCAAAAATATCCAAAAACGAAGAGGCTGCCTCATGAGTGCTACACAGGATATAAAAGGCTGCCATTACATCTTGAGACGTTGGCTGCGTTGGGTAATGCGAAAATCTGTTACTCATTCGATAGCCAAAGGGTACTAGATATCTACGTCTTGAGCTCCCAGTGGAAGCGGTGAATATCCTGCAAACCCGGGATAGCCTGGATAGCCGGGATATCCAGGATAACCGGGATATCCAGGATACCCACGATATGGCGTCATAGAAACTCGGTAGAGTCTATTGCCTGAAAATATTGTTCCAAGATACTCACCTGTGATTTTAACGACATCCTTGTTGTCCCAGGGCAGCCAACCTATCCAATTTCCAGTTGTATCGAACACAAACTTCCCTCGTCTAAATGCGATCCATTCTCCAGATGAATTGAAGAGATATTGGGTCTGCATAAGGGAAGGTGTTTCTTGAGAAATAATTGGTCTCGATTATCCCTGAAGGATCGCCACAGGCTACTGTTGATAAGGCAAAGAGTCAATCTTGTGGCCAAGCAACAAGAACTCTCCGCAATCGAAAGCCCAAGGCGTACGGGCATAGAACAGGTGAGGCAGAAAGGTCTGCCTGATTGATTCCCAACTCAGCGCATCGAACGGGGGGGCTTCCAATTCCCTCTAGCTCTCTATAGAGGAGTGGCCAAGGCTGCCCTTTACTGCGCGCATCGAGCGATATAGTTGCTCCCTCCCCATCCTTCTGTGACCGCGCGTCCCGCGGGCGAAGGAGATTGACCAGGTTGGCTCTGACTTAATCGAGGGGAAACTTCAGGAGACTGACTTCTTAGCCGACATCTCAGCGTGTAGATATTTGTCGATCCCTGCCGCCATTTTTCTTCCTTCGGCGATGGCTCAGACGATTAACGAGGCGATGAGCTCATCCCCTCCCACTCCTCTTTTTCGATCAGTCTTCTCGGTTTCAATGCACCGCTCGCGTAGGCCACTCGAAGTGCTTCCTCCAGCCAGGCCATACGTTGGGCCGGCGTAGCAGACAGCGTCGCTGAGAGCAGATTTTGGTCATCAGCATTCCAGTCCTCTGGTTGCGTCAGGTCCGAGGACACTGCAGGCTTGTTGGCCATATCAGCGATCTCCTTTTTGTCGTCGGATGGTTTCCAGCTGCTCAATGTCCGCTAAATCTTGCGGCCTGCCGGCGTGCCGTTTCAAGGCGATCAGGTCATCGATCGACGCAATTCTGATCTTTGTCCTATTCAACATGACCTCCTGAGATCGAGCCAACAACTCCTCAAAGGGAACCTCCGGTTTCAGCAACAAGTCTACCACCCGCATCGGATTAGTCGGATCAACGAGTGAAAAGGCCCGCATGTGCTTCTCTCGAAGCCAGACCTCTCGTACTGCGGGATTGACAAACTCTTCAGGCAACACCGGTACTTGAGGGCGAAATCCCTTTGCCACCAAGGCTTGAATCATTTTCGTGGCTTCTTCAGGCGCGAGATCGACGGCCAGATCGACATCAGCAGTCAACCTGGCATATCCATGCAACACTGTGGCGAGACCGCCAACCACGACATAGCGCACTCCCCCCGCATTCAATATTTGGAATATGGGTTCGAAGACCGACACGGCGCTATTCTAGCGAATACTCATAAAATTAGCAGCCAATCTTGCATCGGCAAGGAACGGAAAGACGACCATGTGTGAGTGGGATAACGACGAGGGATAATTACAACAGGGCGCTTTTCGCCGATCTTCCAGCATGCAGATATTGATGTATCCCCGCCGCCATCTTCCGCCCTTCGGCGATGGCCCAGACGATGAGCGAGGCGCCGCGCTTGGTATCGCCGCCGGCAAAAACGCCGTCGAGGTTGGTCATGAAGCGCTCGTCCACCGACACCGCGCCGCGCTGATCGTACTTCACGCCAAGGCTGTCGAGGAGACCGTTCTTGACCGGGCCGGTGAAGCCCATGGCAAGGAGAACGAGATCCGCATCCATCTCGAAGTCGCTGTTTGGGATTGCCGTGAACTTGCCATTCTCGAACTTCACCTGATTGGCGTGCAGTTTCGTCACCTGGCCATTGTGGCCGGTAAATTTGGTGGTCGAAACACTCCACTGCCGATCGCAGCCTTCTTCATGCGCATGCGAAGTGCGGAGCTGCATGGGCCAGAGCGGCCAGGGCGTCGAGACAGCGCGGGTCGGAGGCGGCTCCGGGAGTAATTCAAACTGATGCGCTTCGACGCAGCCCTGACGATGCACAGTCCCGAGACAATCTGACCCGGTATCGCCGCCGCCGATGATGACGACGCGCTTGCCCTTTGCCGTGATCGGTTCATCCGTGATCGTGTCGCCGGCGTTCCGTTTGTTCTGCTGCGTCAGATAGTCCATTGCGAGATGAATGCCTTTGAGTGCACGGCCGGGAATCGGCAGTTCACGTGCCTGCTCCGCGCCCATGGTCAGCCCCACCGCATCGAACTGCTGCCGCAACTGTTCACCTG
>SPAX01000197.1 GCA_005239475.1 Nitrospira sp. | reverse complement strand
CCGGTGGCCCAGGTCGATCGGGACCTGGGGACTCCGGACAACGTGTTGTCTCCGTGGGTCTCCCAGCACCTGCAGGCCGAGGCCCACGGAACCACACGCGCCTATGAACTCTATGTGGAGAGGGGCTGGAGATATCGATTTAGAGACTAATCCGAAATGCCCCAACGGCATCGAACTAGGAGGTTTGAGGCCTGGGCTGCTGGCTTGCATAAGCGTATGGGATTATGTGGGGTGCGTAATAGACTCTTCTCTCAGTTTTTCTGGCATCGCCATCGCTGAACAAGGCAGGGGTGAGTCGAGCAACCTTGATAGGCTCGCTTCAGTTGCTAGAGACTAGGCAGCGAAGTTGAGTGGGTGTTTCTGGAGCTGGTTGGTCCCATGATTCGACGAGTTAATACGCGATACTTTTTTCTGGTGTTCTTGTTCTTCACCTTGTGCCAGGTGATCGGAACGGTCTGTCCGTTGCCTGATCTCTCGGTGGCAGAAGAAACCGCCATCTTGGTGGAAGAGGGTATGACCTGCCCGATGGATGTGACAATGATGTGCCCGCCATCGGCAACTTCATCGCCGATGCGCCAGGTGAAAAATAGCGCAAGCATGGATGCTGATCAGACGTCAGCGTTCCCAAGTGTTCTTAGAATTCTCACAAATCCGTCAGCCGAGCCGCAGTGGACTTGGAGCAGCGACTTCTCCATTGTCCCCATCTCCATAGGTTCCTCCTCAGTCCTCCGAATCTGATTCCACACCTCCAGTTCTTTCGCTCGCCGCTCGGCTGCTTGGGTTAGCGGGCGATGCCCCTTTTCTTTCATCAATGCCGTCTGGAGGTGCTGTTGTGAAACGATCACCTTTTCATATTTCGTTGTGGGTCTTCTCTACCCTTACGTTCTCCGTCGTAGGCCTCAGCCCTCTGTGTGCCGGCGGCGCGCAAGAGATTGGTGGTGCCACGCGCTCGGATACCGCAGTCCCCATGGCGTCGGGTGACGATCGGATCAATCTCCAGAGTCTCATCGAAGAAATGTCTGTCCGGAGCCCAGAAATTAAGGCGGCCCGAGAACAATGGGAAGCGGCCAATGCCGTTGTGCTTCAAGTCCAAGCACTTCCCGATGAGCACTAGTGGGTGAGCAATTGTGAACATCAGAAAGTCGTGAGGTTCTGGTATCTGCATTTCATCATTCACTGACCCACACGATTTCCGTAGAGCCCAAGAAAGGAACATGACCATGACCATGAAAGAACCACAATCCATAACCAAAGACCCCATTTGCGGAATGAACGTGGACGAAGCCACCGCGCTCCACGCCGAACGCGATGGAAAGAAGTTCTACTTTTGCAGCGACCACTGTCGGCAAACGTTTCTGCCCACGCCCGTCGGTGTGAAGCCAGAGAGTAAGTCCCCAGGTTGCTGTGGATAAACACGGGGCGAATACGGGCGTAACTTCCGTGAATGCCAGCCGGGTTGCGGTCCGCGTCATTCACAGGGACGAAGCGCTGATGAGTGCGAGTTCGGCGTGGCGTGTAGAGAGAACAACGCTCGAGAGGAAGGTTCCGCCAAGGGCGGGTCTAAGGGCGGGTCTATTGATCGAAAGAGTTCCCGCATGACCACAGAATCTCCCATTGCCACACAATCGCAAGGCAAAGTCTGGCACAGCCAGTCGGCCGAGGAAGTGTTGGCCCAACTCGGCTCCGCAGCAGCCGGACTGTCTACGGCGGAGGTCGCGCGGCGACTCGCAGCCAATGGCCCGAACGAGCTGAGAGAAGGCACACCCATCAGCCCGCTCCACATGTTCCTCGCCCAGTTCAAAAGTCTCATCATCTGGATTCTCATTGCCGCGGCCGTCATCTCCGGCCTGTTAGGCGAACGGATCGATGCCTTCGCCATTCTCATGATCGTCATCCTGAACGCCGTCATCGGCTTCTACCAGGAATTCAAGGCGGAGAAGTCCATTGCCGCGCTCAAAAAAATGACGTCGCCCCACGCCACGGTGCGGCGCGACGGACAGGTTGCTGTGATTCCCGCCTCGAGTGTTGTCGCGGGGGACATCCTCGCGCTGGAAGCCGGCGACCTGGTCGCAGCCGACGCACGGCTCCTGGAGGCGGCCTCGCTCAAGTGCATCGAGTCCGCCCTGACCGGCGAATCGCAGGCGGTCACGAAGCAGTCTGTCACGTTGGGGCAGCGCGCCGTCCCGCTCGGCGACCGCAAAAACATGATCTTCATGGGAACCAGCGTCGCGGCAGGCACCGGCCAAGCCGTCGTGGTGGCCACGGCCATGAATACGGAGCTGGGTCGCATCGCCGGTCTGATTGAAGAGGCCGGGGCGGAGGAGGGCACGCCTTTGCAGAAGAAGCTCGACTCGTTCGGGCATCTCCTCGTGTGGGCGACGTTGGGCATCGTCGCGCTGTTGTTCGGGCTGGGGCTGTTGCGCGGGATACCGCCCTTCGAATTATTCATGACTTCGGTCAGCCTCGCCGTGGCCGCCGTGCCGGAAGGGCTGCCCGCCGTCGTCACGGTGGCGCTCGCGCTCGGAGTGTTGCGCATGTCCCGCCGCCGCGCGCTCGTGCGCAAACTGCCCGCGGTCGAGGCACTCGGTTCGACGACAGTCATCTGCACGGACAAGACCGGCACCTTGACGGTCGGAAAAATGACCGTGCGCGCGCTCTACGTCGCGGGCCAGCGCTACGACGTCACCGGCGAAGGCTACGGGCCGGACGGTGACGTGCGCGTCGAGGATACGCAAGCGGACGCGCAGCATGCCGCGCCGTTGCTCGAATTGGCGACCGTCCTCCTTGGCTGCAACAATGCCCATCTCGTCCAGGAAGCGGGGACATGGAACGTGATCGGCGACCCGACTGAAGGCGCCTTGCTCGCTGCCGGTCGCAAGGCCGGCGGTGACCGGGAGCGCATCGAGAAGGAGCTGCCGAAGCAGCATGAAATTCCGTTCGACTCCGACCGGAAACGCAGCACGGTGATTCGCAAGATGCCGGACGGGAAGCTCCGCGCCTTCATCAACGGCGCGCCCGACGTGTTGTTGAAACGCTGCACCAACCTTTATACCAGCAACGGGATCCGTCCCATGACGGACGAGGGTCGCCAGAAGATCATGGCGCACAACGACGCGATGGCGCAGCAAGCCTTGCGCGTGCTCGGCTCGGCCTATCGCGACCTGGATAACGCGTCGTCCGCCGACTTCACCGCAGAGGCCGTGGAACGCGACCTCGTGTTCGTCGGTCTGTCGGGGATGTATGATCCGCCGCGTCAGGAGGCCAAAGCGGCCGTCGCACAATGTCGCGCCGCCGGCATTCGCGTCGTGATGATTACCGGCGACCATCCGCACACCGCGATGGCCGTTGCACGTGAACTCGGCATCGCGTCGAGCGACGCCGCCGCCCTCGCCGGGCCGGAGTTGGACAAGATGTCCGATGACGCCCTCCAGCAGCGCGCGCCCACAGTCGCCGTGTACGCCCGCGTCACCGCCGAGCACAAACTCCGCATCGTTCGCGCCTGGAAAGCAAACGAGGCGGTGGTCGCGATGACCGGCGACGGCGTCAACGACGCCCCCGCCATCAAAGGTGCCGACATCGGCATCGCCATGGGGCAATCAGGCACGGAAGTCACCAAGCAGGCCTCGGACATGATCATCACCGACGACAACTTCGCCTCGATCGTTGCCGCCGTCGAAGAGGGCCGTGGCATCTACGACAACATCCGCAAGACGCTCCAATATCTATTAGCAGGCAACACGGGTGAACTGCTGCTGATGACCATCTGCGTGGTCATAGGGCTCCCGACCCCGCTTCTGCCGATTCACCTGCTCTGGATTAATCTCGTCACCGACGGCTTGCCTGCACTTTGTCTGGCCACCGACCCCATCGACCCTGACGTAATGACGCGCCGCCCGCGCCGCGGGTCTGAGCGCATCACCGACCAAGGTTTCCTCGGTACGATGTTCCTCACCGGCTGCCTCACGGCCGGCGTGGCGATCGCCGTGTATCTCTACGGCTTGCAGACGGAAACCGAAGAAATGGCCCGCACTGAGGCCTTTGCGGTCCTGGTCTTCGCCGAACTCCTGCGAGCCTTCGGCGCTCGGAGTGAAACCAAGCCCGTCTGGCGCATCTCTCTGCTCTCGAACCTCAACCTCGCCATCGTCGTGTCCGTGTCTTTCGGGCTGCAGGTATGGAGCCATCACAACGCGACGCTGGGCCGCTTCCTGAAGACGTCATACCTGTCGCTCGCCGATTGTGTCCTGCTGCTGGCCGTGGGTGCGATCCCGCTGGTGATGTTGGAGTTGGTGAAGGTTGTGCGTCAGGCCCGACGACCAAAGAAGATCCTATATGCGGCATGAGGGTGGCTGGCGCCGCGATGAGCCTAAGTTCAGTGTCCGTCATCAGCAACGCTTTGCAGCTGCGGAAAGTGAAGCTGTGATTTTATTGGGAACCATGAACGCAAAAACACAGACTCTGAATCCAGGACTGGACGTGGTGCCAATCACAGGCCACCGTGTGAGCACAGCATCCGCCATTGCCGCACAATCAAAAGACAAAGCCTGGCACAGCGCGGTTCCGCAGCGACTAATTTCTGCGACGGAGATGCAGCTGCTGATCGACTGCTCATCTTGTTGCTGAGAGCGAGGTACTGTGGTTTCAATTTCTCCGGAGGTGCTACCGTGACACGAACCATCATCTATTCGTTCCTGGCGTGGGCGTTGTCCACTGTTCTCGTCTTCTTCATTGGCATGCCGCTACTCCTTGCGAACGGGGCACAAGAAGCGCCTGGGGTTGCGTCTGAAGCGATATCCCCTCCCGCGTCCGATGCGTCGCGGGCCAACCTCACGGACCTCATCGGAGAATTGGACTCGGCAAATCCCGAGATCAAGGCAGCCCGCCAACGATGGGAAGCCGCGAAGGCCGTCGTACCGCAAGTGCAAACGCTCCCCGACCCAAAGGTCCAGTTTGGATATCAACGGATGCCGATGATGGAGCCGTTGCAGGGGCCCATGTATGGGATCGGGCAGGAGATTCCCTTTCCCGGCAAACTCCGCCTCAAAGGGGAAGTGGCCCAACGCGAGGCCGACCGGATCGAACAAGAATATTTGGCCATACGGCTCCGCCTGATCGCCCGCCTCAAAGAGACGTACTTTGATTTGCACTTTATCCATAAAGCGATCGAGATTGTGGAGAGGAATAAGGCCCTGCTCATACAGTTCGAGAAAACAGCCAAGTCTCGATATGCCGTCGGCCGGGCAGCCCAGCAGGATGTGTTCCGTGCGCAGGTCGAGATTTCGCGGGTGCTGGATCGCCTGGCGGTGCTGGACCAGCAGAAGGAGAGCCTGCATGCCGCGATCAACCGGATTTTGAACCAGCCGCCCGCCGACCCGCTCGGAACTCCTGAGGAAATCAGGATGACGATGCTGACGCTCTCATTGTCGGAGCTGAGCCAACGAGCGGGAAGCTTTTCCCCGATCCTACAGGCATCCGCCAAGGGGGTGGAACGGGATGAGCAGGCGGTGGCACTCGCCAGAAGGGAATACTACCCGGACTTTGATGTGAGCGCCCTCGGACTGCGGAATGACCGCATCAATGAGAATGGCTATCAGGTCATGCTTGGTATTCGTATTCCCCTCTATTACACGACCAAGCAACGGCAGGGCGTGCGACAGGCACTATCCGAGCTCACAGGAGCGCGCGAAAGTCTCACCAATTCGATGCAGGATGTCCTGTTTCGGGTGAAGGATGATTTTGTCCAGGCGCAACGGGCAGAACGGCTTGTCACGATCCTGCGGGACGCGATTATCCCGCAGGCCACCATGGCGCTCCAGGCCTCCCAGTCCAGTTATGGAGTCGGCAAGGTCGATTTCCTTACGCTGCTGAATAGCTTGCTCACGTTGCAGGAGAGTGAATTGGAGTTGCACGGTGAAATGGTCGCGCACGAGAAGGCTCTAGCGAGACTGGAGGAAGTGACGGGTGGGCCGCTGACGCTCACCAGCTCCCTCCCTCCCGGCAATGGCACGGGGACGGTGGACAGCGGAGAACGGGCCACGGAAGGAGTGGGTCGCTGATGACGAGGCACACAGTTGTCACGGGCGTGACGATCTCGGTTGTTGCCGGGCTTGCCATGGCATTCTGGTTCATGACCCGCGAGCCGGTGCCGTCGCTGTCCGAGTCACCGAAAGAATCGAGTGTCGGCATGCCCAACATAGATAAATCGGTCGCGATGCCGATGCCTGCTCACCGCGGGCCAGAAGATGGCGTCAAGGGAGAGATGCCTGGTACCGACGCGAATACGATCATGATCGCCCCCGAGCGGCTCCAAAGCATCGGGGTGAAGTTCCAAGAAGCAGTTCGCCAGCCTCTCGACAAGGTGATCCGCACCGTGGGGCTCGTCGAGATCGACGAGCGGCTGGTGGGACGCGTGAATCTCAAATTCGAGGGGTGGATCGAGGACCTGCGTGTGAGCGCGATAGGGGATCACGTCAAGCAAGGTCAGATCCTGTTCACCATCTACAGCCCAGATTTGGTTGCGACCCAAGAGGAGTACCTGTTGGCGCTCCAGAGTTATCGGGAATTGGGGAAGAGCGAATTCCCCGAGGTAGCCCGAGGCGCTAAGGAGCTGTTGGAAGCCACCAGCCGCCGTCTCCAGCTCTGGGACATCAAGCCCATCCATATTCAAGATTTGGAGCGGACCGGCACGGTGTTGCGGACCCTTCCGATCCACTCGCCCATCACGGGAACGGTCATGCGAATGGAGGCGAGAGCCGGAACCTTTGTGACACCAGGCACGGAACTCTATTTCATTGCCGATCTCTCCCGCATCTGGATTCAGGCCGACATCTACGAATACGAGTTG
>SPAX01000196.1 GCA_005239475.1 Nitrospira sp. | reverse complement strand
GCCTTCCTGAGGCACTTGCTGCTGAGACCCAATCACGACAAAGCACGTCACAGCGCCGCACGATGCCTGCGCGGTCTGGACGCCTAGCCACGAGAAGACAACGAGTGCAAGACTGAGAATGAATCCGAGTATGAACCGTTTCCCTGTCATGATGATGCTGATCCTTTCTCTCTATAAAAATAGCCCCTAATCCGCCTCTTCTACACCCACTCAGTGGATCGTATGAGAACGGAATACGGCCTTGCTGTGAGCCGATGAGCGACGGAGACTAGAGAGAGAAAGACGGAGGGGCACGGCTGGAAGAAGTCTGGCACGCCTCGATTGAGGGCTGCGCAAAATGGGGGAGCGTGATGAGAGCAATAGGACTGATTTCGGCCTGAAACGTGACCACCGCACTTTCGAGAACCGTCCCGGCAGCACACATCCAGGAGCAGAGCACGGTACCATGGGTGGCAGCCTGATGCTGGGCATGGTGCCCGGCATGCTCGACCAACTGCGCCTGAGCCAATCCTCCGACGGAAAGGACACAGAGCACCAGGAGGATCGACAGAAATTTGAGGAAGGTGTGGTTCATCAGAAGACGACCCAGTATGACTTGATCAAATCCTAAGGGACGCCTCCTAGGCCTGTCAAGCCCCCGCCCCGACCCCGCAGGATGCTCAAAAAGATCGTCAGCAAGGCCGCAGCAAGCTTTGAGGCGAGGAGGTACAAACCGCACTTCGTGTGGGCCGTTCGCCCTTATAATGAATCTTGGCGAACGGGTAAGCCCCTCTAGTGTTTCCGACATCCGAGAATCTCATTCGGTACGTTGAGCCTCTGAGCGATGCGAGAACGATGCTGGCGAACTTTTTCAGCATCCTGCTGAGCCTCTGCTTGTTATAGGATTCATAGGAAAGATGCTGTATACTGCGTTGATAATTTTCGGAGACAGCGACATTCGTTCCGAGTGATAGCACCATGGTCACGCAACTACTCAACCAGATTTTCGGCAGTAAAAACGATCGTGAAATCAAGGCACTCCGCCCGATTGTGGAGCGGATCAATAGCCTGGAATCCGGCCTGACTCCGCTCTCCGATCACGCCCTCGCGGACAAGACCCAGGAATTCAAGAAACGCCTTGAGGCCGGGGAGACCCTGGACGACATCCTGCCTGAGGCCTTCGCAGTCTGTCGTGAGATGTCCCGCCGCAAGCTGAACATGCGCCATTTCGATGTGCAGTTGATCGGCGGCGTGATTCTCCATCGAGGCCGCATCGCTGAAATGAAGACCGGCGAAGGGAAAACCCTGGTGGCCACGCTGCCGGTGTATCTGAATGCGCTCGAAGGAAAAGGCGTGCACCTTATCACCGTGAACGACTACCTCGCCAAGCGCGATGCGCAGTGGATGAGCGTGCTCTACCACGCGCTGGGACTTTCGGTGGGCATCACTCAACATGATGCCTCCTTTTTCTTCGATCCGACCTATGAGGCCTCCGACAAGCGACTCCAGTCTCTTCGCCCCTGCACGAGGCCTGAAGCCTATCGTGCCGACATCACCTACGGCACCAACAACGAATACGGGTTCGATTACCTCCGCGACAACCTGGTCGTCACCGATTTGGCCCAGTGCGTACAGCGCGAGTTGAACTTCGCCATTGTGGACGAAGTCGACAGTATCCTCATCGACGAGGCCCGCACGCCGTTGATTATCTCCGGCCCGACGGATGAAACGACCGATCTCTACTACCGCATCAACGCGATCATCCCGCAGCTGAAACTGGACCAAGACTATACGGTCGAGGAAAAAACGAAGACCGCGTCGTTGACCGAAGACGGGAACGTCCGGGTCGAGAAATTGCTCGGCGTGGACAACCTCTACGACCCCGCCCATATGGAACTCGTCCACCACGTCGTCAAGGCGCTCCAGGCCTATGCCCTCTACAACCGGGATGTGGATTATGTCGTGAAAGATGGCGAAGTCATCATCGTGGACGAATTCACCGGGCGACTCATGCCGGGACGCCGCTGGAGCGACGGCCTGCACCAGGCCGTCGAAGCCAAAGAAGGCGTGAAGATCGCCAACGAGAATCAAACGTTGGCCTCGGTCACCTTCCAGAACTATTTCCGGATGTACAAGAAGCTCAGCGGCATGACCGGAACGGCGGACACGGAAGCGGCGGAGTTTGCCAAGATCTACAATCTCGACGTCAACGTGGTCCCGACCAATCGCAACATGATCCGGCTGGATTACGCGGATGTCGTCTACCGAACCGAGAAAGAGAAGTTTGCCGCGATCGTCGAAGAGATCAAGGAATGCCACGAGCGTGGCCAGCCCGTCTTGGTCGGCACGATTTCCATCGAAAAATCCGAACGCCTCGCCGGCCTCTTGAGCCGGAGTGGCGTCAAACACAACGTCCTCAACGCCAAACAACATGAGCGGGAAGCCGAGATCATCGCCCAGGCCGGACGCAAGGGTGCCGTCACCATCGCCACGAACATGGCGGGCCGCGGCACCGACATTGTCCTGGGCGGCAATCCCGACTTCATGTTCAAGCAGATCCTGTACCGGGAAGAGAACCTGACGGATGCGCGCAAACTGGAGATCTTCGAAGAGATTCGGGCCGACTGCGAGAAGAACAAACAAGAGGTCATCGCGGCCGGCGGACTCCACATTCTCGGGACCGAACGCCATGAAAGCCGCCGGATCGACAACCAGCTCCGAGGCCGCGCCGGTCGCCAGGGCGACCCTGGTTCGTCACGCTTCTACCTGTCGTTGGAAGACGACCTGATGCGCATCTTCGCCTCCGAGCGGGTCTCCCAAATGATGCTCAAGCTCGGCATGGAAGAAGGCATCCCGATCGAGCACGGCATGGTCACCCGGGCTATCGCTAACGCCCAGAAAAAGGTCGAAGGCCATCACTTCGACATCCGGAAACAGCTTCTGGAGTACGACGACGTCATGAACAAGCAGCGCGAGGTGATTTACCAACGCCGACGCGCCGTCTTGGGCGGAACGAATCTGAAAGACGATCTTCGCGACATGATGGACGGCCTGGTGGACTCCGCGCTGAACATTTATTGCCCGGCTGAACAATACCCAGAGGAATGGGATATCAAAGGGCTCGCGGAAATCATGCTGAGCCAGTTCGGTCTCGACATCACCCAGGGCAAGAGCGACGGCGGCGCGCCACTCCGCGACATGGGACGCGACGCGTTGCTCGAAGACCTTCGCGCGCAGTTGCGCGACGCCTATGATCGGAGAGAACAGGACCTGGGCTCGGACTTGATGCGCTTCCTGGAGAAGAACTTCATGCTCCAGGTCATCGACCACCACTGGAAAGACCATCTCCTCGGAATGGATCACCTGCGCGACGGGATCGGATTGCGCGGCTACGGGCAGAAAGATCCTCTCATTGAGTACAAGCGCGAAGGCTACGATCTCTTTGCCGGCATGATGGAACGGATCAAGTCCGACGTGCTTGATCGGCTCTTTCATGTCCAGGCGGTCCGGCACGAAGAGCAACCCACAGCCCCACCGCCACCACCCGTCATCTCACGCCCCCTCCCCCCTCTCATCCTCAATCGGGGAGAAACACCGGTCGCCCCTCAGACGGTTCAGCGAAACGACGACAAAGTCGGCCGCAACGACCCCTGCCCCTGCGGCAGCGGGAAAAAATACAAGAAGTGCCACGGAGCGTGAAAAGGCTCGGCTGACGAAGGGCGTGGACCTTCGACGTTGCCATGATGCGACGGGCCTCCATTGTCACTGATCGTTTCACACCTCACCACACACGACTATAAAACTGCGCCGAAGCGTCGCAATGCCGTCGTGCGTGGTCGTCATCATCCACTGAAATATGGCAGACGCCATGGCGAACACCTCACTCCATATCCCTTCCAGCCGAGCCGAAGGGAGGAAAAGGGGATAAAAAGGGTCGCGGTGAGGGAGCGTCTTGGCTTTGTGCCCTCATCTCTTTCTCCCTCGGCTGCGAGAATAGTCGCAGTGCCTCGATCAGTTCCAGCTTTCCTTCCCAGGAGAATCTCGGTGGATCCCCGCTTCTCCGGCAAGGTGCGCGAAAAGCCTCAGCGTCATGAAAGGAAGTGGGAGAACCTACAAAACCAGGACTTCAGTAATTTGCAAACCCCAGGACTGCCGAGCCTGTGATGGAGGCGGTGAATAAAACCGAACGCCTCAGCCCACATTCCTTCCAGCCGAGCCGAAGAGAGCAAGGAAAGTAGGATCACCCAAGAGCTATGGGGTCATTGCTTGACCTCGCCGAAGACCTCACAGATAATAGCTGACGAAACCGGCAAGGAACTCTCAGGCTCTGAATAGCCGAACGAAGGAAGGTGCGTAATGCCGACTGCCGTCAAAATGGAAGTCAGTCCGGAAACGATTATCCGAGCCGTCAAAAGCATGAAGAAATCTGCCAGGCAAGTGTTCTTGGAGGATCTCATCGCAGCGACCTCCCCCGAATACCTTCAAAGCATTCGCGAAGCTCGGCGAGACTTTAAGGCAGGCAAAGTGAAATCTCACGGGCAGATCTTTGGCCGGTGAAGTACCGGCTGGTCTATACCCACCGTGCAGTCAGAGATATCGACGCGCTCGACACCAGCATCAAACAGCGCATCGGCAAGACTCTCCTTCGCAACGAATCCGATCCTCTCCAGCATGCCGAGCCCCTCAAGCAATCGGAGTTGGGTTCATACCGATTTCGTATCGGTGACTACCGTGTTGTGTTTGACATTGAGGGGGATGAGATCGTGATTCTGCGTGTTGGCCACAGAAGAGACATCTACAGACGATAGCCCACTCCCCCTCCTGCCAGCCACGCGCTCAACGGTGCAAAGTCAAGCAATGACCCCATCTCTTTCTTTATTTCCTCAGGGATGGGGGCTGATTGATCTTCCACCCCGCGCGTCCAACGAGGGTTACCTCCTCACCAACATTCGGCGAGGCGGCTGGTGTGGTCTCCACTGCGCGCATCGAGCGACCACCATTTGTCTAAATTATCCCTCCAAGCTTGCTCGTTTCTCTCTCTTGGAATGGCACCCGTGTTGATCCCACTGCGGCCGTCGAACGAGCACATTCTGATCGTGCGCGTTCCGGGAGCAAGGGATCCGCATGGGTGCCATTCCTCTTCCCCCTCGAATAGTGATATTTGCCTGAGTTTCCAATACTCTTCGCCTTGACTTAGCGGCGACCCCGAGGCTAATCTACGCCACTTTTCCGCCTCCCTGAGGTGCAGGGAAAAGTTTGCCCGTTTTCTCGGGTTGGTGCAAGCTGTCTTCACAGAAACGAAGGAGTAGTCTGTGTCGTTGGGACATCCTGAACTCATCGCTGCCATTTCGTCCGAGATCATCCGAATGGGACCAATTCCCTTTGTCCGCTTCATGGAACTGGCGCTCTATCACCCTCAATTCGGCTATTACATGCGCCAACCGGACGGTGCGGACCTTGAACGTATCGGCTGGTCCGGCGATTTCTACACCAGCTCCGATGTGTACCCGATTCTCGGTCGTGCGATTGCCGCACAGGCCAGACAAATGGATGAATTATTGGGCTGCCCCACCCCTTTCACGATCGTCGAAGTAGGTGCCGGCAAAGGCTTATTAGCTCGAGATTGTCTGACGGCGATCCATGCCGAACAGGATGACATCGCAACGCGTGTCCGCTATGTCCTGATCGAACGGAGTCCTGCCATGCGGAAACTGCAGCGCCAGAACCTGGCTCCCTGGCTCAGCAAGCCGGGCCTTGTCACCTGGGTGGAAGGCCTTGATGGGCTAGCCCCGCAGAGCGTGACCGGTCTGCTCTTCAGCAATGAACTAATCGATGCCTTTCCGGTGCACCGGATTCAAGTCACGGACGGACGGACCGAAGAACTCTGTGTAGACTATCGAGACGGACGCTTTGTGGACTGCCTCAAGCCCCTGTCGACGGCCGCGCTCGCTCAATATCTACAGCAACTGAATACCACGTGGCTGGAAGGCTACCGAACCGAGGTGAATCTCCAAGCTATGGACTGGATGGAGCAGGTCGCTCGACGGATGGATCGTGGATTTGTCTTGACGATCGATTACGGCCATACGGCGCAGGATCTCTATGGGCCTGAGCGGAAGGACGGCACCTTCCTCTGCTACTTCCAACAGCAGACGAACGCCGACCCATTCATCCGCGTCGGCGATCAGGATATGACCGCCCACGTGGATTTTTCGAGCCTGGCCGCTGTCGGTGAGAAGCAGGGACTCCGCGTGACGGGATTCACGAACCAAATGAGTTTTCTGATGGGGCTCGGCGTTGAAGAGATGATCGGGGAATTGGAGCCCGAGAGCCCGGAGTTTCGCGCCGCGATTCATCTCCTGAAGCCGGATGGCATGGGCAGCACGTTTAAGGTGCTCGTTCAACACAAGGGAATAAGTCATCCGGAACTGGACGGCTTGAGATTCAAACCCTTCTTCGGCTCGGCGCTGGCGCGAAATGAGTCGAACGTCCTAACGTCTTCATGTCTCTCGACTTGAAGACGTTCAGACTTTGTAACTTTTTCGACTGGTTGAAACATGGGTAACACAGCCATTCCAGAGAACTACATACCGATTCTCTTGTATATCGGCATTGCCTTTGCCTTTACCGCCGGCTCGCTGCTCGTCGGCTCGCTCATCCGTCCGAGTCGTCCCTATCGAGCCAAACTGGCCCCTTATGAGAGCGGAAGCCCGCTGTTTTCTGACGCACGCATCCAGTTTCCGATGCGCTACTACATCATCGCGATGCTGTTCGTCATTTTCGATATCGAGATCATTTTCATGATGCCCTGGGCCGTCCGGTTTCAGTCACTCGGCCTGTTGGGGCTCATCGAAATGCTCGTGTTTCTCGGCATCCTGCTGGTGGGATTCTGGTACGCCTGGAAGAAGGGGGCGCTTGAATGGGACTAGCGCGCCGAAGGCGCGCAATTCTGAGTGCTGAGTTGTGAGCTATGAGTTGCGTTCGGAAACCCAGGACTCAGAACTCAGCACTCAGAACTGGAGCGAAGCGACATGAGCTTTTTAGAACGGCAGTTTGAAGCGAATATTCTGACGACCAATCTGGACGCGGTCGTGAATTGGTCCCGGAAGTCGGCTTTGTGGCCGATGACGTTCGGCCTCGCCTGCTGCGCCATTGAAATGATTGCGACTGTATCGTCCCGATACGACCTGGATCGTTTCGGTGCCGGGGTCTTTCGGGCCTCGCCACGGCAGGCCGATCTCATGATCATCGCCGGCACTGTGGCGCGCAAGATGGCGCCGGTGATCCGCCGCATCTACGACCAGATGCCGGAACCGCGGTATGTCATTTCTATGGGTTCCTGCGCCACCTCAGGCAACCACTACAATAGTTACGCGGTGGTCCAAGGCGTCGACCAGATTATTCCGGTCGATGTCTATGTGCCGGGCTGTCCGCCCCGCCCGGAAGCGTTGCTCGACGGATTACTGAAGTTACAGGAAAAGATTCAGCGGGAGAAGGTGTTCGTGAGATAAACCGCGAGACGAGCGAGAGAAGCGGGAAATGCGCGACTGGCAAATCGCGCTTTTCTCGCGAGTCGCGCCCGTCTCGCGAACAAGAACTATGCAAGCCCTGCTCGACAGCCTGAGGATGAAATTCCCGGATGCGATCCTCGCGACCCGCGTCGACGCCGCACGTGCCGAGACCGCTGTCTCCGTGGCCGCCGGGCGCCTGCTGGATATTGCGCGCTATTTGCATGATGCGCCGGAGGCAGCCTTTGACCATCTCACCGATATCTGCTCGGTCGACTATCCCGAAGATCAGCTGCGGTTCGAAGTCGTCTACCACTTACACTCGCTCCCCCTTCGGCAACGTCTTCGCCTCAAGGCGCGCATCACAGAAGACGATCCGACGATTGCGTCGGTCACCGGAAT
>SPAX01000195.1 GCA_005239475.1 Nitrospira sp. | reverse complement strand
GCGCGAGACATCGTGCAGAGGCCGAACGGCTGCGGGCGCAGAATGAACTTGCCCAAGCCATCACGCAACATGTGCAGGACGTCCGCACCGCGAACGAGCAACTCCAAGTCTTTGAATCGGGCCTGCTGAAGCAAGCGGAGCAGACGCTGCGGGTCGCTCGTGTCAGTTTCCAGCAGGGTGCCGCCAGTCTCTTGGACGTGCTCGATTCGCAACGCGTCTACAGGCAGACACTACTCGAATACGCCCAGGCGCGCGCGGATCTCTCGATTGCCCTCGCGCGGCTCGAACGTGCCGTCGGTGGGGTCTGACGATCAAGAAGGAGCCTGACATGACAACCAGATGGACAGCACACACCGGATCGTGCGTGCTAGCACTCCTCGTGTTCGTCACGGCCTGCGGGGACCGCGGGAGTGAGCCACCAGCCCTTCCCACAAAAGTGACCACGAAGCCAGGCGGCCCACGCGTGAGCACGATTCAGGCCCCGGCAGCCGTGCGGGATCGATTACGGATCGAAACGGTAACAACGCACGTGGTTTCAGAAGTGGTAACGGCCCCGGGCGAAGTCGCGCTCGATCTGAAACAGGTCGCCAAGATTACGTCCCGGATTGAAGGACAGGCCGAGTTCATCCATGTCCAGTTGGGTGATCGTGTTCGCCGCGGTCAGCCGTTGTTGGCAATTGAGAGCCTGCGATTGGATGAATTGGTGCAGGAATATCTCGTGACCAAGGCCCAGGTGGATGTGGCCGAGAGCAGTTACCGACGGACTGAGAAATTGTGGGCCGAGAAGATCGTGACGGAGCGTCGACTTGTCGAAGAACGAGGCCATTACATTGAGGCGCAGGCCCGGCATCAGCATGTCCGCGAGAAGCTCCTGAATATGGGTATGACGGCAGGTGAATTAGATGAGATGGAACATGGAAGCCACCGGGAGGGACATCGCTATACGCTCAAATCGCCTATTGCCGGGACGGTGGTTGCGCAAAATGTTGTGCGGGGGCAGGGGGTTTCTCCAGGAAACGAATTGTTCGAGGTCGTGGACACGAGTCGTGTGTGGGTTTTTGCCAATCTGCCGATTGAACAAGCGCGCCGCTTCAAAGAAGGCAACGTGGGGACGATTGTCCCTAAAGGTGGAGAGCCTATCACTGCTCCGTTGACCTACCTCTCGCCGGTGGCGGACGAAACGACGCGTACGATTCGCGTCCGATTCGAGGTCGCTAACAAAGCTGGCCGACTCAAGCCGCACGAGTACGTGGACGTCCGCTTGACGGTAGCGAGTGTCCCGACTTTAGCCGTGCTGGCTTCGTCGGTGACACAGGTGGACAACCTTCGCGGGGTATTCGTGCAGCGAGAGGCAGGATACGCGTTCGTTCCCATCGAAGTCGGTCGCGAAGGCGGGGGCTGGATCGAGGTGCGAAAAGGCCTGACGGAGGGCGAACGGATCGTCACCGAGGGAACGCTTGATCTGAAAGCCGTACTTCTGAAGGAACACATTACGTCTGGAGAAGGAGGGTAGCATGGATCGACTGTTGCGCCTCTCACTCCAGTATCGATTCTTTACCCTCGTTGCCGTCCTCTTGGTGGTGGTGGGAGGCCTGTGGTCGCTGAGGCACCTGACCATTGACGCTGTCCCTGATTTGACACCGGTGCAGGTACAGGTTCTGACGCGCTCGCCGGCTTTGGGTCCGGTCGAGGTCGAACAGTTCGTGACTTTTCCGATCGAAACTTCCCTGAGTGGTCTCCCGGGGTTGCGCGAACTGCGTTCGGTGTCGCGATATGGTCTGTCCGCCGTCACGGCCATTTTTGAGGACTCGATGGACATCTACCGCGCCAGGCAATTGGTAAGCGAACGACTGACCCGAGTCACGGAGCGCATTCCGCCTGAGTACGGCCGTCCCATGATGGGGCCGCTTACCACCGGCCTTGGAGAAGTGTATCAGTTTACCCTGAGAGGACCTGGCTACAATGCTATGGCTCTGCGGACGATCCTCGAGTGGGACGTCGGGATGAGACTGAGGGCCGTGCCGGGTGTGGTCGAACAGAGGAGAGGCTCTGGCGATAGGCGCGGAAGACCTGATGCGCATTGTGGTGGCTCACGGGTCTGGCGGAGTGCCGATTTTCGTCCGCGATGTGGCTGAGGTCAAAGAAGCTCCGGCCCTCCGTATCGGCGCGGCGACAGCCATGGGAGAAGGAGAGACTGTAATCGGGATGGTCCAGATGTTAGCCGGGGAAAACGCCAACCGGGTCGTTGAACGCGTCAAGGCGCGCGTCAAAGAGATCCAGGCCACGCTGCCTCCGGGTGTCACGATCGATCCCTACTATGATCGGACGCTGTTCGTCTCGAAGGTCATCCGGACTGTCAGAAATAATCTCCTGGAGGGAGGCCTGCTGGTGGTGGCCGTGCTGTTTCTCTTTTTGGGTAATCTCCGTGCAGGATTGATCGTGGCATCGGCCATTCCCCTGTCCATGCTCGTCGCCTTCACCGGCATGGCACAGGCGGGCCTCTCCGGCAACCTCATGAGCCTCGGCGCAATCGACTTCGGCTTGTTGGTCGACGGCTCAGTTGTGATGATTGACAACATTCTCCGTCGTCTGGCCCGCACGAACGCCTCAACTCGTGAGGAGCGCCTGGCTGAGATCCAAGCGGCCAGCCGCGAGGTTTTGCGGCCGGTAACTTTCGCCATCGGGATCATTATTCTGGTCTATGTGCCGATCCTGACGCTCACCGGGATTGAAGGGAAGATGTTTCGCCCGATGGCCCTGACTGTGATTTTCGCGCTCGCGGGATCTCTGGTTCTGGCTGTAGCCGTCACGCCCGTACTGGCGTTCTGGTTTGCGCGCCCCACCGCCGAGCACGAGGAAACCTGGGTGACTCACCATCTGCGACGCGCCTACGCGCCCGGTCTGCGGTGGGCCATGGCCCATCGGGCATGGGTGATGGGTTCTGCGGTTGGGTTGTTCATGGTGAGTCTGGGAATTGGATGGTCAATGGGCGTGGAGTTCATCCCTCGTCTGGATGAGGGCGATCTGGCCATCAACGTCTGGCGTTTGCCGAGCGTGTCGCTGAGCGAATCAGTGGCCACCTCGCTGCAGGTCGAAAAGGCCCTCCGCCGGTTTCCAGAAGTTGTGCAGGTCGTCACGCGGACTGGAAGCCCCGAAGTGGCCACAGACGTGATGGGGGTCGAGCTGTCGGACGTGTTCGTGATCCTGAAACCACGCCACGAGTGGACGAGTGCTCGGACACGCGATGATTTGATTGCAGCGATGAAACAATTGCTTGTTGAGGCGGTGCCCGGAGTCGGCCTTGGGTTTACGCAACCGATTGAAATGCGATTCAATGAACTCATTGCCGGCTCCCGGTCAGATTTGGCGATCAAGATATTCGGCCAGGATTTAGGTGTCCTCCGTCAAAAGGCCGAGGAGGTAGCACGGACGCTGGAGACAGTCAGCGGCGCGGAGGATGTGAAGGTAGAGCAGGTGGCCGGTCTCCCGCTGATGCGAGTCATCGTGGACCGCAACCAGATCGCGCGCTATGGATTGACCGCCGATGACGTGCTGACACTGGTCCAGGTGACACGCGTGGGACATGTGGTGGGAATTGTCGTGCAGGGGCCCCGTCGCTTTGAGCTGGTTGTCCGACTTGTAGAACGTGCCTCAGCAGATCCCGCTGCCTTGGGTGCCCTTCTGGTCCCAACGGCGCATGGTGAACTGGTGCCTCTGTCACGTGTAGCAACGATCCAGGTCGATTCCGGACCGGCACAGGTAAGCCGCGAATCCGTGCAACGTCGCATCATTGTGGAGTCTAATATCCGAGGACGCGACTTGGGCGGTTTCGTCTCGGAGGCCCAGCGTGTGGTGGCCAATGCGGTGTCACTCCCGACCGGGTATGAGCTGAAGTGGGGCGGGCAGTTCGAGCACCTCCAGGAAGCCTCACGCCGGCTGGCCGTCGTCGTGCCGATTGTCGTAGTGCTTATTCTCGGTGTCCTGTCCGTCATTTTCGGGTCCCTGAAGCCCGCATTGTTGATTTTTCTCAATGTGCCAATGGCCCTGTCCGGCGGCGTGCTGGCCCTCTGGCTTCGAGGCCTTCCACTCAGCATTTCCGCCGCGATCGGGTTCATTGCTCTGTTCGGAATCGCCGTCTTGAACGGCGTTGTGCTGGTCAGCCACATCCGGCAACTAGAAGCAGAAGGCCTTCTCACGGATCAGGCTGTCATACAGGGGGCGATGGATCGGCTACGGCCGGTGATGATGACTGCATTAGTCGCGAGTCTTGGCTTTCTACCTATGGCGCTGGCCACGAGCTTGGGAGCCGAGGTTCAGCGTCCACTCGCCACTGTTGTTATCGGCGGCCTGATGACGTCAACAGCCTTGACGTTGCTTGTTCTCCCGGCTCTCTACGAGAGATTTGCCGCACTCAATTCGTGGAAGGGATCATTGTGAGAAGAAGCCTGATCAGTCTTCACTCGCCCTCTATGGGAACAAACAGGATCGTGCCCTGGCGGTTGATAAGCAGGAGGGTGAGGTCTTTCGGTTTGATCGGTTCGACGAGGCGCTGGTAGGCCTCGAGATCGGGAACCGGCTTACGGTTCACTTCCAGAATCTGGTCGCCCATGGAAATGCCGGCCGACT
>SPAX01000194.1 GCA_005239475.1 Nitrospira sp. | reverse complement strand
TTTTGAGCAGCCTGAAGATTGGGAACAGTAGGGGGAGAGGCAAAAATGAATACCCTTGGGCTTCTAAAAGGATTGCGATTCGTCGATAGCTTCTTTCCGTCGGGCGGCTATGCCTTCTCCTCTGGCCTTGAAGCGGCGGTGCAGGGTGGTGGAGTTCGGAATGCGGAAGAACTGTCGCGTTACGTGGTCGAGTTGCTCACGACCGGAATAGGTGAGCGGGAAGCAGTGGCAGCAGGATTGGCGCATGATGCGTTTGTCTCCAGCATCTTGGATCTTGCGTTGAAAACGGATCGGGAACTCGACGCCATGAAGCTGGGCCGTGAATCACGAACAGCCAGCCGGCAAATGGGACGCCAGGTGATTCGGCTGGCCGCGACCCAACAGGCTAGACAGCCATTGATCGAAGACTTTCTTGCGGCGGTTGAGGCTGAGCGGACGCCAGGACATCTGGCCGTGACGGTTGGCCTTACCTTGGCGGCAGCCGGTTGGTCGAAGGAAGATACAATCGCCGCGTTCCTCTATCAAGCGGCGACGGGCTTTGTGGCGGCGGCCATGAAGTTGATGCCGATCGGTCAGCGTGAGGGACAGCTGCTATTAGAAGGCTGGCTCGAAGTGATCGAACGAGTCAGTCACAAGGCGGCGCATGCACAAGTGCTGCAGTCTTGGTCTCCGGTCCAGGACATTTACGCGATGCGACATAGTCGGCTGGAGTCGCGGTTGTTTCGGTCTTAATGGGGTCATTGCTTGACTTTGCACTGCGCCATCGCGTGTCGCCGCTGCGGCGTGAGGGCCGTTGATTCAATTGCATCTTGAATCTTCGAAATGCGCGACGGCGAGACCCCAAAGCGCACGGCCACCGTGTTTAACGGTTCATTAGCCGCGCGTCGCAACAACCACACCGCCGTGTGATAGGCTTCCCGATGCGTCCGTCCCACAATCGCAGCGGTAGAAATTCCATATACCTCGGCCACGCGAATCAGGATGTCACTTGGCGTGAGCCGCGTAGGATCGGTTTGTGCGAGGGGCACATTGGCTGGCCGTTGATCGGGCAAGCGAGCGGCCATGCGTTCCCGAAAGGCCTGGCTCCCCAGAAATATCTGGCCGGTGATCTGCGACCACGGCGAGGGGCACCCAATCCCCTCTGCGACGAATTGTTGATAGGCCTGTCGTGCGCGGTCCTGGTCCGCGTCGAACAGCCCGAGCACACCAACCGCATCGAGCCATGGGGGCGCCGCGTTCAATCCCGCCGTTGCACCATAACTACTCCAGGCCCACTCCTGTGGGGCCGCGACAATCCCCGCTCGCACCGGATTCAGCACGACATAGCGGCAGAGTTCCAACAGATAGCTCTCGCGCTCAACCAGCAGACTCTTGAACCGACCCTGCAGGAGATGGCCGACTCGCTGATGCCGCCAATTGAAGCGCTGCGTATAGCTGCCATTCAAGCGCTGCATCCCGCGACTCAGATTCGGTTCGGGCGTCTCGATCAGCAGATGATAATGATTGCCCATCAGGCAATAGGCGTAGCATTGCCATTGCTGTTGGAGGATTTCACGACCGAACACGGTGAGGAAATGCTGCCGGTCGGTCTCGTCATGAAAGATCGTGTGTTGTTCGTTGCCCCGGGCCGTGACGTGATAGAGGGCACCGGGGTATTCGAGGCGGAGCTGGCGAGCCATGATGGCGGAGCGTAGGGGGAGGGAGGTGCAAAGTCAAGCAATGACCCCATCTAGGTGACGGATTTGACGCTGTCATGGCAGAAGCGATATATAGGCCGGGCTATTGAGTGGAGAAGGAGCTATGCATCGAGCCGATGAACATTTCTTAGGTAGCGGGCGTGTCACGGCGGCGCGGGCGCGTCATATTCCGGTCATCGGGGTTGGCGGACCTGTGGGCTCCGGGAAAACCGCATTGGTTGAGGCGCTCTGCCGGGAACTCCGGGATCGGTACAGCCTGGCGGTGGTGACGAACGATATCTTTACCAAAGAAGATGCGGAGTTTTTGACGAAGCGAGGGGTGCTCCCACAAGATAGAATTCTGGGCGTCGAAACCGGTGGCTGTCCGCATACAGCGATACGCGAAGATGCCTCCCATAATCAGGAGGCGCTGGACGATTTACTCAAGCGCCATCCCGAAGTCGAGCTGATGTTCGTCGAGAGCGGTGGCGACAATCTGGCTGCGACATTCAGTCCTGAACTCGCGGACAAGGTTATCTATGTGATCGATGTGGCAGCCGGTGACAAAATTCCCCGTAAAGGCGGCCCAGGGATTACTCGCTCAGATCTGCTCGTGATCAACAAGGTCGATTTGGCGCCGCATGTCGGGGCCGATTTGTCCGTGATGGATCGGGACAGCAAACGAATGAGGGGCGATTTGCCCTATCTGTTTACGAATCTCAAGACGGGGCAGGGGCTCGATCAGGTGATTACGTGGGTGGAGCAGCTCTTGCCCGCGCATCGTCATTAGCAGGATGCTGAAAAAGTCCGCCAGCAGCGTTCTCAGCTCATCGAAGTCCTCAACGTACCCCAGAGGGTACGCCTCCCGGTTTCGACTCGCCTGCGGCCTTGCTGGACGAACTTTTTGGCATCCTGAGGGGTCATTCTCTCTTATGCCAGAAGCGCAGATTATCAAAGCTCCTTTGGGCCTATATAATCTTTTCGCAGCCCGTCACCTGAAAGGCCTGCTGTGAGTTTTCCGCCAGACGGTTCTTCTGTGCTCGATTCCGTCGGCCGGCGTGGGGCGCTGTCCTATGAGTTTGAGCGAGAGGGCCCCCGTACGATACTCACGCGCTCGTCTTGCACGAGTCCCTGGCACCACTTTCCTCCTTCGTATCTCGACGACAGCGGCTGTGCCTACACCTGGCTCGTGAATCCATCCGGTGGCTTGGTTGGTGGCGATCATGTGTCGGTGGAGGCGCGGCTCCATGCCGGAACGCATGTGCTCATGACGAGTCCCTCCGCCAATCGTGTCTATCGAAGTCTGTCTGATCCAGCCGTGCAAGAGGTGTGTCTTTCAGTTGGTCCGGGAGCTCGGCTGGAATGGGTGCCCGAGGTCACGATCCCTTTTGCCGGATCTCGCTTTCGCCAATCGATTCATGTGGATCTTGCGCCTGGCGCGACAGTGGTACTGTGGGATGCCCTAGCCTCAGGTCGGGTGGCCAGGCGGGAGCGCTGGGCTTTCGCTACGGTCGAAAACGAGATCTGTATTACAACCCCTCTAGGTGGGTCGGTCGTCGAACGGTATCGCCTGGTCCCTGGCGGACTGCCTGAATCGGTAGGCCTCGCCGGGAGCTGGGACTATGTGGCATCGCTCTTTGTCATCGGCGATGCGGTCGATGCCGATGTCTGGAATCGTCTCGACGTAGTACTAGCTGCGATTCTGGATGAGCGTCCTGGCCTGGTGCTGGGCGCGGTTTCATCTCCGGCAGCGCCAGGCCTGGTGGTCAAACTCGTCGCACGGTCTGCCCCGGACCTTACTGAGACGTTGGCGGCGATCTGGGCGGCGGTTCGGAAAGGCCTTTGGAGTCTTCCGGCTCCGAACTTGCGGCGGTATTGAGTCAGTGAGTTCTCTGGCTATTAGGATGCTCAAAAAGCCCGCCAGCGGCGTTCTCGCCTTGAAAGCCTCCTCAACGTACCCCAGAGGGTACGCCTCCGGGGCTTTCTTCGGCTGCGGCCTTGCTGGACAGCCTTTTTGAGCATCCTGCAAAGGTGGTCTATTCTTGTCGTAGACGTGCGTGCCGTCGGAATTCCGCTGGGCTGAAATAGTTTTCCCGCAGCCTCCTAGAAGATATTTGATACCCTCTCAACTGGATGCTATCTTTGCGCCAGTGAAGGAGTTTTTATTGTCTACATCACTGGGTTCTAGCAGGATACCGAAAGGGTCCGTCACCGTCGTCCTTGTATGTTGAGTATCGTGTGATATCCAGTTGGTCAAAATGACAATCCAACGAGACCGCAGGCGACGCAA
>SPAX01000193.1 GCA_005239475.1 Nitrospira sp. | reverse complement strand
CTCTACTCTACTGAACACTTCTGCTGCAATCGCCGAGACGAAAATCAGAACTCATTGCGGTATTCTTTCTTCGCGCCAGGATCATACAAAGGGCGCTCGACCTCGCAAGCGCGGTGACGACGCACCTAACGGCCGGTGGGCTCGCTCCTCGGACCCTCACCGTACTGCACGAGTACGCATCGGGTCCTCAGGGCTCCGCGCGCCGGTCTCGCGACGCGGCTCAGCGATTTCGCGACGAACCGTCATGAATATTGCGGGCTAGCGCGACTCTTTCTACCCGGCATCTTCACCAGCAGATTATCGATCAAGCGGATCGACCCGATCCGGACTGCGCCCAAGAGGACCGCACGATCCGTGACGACGGACAGCGGCTCCAGACTGTTCGGGTCGCAGACGGCCAGGTACTCGACATGAATGGCAGGTGTCTGTTCGATGGTCTGCCGCATGGTCCGCTCGATCGCCGCCACGTCGTTCACCCCACCCACAATCATCTGTCTACCGGTTCGGAGTGCCTGAGAGAGCATAGGGGCAATCCGACGTTCGTCGGGGCTGAGATAGGCGTTGCGCGAACTCATGGCTAGCCCATTCCGCTCTCTGATTGTCGGGCGCACTTGAATCGACACGGCGAGATTGAGATCGTTCACAAGTTGCCGAACCAGCGCTGCCTGTTGGTAATCTTTCTGGCCGAACAAGGCGAGATGGGGGTGCACGATTCCGAAGAGTTTCGTCACCACCGTGGCGACGCCGGAGAAGTGTTGAGGCCGGGCCTCGCCTTCCCATCGGCGCGCGAGCGCCGGCACCGTCACGGTCGTTTGGAAGCCCTCGGGATACATGCCCCGGGCCGTGGGCTCAAAACAGACATCCACCCCTTCCTCGCGGCACAGGGCCCGATCGCGGACAATCGGGCGGGGATACGTGGTTAAGTCTTCGGTCGGGCTGAACTGTGCCGGGTTCACGAAGATACTCACGACGAGCGCATCACAGCGCAATCGTGCCGCTCGAATGAGGGAGCGATGGCCGTCATGCAGCGCACCCATCGTGGGAACGAACCCGATGATCACACCTTCCCGGCGTAATCGTTCGCTCCATGCAGTCATGGATCGTGCGGTGCGGATAATCTTCATGAGCCTGGGGGCGGGCTGCAAGCCGGGCGTGAGCCATAGCGGGTCGAGGGCTGGGGGAACAAGAGGCGGACCTCAGGCTGCTTCCCGGATTCGGCGAGCAGCTGGCTGATCGTACGCTGGAGTGATGGGTGCAGGAACAGCGGATCGAGTTCGCTCAACGGCATGAGGACGAATCGGCGTTGGTGCATGCGAGGATGCGGCACCACGAGATTTGGTTCGTTGATGATCCGTTGGCCGTAGAACAAGATGTCCAGATCGATGGTCCTGGGGCCTGATCGGTTCTCTTCATCACGGCCGAGCGAGCGCTCGATCTCGCGGAGTATATCCAAGAGACTTTTCGGCGTGACATCCGTTTCAAGCTGCACGACGCCGTTCAAGAACCAGCCGCCACACGGTCTGCCATGATCGTTCACGGGCTCGGTTTCATAGAGCAGCGACACCCCCACGACTTGCGAGTGTGGCAGCAGGCTAAGCAAGGTTACCGCACGGTCGCAGAAATCGAGCCGATCGCCGACGTTCGAGCCAAATCCGATGAACACCGTTTCCATAAACCACCGTGAGGGGTGAGGCGTTAGGCGTCAAGGTCGATTTGAGCGAGGTGTGAGAGGCCCCCTCACGCCTTACCCCTTACGCCTCACGAAATTCAGAACCCCGCCTTCTTAATACGCTCCACCGCCTCCGCTAACCGCTCCTTCGTCGTGCAGACGGTCATTCGAATGTACCCTTCGCCCGGCGCACCGAAGCCGTTGCCCGGTGTGGTCACGATTCCGGCTTTCTCCAGCAAGTGAGCCGTGAAGGACGTAGAGGTGTAGCCCTTCGGCACCGTGACCCAGACGTAGAACGCAGCCGGTGGAGGGTCAACCTCAAGTCCGAGTTGTTTGAGGCCTGGGACGAGGGTGTCGCGCCGTTCCTGATAAATTTTCCTCAGACCATCCGTCACAGAATCATTCAGGCTGAGCGCGGTGATACCGGCTTCCTGAATGGCCTGGAAACAGCCAGAGTCGAGGTTGCTCTTCACCTTGCCGAGTCCAGCCAAGACCTGCTTGTGCCCGACCGCAAATCCGATGCGCCAGCCGGTCATGTTGTAGGTCTTCGACAGCGAGTGGAACTCGATCCCCACGTCCTTCGCGCCATCGACCTCCATGAAGCTCGCAGGGGGTTTGCCGTCGTAGAAAATCTCCGAATAGGCTGCGTCGTGGCAGACGATGACCTGGTTCTCTTGGGCAAAGTCCACCACTCGCTTAAAATAGTCTTTGCTCATGATGACCGACGTCGGGTTGTTCGGCGAATTCAGGAACATCAGCTTCGCCTTCTTCGCCACGTCCTTGGGAATCGCTGTCAGGTCTGGCAAGAAGCCGTTCTGCTTCGTGAGCGGCATGAGGTGCGGGACGCCTCCGGCGAAGCTGGTCCCGACAGGGTAGACTGGATAGCCGGGGCTCGGGACGAGCACGGTATCGCCCGGATCGACGAATGCGAGGGGAATATGACCGATGCCTTCCTTCGAGCCGATCAGCGTGAGGACTTCGTGCGCCGGATCAAGCGTCACCTTGAATCGCCGCTTGTACCAATCGGCAACGGCTTTCCGGAACGACAACATCCCTTCGTAGGACGGATACTGATGGTGCTTCGGGTTTTTCGCGGCCTGCGCCAGGCTATCGACGATCGGAGCCGGCGTCGGCAAGTCCGGGTCGCCGATGCCCAAATTAATGATATCAACCCCCCGCGCAATCGCCTTCTGCTTCATTTCGTCAATCGCGGCAAACAGATAGGGCGGCAGGGTCTTGATTCGAGCTGCGACTTCAATCGGGAAACCAGACATGCGAACAGGCTCCTTTCATAAATCAATCGGTCCTAAAGTTGTCAGGTCATCAAGTCTTCAAGTCAGGGAAATTCCAGTAGACCTTCGACTTTATGGCGTTTGAACTTTTCGACAAAGGGAATTAAGACTACTTCAGGAGCGAGGTGGTAATCAACGTGCAGAATCGAGGAGATGGGCAACCAACCGATCGGCGATCTGATGGAGTTGCCGTAGCTGGGGGAGGGCTGCCGCTTTCACGTGATGCGCGGTCAAGCGTGCTTTTGTGAGATCCAGCGCACATTCTCGGCACAACGATTCGATGCCGTTCTCTTCCATTTCCAAGTGAAACAGAAGCCCATAGGCACGAGCGGCATAGCGGAAGGCTTGTAGGGGGGCGATGTCGGAGCCGGCCAAGGGCACACAGTCTTTGGGGAGGTCGAACACTTCGCCATGCCATTCGAAGACCTCGAATGACGCCGGAAGCGTACTGAAAACAGGGTCGTGTTTCGCCTCAGCCGTCAGCCTGACCGGTGTCATGCCGATTTCCAGCGCCTTGCCCGATCGCACGGTGGCACCCAACGCTTTCGCCATGAACTGACTGCCGAGACAGACGCCAATGACGGGTTTGCCCGTCAGGATCACGGATCGAATGAATTCCGTCTCTTCGGCAATCCAGGGATCAGGATCGTTGACCGACATCGGCCCGCCCATCACGATCAACACATCGCCCGCATCCTTCGGCAGCCCGTCCTGTGGGACGAGATAACGTTCCAGGCTCACGCCGCGCGCGGTCAGCGCCGTCGCGAAGGCGCCGGGCCCTTCAAAGGGAACATGTTTCAGACAGACTGCGCGCATGAAAAGAACTTGCGTGATAACAATGAATGATACCTATTCGTCCCAGGTAGTCCTTCAAGGCCGAAACATACACGGTCACAGTATTGACAGCAAGAACTGTCTATAGAAAAATTTCAAAGAGCCTTTTCCAACAACACTTAGAAGTTGGGTGATGACAAGACGAGCGGGAATGAAAATGGTTCCTGGAGCCGTTCTGACCTAGAGCAATGGCATTCATCATGTTCTCCATGATTCTGTGTAGTGTCGCGCTCCCGCTGTTGGTTGAGCGATCGTCGCACCGACGGCCTCGGAGTGGCTCCTCATGTCTCGACACGGGGAATGTGTGGGGGTTCAAAGTCTGAAACGAAAAGTTCCCGACCTGGGTGAGATTCGCGATCCATCCGCGTTCGCCAAGCTCATGCGCGACAAAGGGTATCAGGTGACGGTGAATGAGGTCTCGACGCCCAATGGGAAAGTGGTTGAGGTGAAGGTGCCGGAATGAGAACTGTCCTTGATGTTTGCACGCCAGAAGTGTGCCAGTAATCAGGAAGAGAATAAGGTTCAGGCTTCGATCTGTTCTGCCTCCTTAAAAAAATTGTCGAAGGTCGTGATGGACGCCCGCGCCGTCTGGACTTATAGTGGTAAGCTGTGAAGAAACGATGTCGGTCCGCTGGAGACCCAATGGTCTGTATGTCTTGGAGAACAAGACGGGATCATGCAGGCTGTTCAAAAAGGCCGTCCAGCAAGACCGCAGCGAGTGAAGGCCCGAAGCGTACCCTCTGGGGCGCACGGTGCGACGAATAAGGAGCACCACGTCTGTGCGCGCCGCCGAGTTGGTGAGGCGGCCGGGTCCCCGTTGAGGGTCTGAGGGATGCGAGAACAAAGCTGGCGGGCTTTTTCAATGGCCTGTTAGACGGAGGACACATGTCATTCCCGACTGACCAACGACAACAGATCCAGCTTGAGCTGGAAGGGTTGAAACGAACGCTGGAGTGGACGGAGATTCAGCGAGAGCAGCTCTTGGATCGCTTGGATCTGCTTCGGCTCGACAACGCCCGTCTGCAGGATCGCGTGGAGGAGTTGGTGCGTCAGGTGGAAGGGCTTAGGCAACAACAGCCGTTGTTCTAGCAGGATGCTGAAAAAAGGGGGTGGGATGGCTGGGATGATCCCCGTGCTCGCGCAACGCGCGGCCTCAGAAGGAAGTGAAGGGAGCCGCCAGACTGTCCTTCTTGCTCGCAGAACGCGCACGATGAAACTGTGCTCGTCCGATGCGCGCAGTGAAGGATAATCCGGCGACTCCCTTGGGCGAGAAGGTGTGGTGGTGCCGAGAAGGAAACAAGAGACCTTCGTTGGACGAGGGCAGTTGGGGTCATCCCAGCCACCCCTTATTAAGTGACAGCTCGCGTCTCGGTGCGCGGAGTTGGGCGGGTGAGAAGTTTGGCCTTTTTGAGCATCCTGTCTGGTATTCTTCTCTGGTATTCTTCTGTTGTGTCACACACCAGGCTATCGAAGTTCCGCTGAGTTGAATTGGTTTTTTCGAAGTTCGTCATGATCGTTCGGAGCCCGCGAGTATTCATGCTATGAAATATCAGGTTGTGAACATCGAAGACGTGCGCTGGCTGCTGGGTCATACCGGCGGGTTTCGCAGTGGCTATGTGACCGATGTGCAAGTGTCGAAGCGTCGGCTGTTGGATGAAGCGTCGGGCCGAGAGGTGCTGGCGGGGACCACGGTCACGGTCGTGATCCGCTATCGTATTCGCCAGATGGCTCGTGTGGCGAAACTTACGATGACCGGCGTGACGGACTTCTCGATGTTTGAACAGGAAGGGGCTGATTGCTCGACGCTGGGAGTTATCCAAGCGGAGTTGACCGACGGGAAACTCCGCTTCTGGTTCGATCCGCAGGGCGAACTCTATGTGGTGTGCGAGGAAGCGCAGTTGGAGGAAGTGGCAGCGCCGAGCCTCGAACCCTTGTCGCTGGAGCAGGTGGCTCAATGGACGTTTCAAAGTGGGATGCCGGACTGGCCATCGGTAACATGGCTCTTGGCGGAACTGGATGTAGCAGGTGTTCCCTGTACCTGGCGGGCCACTGTCTTGTCCCCTGGGAGTCACTCTGCCATTCAGTGGGAAGGGGATCTGCTCCCGGCGTCGATGCAGGGAGCAGGGGATGCCACAGGGGTTCACTGTATGCTGTACGGGCCGCTCGATGGGCCTGGATTTGGAGTGGTGTTGCGGGTCCGTGGGCTACAGGATCGCCGCACCGGTCAGGTGCTTTCGCTCCTGGCGGATCTGATCGTGCAACGGTTCTCCGGCCAGTGCCTGGTGGGCAATACGATCATTCCCGACGGGGAATGGCAGAATTGGAAGTCATTCGGACAGCTACGCGGGGCTGATGGGTAGTGCAAGGGGGCGTGGCGGAAGCAGGAGGACTAGCAGGATGCTGGCCCGACCCCTGGGGCTGCCAGGACAGCCTTTTCGCCCAAGGACGCGCCTTTGCCCTTTCCAATGCGGCGTTCTCGACACCCGTGAAACATGAGAACCGGCTGGGTGCGCTGATCTGTTTGGTTTATCTCGTGTATTTGGTTGGACTAGACTAACTAGAGAAATCAGGTAAACCACACATGAAGAGGACGGCCTTTTCGAGCAGCCTGCTAGACCAGCGCCTGGCCGGGGGCGTGTTCCGTTAAATGTGTGCCGTTGATATGTGCGTAGGCCGCGGCGCCGTTCCCATTTTTCACGCCATTGATATGAGTCTTGCCGTTCATGTTCTTCTCGTTCACACATTCCACCAAGGCCCAGAGCCGCAACGGATTCACATTCTGCCTCCGGGCGACATGTAGCGGCGTCCCTTCCAGCACGGTCTGGAGTGCCAGGTCTGTCCTCCACCCTAAATGCTTTGTGAATGGGGAAATCACTTTTTCCATGGCGGCGACGAGCTTATTGTCGTTGCTGAAGTGATTCAGCATGATGATCCGTCCACCGGGTCGGCAGACGCGGATCATTTCGTTGACCACCAGGCGGTAGTCGGGGACAGCGGTGACGACGTAGGCCGCGACGACTGTGTCGAAGCTATCGTCTGTGAATTCCATCGCGCCGGCATCCATGCGGTGCAATTGCACGTGGTCCATCCGGTGTTCCGCCGCTCGCTCCTTCGCTTTGTTCAGCATGCCTTCTGAAAAATCGATACCGACGATCTGGCAATGGCGAGGGTACATTGGCAGGGCCAACCCAGTCCCGATTCCCACTTCGAGGATTTTTTCATTAGGCTGGACGTTCAAATTTCGGATTATCGACTGCCGCCCTTCGTGAAACACTTTTCCGAAAACCCGATCGTAGATCTTGGCGTAAGACGTATAAACACGCTCGATCTTCGCTAAATCCATATCACCTCCGACTCCACATTATTAAAGGCGACTTGCGCTCCTCGACCTGCGAGGGATAAGCCGATTGCCGCAACTGCAAAGTGGGAAAAAAATTGTGCGGCGGAGCACCTGAATGGAGCGAGGGACCCGCCTGAATAACACTCGGGGCTACTTTAGCCAACTCGCATCGATGAGTCAACAGATTATCTCGATCCCATCACTTGCTTCACGCGCGGCCCCTATGGGATAGGTACAAACATGATCTTTGCTGGCTTCTTCGCCGGTGCATTGTGTCTTGGCCTCATTCTCGGAGACTGGCTCTACTTCGTGCGCCTTACGCCGGATGCGAGTCGATACGGATGCGGAATTGCCCGCACGCACGATCGATTCACGCATACGACCATGAAGCAGCTGGCCAGCCGATTTGATGCCGGCGGTATCTTGACTTTGCCGCATGGAACCGCCCGGTTTTACCAGGATCTGAACCAGATTGCGATTCGCCAGAAATACCGGCTGTCCGCCATAGGCTTCCGAACATTGTGGCCGTTAAAAGGGTTGATCTCCCTGTCTCAGGAAGGCGATGCACTCGCGGTGCTCTGCCGAAAGCTCACTCCCTGGTCCTCGGCTCTTCTCACCGGCCTCTGGTTTGCCGTGGTGGTCGTGGGTACGGTGGGGGCCCTAATCGCGTTGTTTGTCGAGGGAGAAATGGCGGCACTCGGTGGAGTGGTGTTGGCGTTCGGGATTGTAGGGTTGGGACTTGTTTTTTTAGTGTCCGGAGCCATTACGGTTGTGTTTGCGTATCGGCTTGAGAACGCCCGGCTTACGACGGTATATCAAGAACTCCGGGAAGTTCTCGAAGGAGCTAGATTGCCGTCCTGAGACGAGCCTGGTCTATTTGGTTTGTTTGGTTGATTTGGTTCATCTGGTTAGTTTCGTTCAACCAAACAAACCAGACCAACCAAATGAACCAAATGAACAAGATCTAGGAGAGATACAGACTCAGGAACTGATCGTATTCGGCGGGGAGATTTAAGCTGGAGCGGTTGCGGGCGAGACTCGCAATGATGCCGCGATGTTTCTTGCTGAGTCCGGATGATTCAAAGGCCTGACGAAAGTGCTCCCACCGCGCGGTAGCGTCGGTGGCCAGACGCGCGCGCGCTAACGGCGGCAACGCGTGGACCGAGGTCGTGAGGGAACGAAGGGCCTTCTCGACGCTCTCATAGGGCGGCGCCAGCTTAAGCTGGGCGTAGAACGTTTCGAGGTGATGACGGAACTCCTCTCGAAGCGCCAGGGTATGATCGGTTGCAGGGTCCGTCGGTTTAGACATGGTGGCCGGGACGGATGATACGGGATATACCGTCGTTGTGACAACAGACTAACAGGATGCTGAAAAAGTCCGCCAGCGTCGTTCTC
>SPAX01000192.1 GCA_005239475.1 Nitrospira sp. | reverse complement strand
AAGAATCTCCAGACGGGCGCCCAGTGGGAGACGCCCGTTGACGGGCTCTTCGTGGCCATCGGGCACCAGCCCAATACGGCCCTCTTCAAGGGGAAGATGGACCTGCACCCCAACGAATACATCAAGGTCACGCCGGGGACCACGCAGACCTCCGTGCCCGGCGTCTTCGCGGCGGGCGACGTCGCCGACTTCACCTACCGCCAGGCCGTGACCGCCGCCGGCACCGGCTGCATGGCCGCGCTCGAAGCCGAGCGCTACCTGGAGGCCCACCACTCCGGGCACTGAGGCGCTCTCAGCCGACGTGGGGCTCGTTGCCGACCGGGACAGAGGCCCCGCTCAGGCAGCGGGGTGATCCGCCTCTCATCTCCGGACATGAGGAGCGTAGATAACATAAAGCCCGTTCTCAGTCCTGGCCGGCCGAGGTTCAGGCTCTTGCCTTGGCACAGTCCCGTGGTGGTTCCGCTCAATGCGCCGGTAACCGGGGCCTCGTCCGATGCGCAGAAGCCGACAAGGATCTCATCAAGGCGATCCGGCAGAACCCTGGAAACTATTACGTGAATGTTCACAATGCCGCCTTCCCCAGCGGCGCCATACTGGGACAGCTCAGCAAATGACCTCGCCGTAAAGTCCACGGGCGGCCGGAATCCTGGCCGCCCACGTCGGCGTTCCAAAGCAACGGGAGTTTGTCACTAGTTGCTTGGACGGCAAACGCGACGCTGACAACCAGTAGCCATTGTCAGGATTCGAGTAAATCCTCGATCGCGGGACGACTCAGCTTTCGGACACTTTCGTCCTTCCCCAGGCCGCGAACCGGAGCAACGGAAGGCGCGCCGAACAGCGGGTCGCGCACTTTAAGGCACGAATACAATGGATGGAGATTGTCCGCCGCGACCAGATGAACCAGCTTTCCGTTCGACGAAGAAACACTGAGGCCTAATTTTGGATCGGCCAGCGGGAGTGTCCCTAATGGAACGTTCGCGTTGGCCTTCAGAACGATCTCCGATGCACTGTCTTCGGAGACAATGATGGTCGCGGAAACGGCGTGATACATGGCCTCCACAACGAGCCATTCCTTTTGCCACTGCCCTCGCTCGTAAGCCTTTAGGATGTCGGTGGCCACCGCCAGCCGATCGGCAATCTCGATATTCCTCATTCCGACTGCGTCAAAGACAAACCCGCCTTGACTCGTGAACTGGATCGATATCTCTGCCTTTGCGACCGGCACGATGGTGCTTGCCCCGACAGAGGCGCCGTCGCCTCTTTTTGCGGAAGCGGAGTAGCTCATGTTCTCGGCGGTACCCTCGCGGGTTCCGGAGTGCTGGATGCCGAGTTCTTTCAAGGATCCCACTCTGCGGAATCTTCCGGCGTCCAGAACACCGATATCGCCGAGCTCAATGATGCTGGCGGGAAGCCATGTCGCAAAATAGCCGAGGTTGTTATGCATTTCCTGGTGGTAGAGCTTAACGGGACTCGCCATGTGTTTATCCTTTCTCAAGCACGGTTGAGCCGGGCCTGTTTCACATCGATGAAGTGGGTCACCTCCACGTCGTTCTGTCCGATCAGCCGCTTTGCTGCGTCTTTCGCTGTCTGGTAGTCCAGCATCGAGCCCCCTTCCTTTCTCTCGCTCTCGGTTTCAGCCGCAACCGTTCCACCCCGCGCCTCGACTGCACCCGTAGTTTCGAACAGCACGACATCACCGCTGTTGATGGCGCCCCGAAGGTCACCCAGCTGCGGGGGTGAATCCCATGCTATAGCATCCGGCGCGTAATAGCCCGCGACGGCGTGCGCACGGCCGCCGGTTCGGGTGACGACCACAACCGGCTCTTCATGCGCGGCCTCCAGCATGGAAGCGAACATGCACACGTAGTCGATGCAGGTACCACAGTTGAGCGCGCCGATCTCGGTCGGCGTGCGGATCCGCTGGGCCGCCTTCTGGGCCGATGCCGGTTCATAGGTGTAATAGAATCGCTCCTTCTTGATCCGGTCATAGAGGCTGCGGCACACCCGATCGCTGTGCAGCCGGCTCTTTTCAAGGGATGCTAGTCCGCGCATCACGCCATCCACCCGGTCGCTGACATAACTGTCCTCTGGCTGTATATGTGCGAGAAGGCCGGGCCCGTCGGAGGGATCCCATTCACTTCCGCCAGCTGAAGGCGTCGCCAACCTTTGCAGATCCTCCTTGCTCGATGGTTCTTGGAACGCGCTCAGGTAATTCTCGAACACCTTCAGGAAACGGGGCCGCAATTCCTCTGCGGATTTCCAGCGAACGACGCCGGATAACTCTGGATCGGAACTCGTCGCTTCCGGATCGTGTCGGAGCCGGACGGAAGGAATGCAATGAGCGTGCGCCATCGCCAAAAGCAAGTCCGAGTGGGACAGCTCTTTATCCAAAACGAAGACGCACAGTTCGGAGTCCAACAGGGACTCGAACACGTCGATATCGTCGAACGCCTGATCCAGTCCGGCGGCGTTCTTCACCGTCGAAATATAAGTTTTCGAACGAAGAATTGCTGCGACGTGACTGGCGGCGTCTCGCAGCAACGGTTCTTTACCGGCAATCACGGTGGCCCGCTTCTCCACGTATCGGCGAGGCGGCCGCGCGAGGCCGCCTGCGAGATCCTTCCTGAACTGATCGATCACCTCCACATGCCGCGCTCGTTCCGTCTCGGGTGCGTCATGGAAGAACGGAACTGCTGTCGCCGGGAAATCGGAGCGATGCGAGTTCAACACTTGATCGTCGACGAACAGGATCCGCGGAGCACGCGCCCGCCGAGCCAGCATAAGCTCCCGACCGATGTAGGGCGAGTAGGTAATCGATTCATCCGCAGCGATACGTCTGGGAATGATGGAGACGAATCCGCCCATCTCGAACATGTATCGCTCGAGTTTCGCCATGCACCACACTTCTGATTTCTGATCGGCCCGCAAGCTAATCTTCGCCGCGTCGAACAATTCCGAAAAGTAGGTGTTGATGGGAACATCGCGATAGCTATGACTGAAATAGGCCTGCATTGGCATCTCGATAGATTTGCAGAGTAGCGCATGCAGATATAGAAACAAGCGGAAAATGGACCTGAGCACGAAGGGTATGAGGTGGTCGAGTTTCGATTGTCTGCCGCCACAGGTTTGAGCCGTGGTTGGACCTTCGAGGTCTCGCGTTCTGCAACACCGAGTTCATGAAGGAGTTCGAGCGTAGATGACATAAAGCCCGTTCTCAATCATGGCGGGCTGAGGTTCAGGCTCTTGCCTTGGCACAGCGCGGATAAATGCCCCTGTCATCTCGCGCCGATCCTGCCAGAGGGCGGCGGGAAGGTCAAACCGGAGCCTCGACGTAGGTGGTGGAAGTTCTCCACTTGGGCGCCGGGCAGCTGCAGGGCAGACGTCCCCGGTTGCTGGGGCTCGTGGCACCGGCTGCTTGGTCACGTAGGGGTGTGCCGACTGCCGGCCGCCAGCCCACAGGGAACGTTCCGTCGACTTGACCCCCGTACCGACGCCGGATAGGGTGCCCTCATGCCGCCGACTCGCGAGGACCTCGAGAAGATGATCTCGGAGAACGTAGCCTGGTTCCAGGCGGCACGCCAATTTGAGAGCGAGCAGAATGCCCGTGATGACACAGCTCTGACGTGGGCAGTCGGCCTCATGGGTGCGGGCCTATTTGCAATACCCTCATTCCTAAAAGCCGTCACTGCCACCCTTTCCGTCATTGCTCCCCACGGGCCCGATGGTCGCTCAGGATAGCAATGGCGCCTTGGGTGTTCGGGATCCTCACGGCGATCGCCGGACGGTTATCTCTGAGGGGGCTGACGAGTAGGCACGACCTCTATCACTTTGAGAAGCGGTACGCCTTCAGGCCCTGTTGATTAAGCTACTGAACAAGCCACCGGAGGAGGTGGCTCCGGAGGTTCTTGAAACTCTCAATGAGGCAGGCGGCCTCAAGAAGCAGCGCGAGACGACAGAGAGTTGGCGTTGGTGGAGCAGAAAACTTTTCAATCTAACCCACGTTCTAGTCATGGCCTGCCGAGGCTCAGGCCCTTGCCTTGGCACAGCGCCCTCCTCGACGACCGCTTCGAGCAGCAGGCGCAGATGGTGCAGGACTACTATTTCGCCCGGGAGTTCAACGACCCGGCGGCCGTCGTCCGCGAAACGATCATCCGCAAGTCGATCCCGGCTAGCGCGCGCCCCGTCACGGCCTGAGGGGGTGCCGGTATCGCTCCCGGCCCAGCCAGTCGTAGTACGTGATGCCGACGCCGGTCGGTCCTAGCTCGAGCACGCAGAATCCGGGATTTCCGCGGTTGTTGTCGAAGATGCGGTCCGGAAATCGCGCGTCCCGCTCCACCCATTCGGTCCTGGCGAAGCGGTTCCCGGCAGCGTTCTGATCCGCCCACTGGATGACGTGTCCCCAGTAGATCGGGTGGCCGGCGTGACCGATACAGCTCCCGACGAAAGGGGCCGCCGCGGTCGGCTCGAAGAGCGCGCAGTAATGCTCATCGCCCCAGAACCAATAGTCGATCATCCATCGTCCTTGGTCGTCCTTCGCGCAAGCCGCAAGATCGCGCAGTAGCGGCATCGGCTCGAGGGCGCCCAGTTGGTAGGGCTCATGCTGTGTGAGCAGGATGTTGATGCCCCCGTTGCGTCGACCCTCCCGGAGCTGCTCCGCCAGCCAGCGGACCTGCGTTGGCATCAAGAGGCGCCCCTCGTTCCTCCAGTCGTAATCCGCGTCGAGGGCGATCACGGAGTAGCGGTCGGAGCGCAGGCAGAAATAGCTCCCCTCCTGCTCCTGCGTCGTCGGCGCTTGCCGCTTCTGCTCGAGGTACGTGAAATACGGGACTCCGCCCGCATACATCTCGTGGTTGGCGTTCAAGACGAACACTCGGGTGCCCGCGAGCAGCGGCTGGAGCGGATCGGCGAGGTGTGACCGGACCTCTTCGCTCTGGCCGGCGTAGTACACGTCACCGAGGTGGATGGCGTACGCCGGGTGGAGGCCGGCGATCTGCCGCGCGATGAAGCGGGAGTAGTAGAGCCCGGTGCCGAAATCGCCGAACAGAGCCAATCGCACCATGTCGTCGGCCCCGGCGAGACCGCCGTCACGGCCACACAGTCGGTAGACGAACCCGGTCGTGTTGCCCGGGTCATCGTGCTTCGGAAATCCTGCGATCCGGACGTCGCCCCGGTTGCGCGCGCGTTTCGCGGACAAGCCGAACAGGATCCAGCCGGTGAGGTCCGCGACGGGCTCGAACTTTCGGTCGCACGGGTTGACGGGGATGTCGGGGAACATCTCCTGGATCTCACGTGGCGGGTTGCACCACGGGAGGAGAGCCCGTGCCTGAAGCTGTCGCACCGTCAGATAGCTGTCCGGAGCCTCGAACGCGACCCGAAGCTCAGCGAGGGCCTCCACGACCATCTGCGAGGTGATCGGGTAGCGGAGCATCTCGCGCAGTGACCGAAGGAGCTCTTCCGGGTCTTCGCGGAGCTCCCGTTCGAGCTCGCCCAGGCCCTCAGGGGCGAGAGGCTCGGAATCGCCGGCCGCCGCTGGCCTCGCCGGACTTGCCGCCATGCCGCCGCCACTGGCAAGCGCCTGCCGCGTGTCCCGAGGTGTCCCGCGCCATCCCAGCTCTCGATAGAGGGTCTCCAGCTTCTTGTCCATATCGTCTCTCCGCGCGACTGCTCACTGCAAGCGGGTGAGGTACTCCCACACGCGGCGGGCCACCCCGACACCGCTGATGTACGCCCCGTGCACCGAGCTCGGTTGGTAGTCGCCATCGTACGCTGGCGCCGTCCCTTCGCCCGCCCAGAAAACCTGGAGCGTCGGGTCCGGATCCATGAGCTGTCGACGCGCGGCGCGCGCACCGATCGTACCTCCTCTGTCGGGGACCGCCAGATACGAGTACCCGCCGCGGGCGAACGCGTCGGGCTCCATTGCACGAGCCTGTCGTCGAGCACGCCGTGCGCGCGGCGCATGTCTCCGGGTGCTTCTGGTGTGAGCCCCGCCTCGGAAAAGATGCGCGCGAGCTCCCGCAACGCATGGCGCAGGACGAGGTGCTGCTCGCCGTTCGGATCCGCCGCCGCGGAGCCTAGCTAAGAACGCCTGTTCTCGGTCATGGCCTGCCGAGGCCCAGGCTCTCGCCTTGGCACAGATCCCGACCCGCAGCATCGCCTCGTGGTCGAGCATCGCCCCGTTCAGCGACCCGGCCCGAGCAGGAAGCTCTTCACGAGCTCCAGTCGGCGCGTGTGGATGGACGGCTCGCGATCCATAAAGGGATGGCCGAACTCGTCCTCGATCACGACGCGGGCGCGGCGCGCCCGGGCAGACCCCAGCAGCTCGCTCTGTTCCGCCGGCCTGACCACCGAGTCCTGCCTCCCGCTGATGATCAGGATGTTCGCGGCATTCTCGGGCACATTGCGGACGGGATCGTAGTCTTCCGGGCATCCCATCGTCGACACCCGGCTCGGTGTGGAATCGATCACCGCCCCATCGAAGGCGGCTCCCCGGCCGATCACGTTGAGCACGACGAGACCGCCGAAGGAGATGCCGTAGAGGAGCTTCCGGCCCGTGTGCGTCGCGCTCAGGCTCTGGAAGATCTCCTCGTAGTCGCTGACGATCGCCTTCAAGCGGGGCTTGCCCTCCGAGCGTCCGTACCCGCGATAGTCGTACACGAACACGTGAATCCCCTGGCGGGCGAAGAGGCTGAGCGCGTCGAGCAGCTGATCAGCGAGCATCGCGTTGCCCTGGGCGAAGAGCACGAAGCCGGTCGGTTGGCCCGGCGTGAGCGGCGGCTGGTCCGGCGAGATCGTGTACCCATGCAGCGTGCGGCCGTCGCGCGTCTTGTAGGTGACCGGCTTCGCGCCGGGCACGCGGTGCCAGGCGTCGGGATTCGGCCGCCCAGCGAGGTAGCTCCAGAGCGTCCCGGACACCCTCTCCAGGAACCAGCCACACACCGTCTCCTCGAGACGATCTGCCCCGTGAGCGGGCGAGCCAAGCGAAAGGCCGAGGCTCAGAGGCAGCAGGGCGAGCGCGCGCCTCGTCAGGCGAGCTCCTGCGAGGTGGGGCCGAATTCGTTGCCATCCAGGTCCGCGAAGATCGCGAAGGGCGCCACCTCGATCCACGGCGCTTTGGGGCCCATGGGCAGACGGCGGCGGACTTCGAACCCGAGTTGTCGCGTGTAGAACTCGACGGCGCGCTGCTGAGCGTAGCTAACATAGCGCCTGTTCTCAGTCATGGCCTGCCGAGCCCCAGGCTCTCGCCTTGGTACAGCACGGATAAATGCCCCTCCCATCTCGCGCCGATCCTGCCAGAGTGCGTCGGGAAGGTCAAACCGGAGCCTCGACAACCGCAGCCTCGACGCAGGGAGCGGGAGCTCTCCACTTGGTCACCGGGCAGTTGCAGGGCAAACGTCCACGCCTGCTTGGGCCCACGGCCCCTGTCATGGCTACATGGTCACGTAGGGGAGTGCTGGCTGCTCGGCTCCCGCCGCCGAGGGGCCTCGGCCAAGCTCATCGGCCTGCCCAACGAGTCCAAGCTCATGGGGCGCGGCGTCAGCACCTGCGCCACCTGCGACGGCTTCTTCTTCAAGGACCAGAACATCATGGTCGTCGGCGGCGGCGACTCCGCCATGGAGGAGGCGCTCTACCTCTCGCGCCTCGGCCGCCAGGTGCAGGTGGTCCATCGCCGCGATTCGCTCCGCGCCTCCAAGATCATGCAGGAGCGTGCGCTGAAGAACCCCAAGATCGAGTTCGTCTGGGACACGGCGGTCGAGGACGTCCTGGACCCCGCCAAGGGCAAGGTGACGGCGGTGCGGCTCAAGAACCTCAAGACGGGCGTCCAGTGGGAGACGCCCGTTGACGGGCTCTTCGTCGCCATCGGGCACCAGCCCAATACGGCCATCTTCAAGGGGAAGATCGACCTGCACCCGAACGAATACGTCAAGGTCACGCCGGGGAGCACGCAGACCTCCGTGCCCGGCGTCTTCGCGGCCGGCGACGTCGCCGACTTCACCTACCGCCAGGCCGTGACCGCCGCGGGCACGGGCTGCATGGCCGCGCTCGAAGCCGAGCGCTACCTCGAGGCCCACCACTCCGGCC
>SPAX01000191.1 GCA_005239475.1 Nitrospira sp. | reverse complement strand
TAGTCCGCGCGGGAGCCGTGCAGAGGGATCCGGTCGATGACGTCAGCGACCAGATGAAAGCGGTCGAGATCGTTCATCACCACCATATCGAACGGGGTCGAGGTCGTACCTTCTTCCTTGTACCCGCGCACGTGCAGGTTCTTGTGGTTGGTCCGCCGGTAGGTCAGACGATGGATCAGCCAGGGGTAACCGTGGAAGGCGAAGATGATCGGCTTGTCCGTCGTGAACAGGGCATCGAAATCCTTGTCGGACAGTCCGTTCGGATGCTCACGAGGAGGTTGCAGCTTCATGAGATCCACGACGTTGACCACGCGCACCTTGACATCGGGCAGATAGGCGCGCAGCAACGACACGGCCGCCAGCGTTTCCAGCGTGGGTACGTCGCCGCAACAGGCCATCACGACATCCGGTTCACTGTCTTTATCGTTGCTCGCCCATTTCCAGATGCCGATGCCGGCCGCGCAATGCGTAATCGCCTCGTCCATGTTGAGCCACTGCGGCGCCGGTTGTTTGCCCGCGACGATGACGTTGACGTGATTACGGCTGCGCAGACAGTGGTCGGTGACGGACAAGAGCGTATTGGCGTCGGGCGGCAGATAGACCCGGATCACCTCGGCCTTCTTATTCACCACATGGTCGATGAATCCCGGGTCCTGGTGGCTGAACCCGTTGTGATCCTGCCGCCAGACGTGGGAGGATAAAAGATAATTCAGCGAGGCTATCGGTCTCCGCCAGGGGATGTGGCCACAGACCTTCAGCCACTTGGCATGTTGGTTGAACATCGAGTCAATGATGTGAATGAACGCCTCGTAGCAGGAGAAGAAGCCGTGACGTCCGGTCAAGAGATACCCTTCCAGCCAACCCTGGCACTGGTGCTCGCTGAGCATCTCCATGACCCGGCCGTCCGGCGCGAGGTGGTCGTCGTAGGGATACCGATCCGCCATCCAGGCGCGGTCGGTCACCTCCAACACATCCTGCCAGCGGTTTGAATTGTTCTCGTCCGGGCTAAAGAGGCGGAAGTTCCGGCTCTCCATGTTCAGCTTCATCGTGTCCCGCAGGAATGTTCCCATGACGCGGGTGGACTCGACATCAAGGGCACCTGGTTTCGTGACCTTGACGGCATAGTCGCGGAAATCCGGCAGACGCAGGTCCCTGAGAAGCAGGCCGCCGTTCGCGTGGGGATTCGCACTCATGCGGCGCGCTCCCGTGGGCGCCAGTTCGGCCAGTGCAGGCTTGAATCCTCCTGTCTTGGTAAAGAGCTCCTCGGGCTTGTAGCTCTTCATCCACTGTTCGAGAATTTTGATATGCGCCGGTTTGTCCATGTCGCCCATGGGGACCTGATGAGAACGCCAGTAATCTTCGGTCCGCTTGCCATCGACCTGCTTCGGACCGGTCCAGCCTTTGGGTGTCCGGAGCACAATCATGGGCCAGAGCGGCCGCTCCTTGGCACCGCCACGACGTGCGGCGGCTTTGATACGCTGAATATCCCGGATAACGGCATCGAGCGCAGAGGCCATGAGCCGATGCATCTTTCGAGGATCGCGGCCTTCGACGAAATAGGGGATGTAGCCGTAGCCGCGGAAGAGATGGTCCAGTTCGCCGTGACTGATACGGGCCAGGACAGTGGGATTCGCGATCTTGTAGCCGTTCAGATGGAGAATGGGCAGTACGACGCCGTCGGTGACCGGGTTGAGAAATTTATTGGAATGCCAACTCGTCGCGAGCGGGCCGGTTTCCGCTTCACCATCGCCTACGACACAGGCAGCAATCAGGTCCGGGTTGTCGAATACGGCCCCGTACGCATGCGAGAGTGAATATCCCAACTCGCCGCCTTCGTGGATCGAGCCAGGGGTTTCCGGCGCCACGTGACTGGGAATGCCGCCGGGGAAGGAAAATTGTTTGAACAGCCGTTTCATGCCCCGTTCATCCTGTGAGACATTGGCATAGACTTCGCTGTAAGTGCCTTCGAGGTAGGCGTTTGCCACAAGCCCTGGCCCTCCATGGCCTGGCCCGGCGATATAGATCATGTTGAGGTCTCGCTCCTTGATGACACGGTTCAGGTGGACATAGATGAAGTTCAACCCCGGCGTCGTCCCCCAATGGCCGAGCAGGCGCGGCTTAATGTGCGCGCGCGTCAGGGGCTTCTTCAGCAAGGGATTGTCGTAGAGATAAATTTGTCCGACGGACAGGTAATTGGCTGCACGCCAATAGGCATCAATCAGCGCCAATTCCTTTTTGGCTCTTACAGACTTCATGGTTGTCTCTCCGTTCTAGCAGGATGCTGAAAAAGTCCGCCAGCAGCGTTCTCGCATCGTTCAGACCCTCAACGTACCCCAGAGGGTACGCCTCGGCCCTTCACTCGCTGCGGCCTTGCTGGGCGGGCTTTTTGAGCATCCTGCGTGGGTATGCTCCTCTTGCCCCAGACATGCAGGCCATCGAAGTTCTGCTTTGCCGAGATAGTTTTTCCGCAGCCTGCTAAAGAATCTCTGCAGCAGGCCAATGTTGTGCCTGCACCGTACGAGCTATACCGGCCTGTTCAGTACACAGTCGAGCGTGGCGCGAGCAATTTCGACCTCTTCATCGACGCCCGCCACATAGCAGGCCAGCGGTGCGTCTTCTTCGCTGATCTTCATCGCGTCACCGGGAGCAAGATTCACGGCCGCTTCATTGCGCAGGGGATCGAGTCGTAGCCCGCACCAGTCCATGCCGTCGCAGATTCGCGCACGGATGACCGCAGACCGCTCGCCGATGCCGCCGCCAAAGACGATCGCATCTGCTCCCCCCAGCACGGCCAAGTACGCGCCGATGTACTTACGGATGCGATAACAAAACACGTTCAACGCCAGCGCGGCGCGTGAATCCGGCTTGCTCTCGGCTGCGTTCAGGAGTTCGCGCATGTCACCCGACAGGCCCGACAGGCCCAGGAGACCCGAGCGTTCATTCAAGAGACGCTCAACCTCGTCGACCGACAGACCTTCTCTCCGAACAAGATGCCCGATCACCGCGGGGTCCACATCGCCCGATCGGGTTCCCATCACCAGACCTTCGAGAGGCGTAAATCCCATGGACGTATCTACTGAGCGGCCCTGATCGATCGCTGTTGCGGAGCACCCGTTGCCGAGTTGCAGGGTAATGAGGCGTAGGCTGGTCAGCGGACGGTTGGCCGCTGCGGCACAAATGCCGGCTAACGACGCGTGCGCGATGCCATGAAATCCGTAGCGGTAGATACCGTGCTTGCGGGCCAGATCGAGATCAATCGCATAGGTGGCCGCCTGGGCCGGGATCAAGCGGTGAAACCCCGTATCGAAGACGGCGACCATCGGGGTGTCAGATCCCAGCATGGCGCGCGCACCCTTGATCCCGGCTACGCACCCGGGATTGTGAAGCGGAGCCCATTCAACCAGGCGATCAATCGCGGCAAAGACTTCGTCGTCGATTTTGACCGGCGTTCGATACTGCGCTCCGCCGTGCACCACGCGGTGCCCGACCGCCTCGATATGAAAGGTCTGTCCCTCCTGCCGATTCGAGTCCTCCAACATGTCCAGCATGCACCGGACCGCTTCGGCATGAGTGGCGACCCCGCGTGTGACCTGCGTAACCGGCTTCCCATCGCGACGGAGCATCATCTCGGCGGAAGGCCCGATCTCATTGACAGATCCCTCATAGCGGATGCTCGGTTTCCGACTGTCTGCCGCGTCTGCAGAGTCGTCGAACTCGACGACCTTGAACTTCAGGGAGGAGCTTCCGCTATTGATCGCCAGTATATTCATCGTCGCCTCACCAGCTTGATCGATTCCATCATCACGAAGGGAAGAAGGCCCATGGCTCCCATCAACACCCAGTCTTCGATCGGCAACGAGGCGACCTTGAAGATCGGCGCAACTACTGGAATCGTAAGCACCGCCACCTGCACAACAAGCGAGAGGAGGAAGGCCCACACCAGCGCGCGATTCGTCCCGACGCCCAGCTGGAAGAGCGACAGCCGTTCGCTCCGGCAGTTGAAGACATGCACCAGTTGCGCCACCACCATCACCGTGAAGGCCACCGTCCTGGCCTGATCGAGCTCTTGATGCAGGCCATAGAGGCTGTAGCTGAACGCTCCTAACGCGATCAACCCCAGCATCAACCCCTCTCCGCCGATAGCCAGTAATCGTCCGCCGTCCAGCAGCCGAGCCTCCGGCCGGCGAGGCGGACGCTTCATCAGATCGGGCGCCTTGGGATCGACCGCCAGCGCCAAGGCCGGGATGCCGTCCGTGACGAGATTCATCCAGAGAATCTGAATCGGCAGGAGCGGCAGGGGCAGACCCAGCAGCGTCGCAAACAGCATGACCAGCACTTCACTCAGGTTACACGACAGGAGGAAATGGACGGTCTTCCGGATGTTGTCGAAAACCCCCCGGCCTTCTTCCACCGCCGCTGCAATCGAGGCAAAGTTGTCGTCCGTGACCACCATGTCGGCGGCTTCCTTGGTCACATCGGTACCGCTCAGCCCCATCGCGATGCCGATATCCGCTGCCTTGATCGCAGGCGCGTCGTTCACGCCGTCTCCCGTCATCGCCACGATCGCGCCTCGGCGTTTCCAGGCCTGGATGATACGCAGTTTGTGCTCCGCCGAGACGCGGGCGTAGACCGTCACCTGCTCCACAGTCCGGACCAGTTCATCGTCGGACAGGCGATCGAGTTCCATCCCGGACAAGGCCTCCACGTGGCTGTCCGTCCCGTAGAGCTCTCCCCCAATCGCCGCCGCGGTGTCCTTATGGTCCCCCGTGATCATCACCGTGCGTATGCCGGCGTCGCGGCATGCCTGAACGGCTGCCTTTGCTTCCGGCCGCAACGGGTCCTTCATGGCTGCGAGCCCAAGAAACACCAGCCGGTTTTCCAACTCATCCGCACGATAGGCGTCAGGCTCGCGTTCCAATCGCCGATGGGCCATTCCCAGCACGCGCAACGCCTGATGTGCGAATGCCGCATTCGCTTCAAGGATGGCGGCGCGAATGGATTCCGTCAGAGCTTCGACCGTGCCGTCCGCCGCCAGCCGATGCGTGCAGTGCCGCAATAAGACATCCGGCGCGCCTTTGACATACGCGACCGGCCCATCCGGCGTCCGCCGCACGATCGTCATCATCTTGCGCTCCGGATCGAACGGCACCTCCCCGAGAAAGTGATAGGCCGAATCGAGTTTCTCGATCGTGAGAGCCGCCTTCGCCGCCGCCACAAGCAACGCGCCTTCCGTCGGATCGCCGATCATCTGCCACGTTCCATTCTCCTCTCGTAATGTCGCACCGTTGCAAAGCACGGCGGCCGTCAGCAGTTCGCGCAGGGCTGGGAGTTGGTTCAGTTCTAAGTTCTGAGTTCTGAGTTCTGGGTTTTCAAGGCGAGGATTACTTCCGCATAACTCAGAACTCAGAACTTTTAACTCAGAACCGCTTTCTCTGACCTTTGACGTCTCACGGATTTCACCGACTGGTGCGTACCCCTCTCCCGTGACGTCGAATGCCGCGGAGCCGATGAACAATTTCGTGACCGTCATCTCGTTCTTCGTCAACGTGCCCGTTTTGTCTGTGCAGATGACCGTGGCCGATCCGAGCGTCTCAACGGCGGGCAGTTTTCGGATTAGCGCATGCCGCTTCACCATGCGGGTGACCCCCAGCGCCAGTGTAATGGTCACCACGGTGGGGAGGCCTTCCGGCACGGCCGCCACAGCCAGACTCACCGAGGTCATGAACATGGTCACCAACGGCTCGCCGCGCAGATAGCCCAAGACAAACACGACGGCGACAACAGCCAGCGCCAGCCACAATAGGGTATAGCCGAATTGTTCCAGCCTGCGTTGCAGCGGGGTTTCCGTCCGTTCAGCCTCCGACTCCTTCTGAATCATTGCGGCGATCCGGCCCAGCTCCGTTCGGAGCGCCGTTGCAACGACCAGCGCGCGGGCCTTGCCTGAGACCGCGATGGTGCCCATGAATGCCATGTTGGTCCGGTCGGCCAAGGGCACGTCGGCTCCTTCGAGGGCACCGGCCTGCTTCTGAACCGGCGTCGATTCACCGGTCAGCGACGCTTCTTGCGCCTGAAAATTCGCGGCATAGATGAGTCGAGCATCCGCTGGGATACGGTCGCCCGCCTCCAGAATGGTCACATCGCCAGGCACCAATTCGCGTGCGGGGATGGACCGGAGGACCCCGTCACGGAACACTCGGGCCATCGTCACCGACATCTTTCGGAGCGCCGCCAAGGACCGCTCGGCCCGAAACTCTTGCACGAACCCGAGCAGGCCGTTGAGGAGCACGATGGCCAGAATAGCTGCCGCATCGAGCCAGTCTTCCAATAAACCCGAGACAATCGCCGCCCCGATCAACACCCAGACAATGACGCTCGTGAACTGGGAAAGGAACAACTTCACCAGTGACGGTGGGGGAGCTTCGGGCAGTTCGTTGGGGCCGAATTCAGTGCGGCGGCGCTCAACTTCCTGGCCGGCGAGTCCACGCTCAGAATCGGTGCCAAGGAGGGCTGTGAGCTTGTCCGGCGTGAACTGCCAGATCTTGGTCGTCTGGTTCTCTAGCAACTGAGGCATGGCAGGCAGCTTGCTCATTGAAACAACAACCAGAGCCCGATGCAGTAGCCGAGAATGATCAGAAAACTATCCGGCTCGATCAATAAGTATCGTTTTTCGACGCGATAAATGATTCCCATTAAGCCGATGCTCATGAGAAGAATGCTCCACAACGCCGTCATCGCATGAGCGTCGGATATGGCATTGAAGAGGGGTCCACCGCGAAATGCCACATCGACAAAGAAGAACGCAGCCATGTTGAATGCGTTGCTCCCGAACAAGTTCCCTACGGCAAGGTCGAAGGCGCCAAGCCGAACGGCAGCGATCGCGGTCACCAGCTCCGGGAGCGACGTGGTGATGCCCACGAGCGAGGTGCCGATGAACGTCGTAGAAATCCCCGATTGCTCGGCGATCGCGTTCGCTGAGCCGGCCAGGAACGGCGCCGCCACGAGCAACCCCAGCGTCGCCGCGGCAAATCCGATGGAAGCACGTCGCAGCCCTTCGCGTTTGCTCGGTTGTGTCGGCTCCACGGCCATCTGTCCTTCTACGACAAGCTCCTGCTCCCTTTTACGCCGTTTCATGCTCTCTTGCCTGAACACCACGCGCATGCCGAGGATATACAATAGCAGCAACAGCATACTCCCAAGCCCGATTCCCCCATGCTTCACATCCAACCCAAAGAGCACGAAGAATGC
>SPAX01000190.1 GCA_005239475.1 Nitrospira sp. | reverse complement strand
GGCGTGAAACAGATCCTTGAGGAGTCTTTCCCTCACGTCGAGGTCGGTGAAGCCGATACCGCTCAGAAGGGGATTGCTGCGGTGCAGGAGGAGCCTTGGGATCTGGCCATCGTGGACATCAGCCTTCCTGATCAAAACGGGTTGGAACTGCTGTGCGAATTACACAGCACAGCGCCCCGACTCCCTCTGATGGTCCTGAGCCTGCACCCCGAGGAGCAATATGCGGTTCGTGCCTTCCGTGCCGGGGCGATGGCCTATCTCACCAAACAGACTGCACCGGAAGAGCTGGCCAGGGCGGTCAAGCAAGTCCTGACCGGCCGCATGTATGTCACCGCCTCACTCGGAGAGCGCATGGCCGGGAGCCTGAACAAGAACGCCACCAGTCCCGACCATCACACATTGTCTAAGCGAGAATTCGAAGTCCTTGTATTGTTAGCCCAGGGCCAGTCCGTCAAGTACATCGCACAGTCCCTCACCCTCAGCATCAAAACCGTCAGTACCTATCGAGCCCGTCTCCTGGACAAGCTACAACTCACGACCACCGCCGAACTGATCCGCTATGCCCTCGACCATCATTTGGTTGAATAGCCTGATCAGCCTGAATGACTGACCCACATCGACCCCGACACCATCAAGATTAAGCTCGCCGCCTCACTGATCGGCATCTCCAGCCGTGCTATACCTCGTCGTGAATCCCGGCCCTGACGATCCCAGCATGATGGGCTATATGCAGCAGAAGGCGGCGCAACTTGGCTTCTTTGCGCAATATGGATTTATGCGCGATCGATTGGAGAAGGGCCTTCTTCGAATGAACTACGAGTTGAGATCAGACGCCCAGTGGTAACGTCGAAGGAATGACCAACCGCTCAAGACAGAACCGGAACAGTTCCCTCCCGCCTACAACCAGGCCGCCATTAACACGCCTTTCTCATCCCGCCAATGAGGCGTCCAGGCGAGGGCAACCAGTTTCACTGCGATGTTCGCTTTGGTGGGCTTCAGCGAAATCGTCTCAAACTTTTCGTTGAGGGGATCGGTCGCAGCGGCGAGGTCATCGGTCTCCTCCTTGAACTGCGCTTCGAGATCGGCCAACTGCTGTTGCAACGCCGTCACATTGTCCTCGGCCTGACCGACGTCTTTTGATTCTTTGATCGCACGTCCAGCTCCGCGAATCGCCGTTGTCGCCCGACCGATGTTCGTCGCGCTGATCGTCTTTCGCCCAAGGAATGCGCCCAGGATCGAGGCGCCGACAGAAATGGCCGCCTGCATTTGACTCGACCGAGACTCCGCTTGCTGCCGTTCGACCATTTGCCCTGCACGCCTGATCCGATCTTGCAAGGCGGCAATCTTCGGTGCGTACTTTTGACGCAGGCTGTCCGATTGTTTGTCCCGCGCTTCACGGCCGGATTGTTGCAGTCTGACGCGGAAATCTCGCTCGGACTCACCGGGTTTCGAGTTCTCTTTCGTACTAGGACTCTTCAATAAATCGACTTTCTTGGTACGGAATAGCCACCCGGAAAAATCCTTGCTCCAGACCTCATAACTCTTGGCCTTGCTCGCCGCGCTAGGAACAGACCCGAACTGCGCACCGTCTGATGGCGATGACTCCAGATCAGCGAGGGCCAAGCCCGCTTCCATGGCATGATCCCAGTCCACTGCCACCGCACCATCCGAGATCGGCGCAAGCACGGTCACATCTTGCACCACATCGACGCCGGCCTTGCTGTCTGATACCCGCACCTGCGATGCACCGAGCAACATCGGCTGGTAGATCAACGCGCTGCCGCTCGGTTGGCTTTCTCGAATAGGGATAAAATGCTGCGGCACATCGGGGGGGAGCATCGGACGTTGGTTCAGGGATAGCGGGGTAGTGGGGTAGCGGGATAGCGCGTCCTTCGGCTGCTGATACCCCTCGATCCCTTTACCCCCATACCTCGAGAGCTTCACGGGATCCATGAGTGTCTTGATCTGCGTCCGCGTCAGTGGCCCTCGAAGGTAGGACAGCGTCCATCTCGTCTGAAAGACTTCCGGCGCGTCTTCGTGCACATTGTTCAAGAGAAAGACTCGGCTCGCAAGTCCTGCGAGAAGCTGCTCCATCTGTTGCTTATCGAACTTCTTGCCCGAACTGGCGGCAGCGCCTTCGAGGCCTTCAAGAACCCGCGCTTTGTCACGCTCCGTCTGAAGTCGGCCGATGAACCAGGTGCCGGTGTTGGCCAGCCCTTTATAGTCCAGATCGACGGGGTTCTGCGTGGCCAGGACGACCCCAAGCCCATAGGCCCGCGCCTGCTTGAGGAGGGTCAACATGGGCGCTTTTGATGGAGGATTCGCCACCGGGGGGAAGTAGCCCAAGATCTCATCCATGTAGAGAATGGCGCGCAGGCTGGTCGTCCCCGATTGCCCCCGTATCCAGCCAAGGATCTGGCTCAAAAGTAAGGTCACGAAGAACATCCGTTCCGCATCGCTCAGATGCGCGATGGAAAAAATGGCGATCCGAGGCTTGCCTGCCTGGCTATATAGCAGTTGCCCGACATCCAGAGCCAAACCCCGGTTCCGCCAGTAGATTGTTGAGCTGCATTGCCAGCGCAAACCGATCTTTCGCGGGATAGAACGAGTCGAGGTCGAGCACCCCGACTTTCGACAAAGGCGGGGTTTGGATCTGCTGGATAAGCGAAGCCAGATCGAGATCCTGCCCCTTCCGCCAGGCTTGGTCCATGACCATCGAGAGCAGGATGTGCTCGCGACTCTTGATCGGATCGGCCTCCATTCCGATCAACCCGAGCAAACTGGTCGTCGTGGTGCTCACCCGCTCACGCAGCAGCTCTGCATCGTCCAGGATTTCCTGAGAAGGCGCGGCAAACGACTTCAAGATGGACACGGGCACCCCCGCATTGCTGCCCGGCGTGTAGACGACGAACTCGGCCGCATCTTTGAGTTTCTGAATGCGCTCACCGCTTTGGCCCCACTCGCTCAAGCCTTTTTTCCACAGCTCCGCCTGTTGGGTCGCAAAGTCTGCCGGCGAGAGGCCTTTCTTGCGCGCGTCGTCTTCATTGATCCAGGGCGCAAAATCTTCCCCGCGGAGCTGCGGGAATGTCAGCATCAAGTTCGCCAGGTCCCCTTTCGGGTCAATCACGATGGCGGGGATGCCGTCGATCGCCGCTTCTTCGAGCAGCCCGAGACAGAGGC
>SPAX01000019.1 GCA_005239475.1 Nitrospira sp. | reverse complement strand
TAGCCGCATGATTTACTGGTGAAGTGCTAACAGGTTGACAAGCTGACAGGGAGCACGCCAGCGGCGACCGATCGCTTGTCAGCCAAGGATACAGGCAAGTGAAGAGTATGCGAAAACTCACGATAGCCAGCCTCACTGTCGCGATCATTGCCAGCCTTCTCTATCTCTATTACACCGAGATCAAACCGGTCGTGATTTTCGGGTTGCGGTCGGATTACGCTCATGCGATTCCGTTTCAGAAAATCCCGGAAGGTCTAACGAGTTTGAAGGCCGAATCTTGCGGGGAATGCCATCGTGAGATCTACGACGAATGGAAGACAAGTATCCATGCCCATGCCTATGAGGATCCGTTCTTTCAGGCCTATTGGAAAAAGGACAAGAATATTTGGGTGTGCTTGAACTGTCACACCCCGCTGGAAAACCAGCAGCCGACATTGGTCAAAGAGATTCCGCGAGGGCGGGTGGAGAAGGCGATTCAAGAGCCCAATCCCCAGTACGATCCCGAGTACCAGACAGAATCGGTGACCTGCGCGGCCTGCCATGTGCGGGACGGAGTTATCTATGGACCGTTCGAAGATTCCGTCGCGCCGCACCCGACCAAGTTCGATCCGAATTTCAGGACGGCGCAGGTCTGTAACCGCTGTCACAATGTCGTATCCGGGCCGGCCCAGTTTTATAATGTGGGGCCGTGCGGAACTTACGCGGAATACGAAGGCAAGTTCTTCATGCAGGAGCGGGGCTTCATTTGCCAGAGCTGCCACATGCCTGAAATCGATCGGCCGATCGCGGTGAATAGTCCGATCCGGCGTGGACGCCGGCACCTCTGGCGCGGCGGGCACGACCCCGATATGGTGAAGCGGGCGGTGGCAATACAGGTAAAGGCCGATACCGCGTCGCCCAAGCCGGGCGATCGCGTCGGATTTACGCTTACGTTGATCAATGCAGGTGCCGGCCATAAGATTCCGACTGGCGATCCCGATCGATACTTCACGGTGGAATTTTCCGTGGAAGATCAGCAGGGGCGGGTGCTGGAGCAGCAAACATCGACGATGGGCCGCTGGATCATGTGGCAGCCGGCCATCGTCGAGTTGTACGATAATCGCCTGGTGCCCCTCGCCAGCCGGGAATACCAGTTTGCGTACCAACTCCCGGTTCAGGCAGAGGGATTGAAAGTCAAGACCCGCGTGCAGTACCACATCATGACCGATAAGCAACATGAGATGTTACAGACTACCTATAGGCTGACGGGAAACGATCCCTATCGATTCGTGATTTACGAGCGGGAGTTTCCACTATCCGGTGCGTTAGCCGAGGTATTGAACGAGGGCAATCAGCTCTCAGCGGTCAGCCGTCCGCAGGACGGAGGAAGTTGTAAAGCTGAGATCAAGGCCGATAGCTGAAGGTTCATGACAAAAGGAACGATATGACACACGCGTTGCTGATTGATACCGAGACTCTCCAGCAGAGTTTGGGACAGCCGGGCCTGGTGATTCTCGACGTACGTGGGCGGGCGGCCTACGAATTCGGCGGCCATATTCCAGGGGCAGTGCATTCGACGTGGCATGAGTACAGCGACCCCCGTGCCGTGCCGAAGGGATTGCTCGATCCCGATCGTGAACGCATGGAGCAGAAGATCCGCGCCTTGGGGATCAGTCAGGACAGCGATGTGGTCATCTATTCCAATCCGTTCGACAACTGGGGAGACGAAGGCCGCATGTTCTGGATGCTGGAATATCTCGGGCACACGCACCTGCGTATTCTCGATGGCGGGTGGGTCAAGTGGGTGCAGGAAAAACGGCCGTTCGAGCATGGGTACGTGACGCCCAGGCCGGGAACCTTCACCGTCAAGCCGGTGGTTGCCGTGATCGCCGGCAAAGACGAACTGAAGCAGCTCGTGAAACAGCCGCATCCGGGCACCGTGATCGTCGATGCGCGCAGTCTCGAAGAGTATCTTGGGAAAGAGGTGTCTGGGATACCGCGACCCGGTCACATTCCCTCCGCGATCCATCTGGCTTGGACTGGATTTCTTCAAGCGAACGCCACGGTGAAAGATCTGCAGACGATCTCAGAGAGTCTCGCCGAGAAAGGTCTCATGCCTGATCAAGCGGTCATCTGCTATTGCACCGGCGGCGTCCGTTCAGCCTGGCTGTATTTTGTCCTCAAACTCGCCGGGTATCGGAAGGTCCGCAACTATCCAGGGTCCTGGTGGGAGTGGAGTCGTGATTTTGCCTGTCCGGTGGAAAAAGATGCCAAGGGATTGCAGTACATCCTGAACGCCGATCCACAGGCCAGGCCTTCTTGACAGTGAAAAAATGGCTGTGTAAGGTGAAGGGGGTCGAGGATATTGCTGATACCGTTCACCTGTCGAATGAACCTTAACCACTGAGGAGGAATCCATGAAAATGAGAATCTATCGCGGAGCACTGGTTGTTGCGGCGGTTGCCGCGCTTGTTGGTTTTCCGCTCTTCAACGGGCTTGCCCTTGCTGCTGACAAGCATGTGGGTGAAGCCGTGGAGCATGCCAAGGAAGCCGTGGAGCATGGCAAACAGGGGCATGCTGATGTCCTGGTGCATCATGCTGAGGAAGCACTCAAGCATGCGGGGGCGGCCGGTGTGAAGAGTCCGCATCTGGATGAAGGGGTCAAACATCTCAAGGAAGCCATCGAGCATGGCAAGGCCGGTCACGCCGATGTGGCCACACAACATGCCGAAGGCGCGGTCACCCATTTGTCAGAAGTGAAGTAAGCCATTCAGTCAGAGATCTTTTGAACGGGCAGGGGCGACCCTGCCCGTTTTGTTCTGGGGACATGACGATCATGCGTGTCGGTTTTTTTCAGTTCACTCCACGGTTCGGTGAGGTGTCGCACAATCTTGATAAGGTTGTGGCAACACTCGACCGGGCTGACGCTGATCTGATTGTCTTGCCCGAGTTGTTTGCTTCCGGTTATCAGTTCGTGTCACAGCAAGAAGCGATCGCGCTATCGGAGTTGGTGCCGAATGGACCGACCACACAACGGCTGATCGACCTTGCGAAGCGGCGGGGGATGGTGATTGTCGCGGGTCTTCCGGAACGGGCCGGGGTTGCCTGCTATAACTCCTCCGTGGTTGTCGGTCCGTCCGGGTTTATCGGGTGTTATCGCAAGACACATCTGTTCTTCGAGGAAACACTGTTCTTTACGCCAGGCGACACAGGATTTCAGGTGTGGGATATCGGGTTGGCTAAGGTCGGCGTGATGATCTGTTTCGATTGGTATTATCCGGAGGCTGCTCGCACGTTGGCGCTCAAAGGGGCAGAGATCATCTGCCATCCCTCGAACCTTGTGTTGCCCAATTGTCCAGACTCCATGCCGGTTCGGTGCCTGGAAAATCGTGTTTTTGCGATTACATGTAACCGCACAGGGAGCGAAGCGCGAGGCGGCAAAGATCAGCTGACGTTTATCGGGAACAGTGAAGTCGTCGCTCCTCGCGGGGCGATTCTGCATCGCGCGCCGCGTGACCAAGAAGAACTCTATATTGTCGAGATCGATCCTGCCGACGCGCGGAACAAGGCCCTCACGCCTTACAACGATTTGCTCCGCGATCGTCGCGAATCCCTCTATCGTTAGCCGGACGCAGAAACAGTCCACTGGAGGCTGTGGCGCGTGAAGCGCGAGATAGGCGAGAAAGGCGCGACTAGATGTTCGACGTTTAGGGTTCGCAGTTCCAAAAACCTCGAACTTCGGACCTCGAACTGTCGTCCGTTCCGCCAATCTCGCTTGCGCGACACAGGTCAGCGCGGTAGGATAACAATTATGAAAGCTCCACTCGGGAAAGGCATCTTCCTCATCGCGGCGCCTTCCTTGCGCGATCCGAATTTTCGGCAGACTGTCGTGTTGCTCTGCGAACACGGAGACGAAGGCGCGCTGGGTGTTGTCGTCAATCGCCCAACGGCGATGTCGGTTTCGGAGGCATTACCTCAAGTACCGATCCTGGAAGGCCAAGGGCACGTCCTCTTCTCCGGAGGACCGGTGCAAACGAATCAGGTCATGATGTTGTATCGATTGGATCAACTTCCTGAGAATTCCCATCATGTCTTCGACGGAATCTGTCTCGGCGGGGATACAGACCTCATCGATCGTATTTTGACTACCAGTGAGGGGCGCGAGGCCTTTCGCGCCTATATCGGATATTCCGGCTGGGGCCCAGGGCAGCTGGAGTCTGAAATGCAGACCGGCTCCTGGTTTACCATTCCTGCAGATCCCAATGCTGTTTTCGACAAAGATCCCGCACGTATCTGGCCTGACATCGTGAGCGCCCTGGGTGACGACTATCGTCACTATGCGGACATGCCGTTCGATCCCTCCTTGAATTAGCAGGATGCTGAAAAAGTGGGCGGGGTGGCTGGGACGGTCCCCTTGCTCGCGCAACACGCGGCCTCAGAAGAATGAGGAGGGAGCGGCCAGGTGCCCTTCTTGCTCGCAGAACGCGCACGGTGAAACGGTGCTCGTTCGATGCGCGCAGTAAAGGGCAGCCTCGGCCACTCCCTTTAAGAGAGGTATAAGGAGTCGAAGGCCCTCGCCCGGGCAAATAGCACGTCTCAGCGTGCCAGTGGGTGGGCGGGTGAGAACGTTGCGCGCAGTTGGGATCATCCCATCCACCCCTTAGTGAGAGTTTCGCTGCGGCCTTGCTTGGGATAAGGCGCGTCCATGGGCGAAGAGACTGTCTTGGCAGACTCAGGGCGGGCGGGTGAAATAGTCGCCAGGGTTGGGAGGGTGAGAAGTCTGGCCTTTTTGAGCGTCCTGCGGGAGTCTCCGCTATCCGGGAGTTGTTTGCAGTTAGGGTTCAGCGAGTGCCCGCCAGTTTTTCAATAACCGAATAGTCTCTTGCGATTCCTCGCTCCGTTCCATTGCAGCCTTCTCGCTCAGGTGTTACCTTGCCTCTTCGTGCGATTGGGCTCCCTGGAGTGGCACTGGTATGGTGATCAAACGGGTTGGCTGTTGGATGGGGCTGGCCCTCCTCGTCGGTGCCTGCTCCGGATGCGGCGTGCTGTATACGGTGGTGAAGTCGGAATCCAAATTGGACCGGCTGGCCGTGCCGATGACGAAGGCCGAGGTGATCGACCAGATCGGTCGTCCGGATCGTGTGTTGCGCGACGATGGCCGGCTGCTGGTCTGGGAATACTCCCTCACGGCCCGCAAACAGTGGCTTTATGAGTTGGCCCTCTGCCCGATCTCGGTCTGGATCGGCGGCTGCATTTTCTATCCCTTCACCAACATTGCCGCGGAGCATCAACGAGAATATCCGTACCACGTCGTGCTGGTGGATGACGAACTCTGTGCTTGGGGTACGCCCTCTGCCATTCTGCAACGGCGCCGCGCCTGTGCCTCGTCNGGTACAGNCGCCCTAGGATCCGGCGGGATGCTCGGACNTCCTGAGCCGGTTGTGACCGGTGTCGGCCCGATTAGTCGAGATACGATCAAGCAATATCGCACGATGGCCGTGATGCCGTTCGTCGANGCGGTAGCCGCCCAAGGATCCGGTTCGCGTGTCGCCGGGATTGTGACGACATTACTNTTAGACTTGGGCATCAACATGGTCGAGCGAGCCGANCTCGACGAAGTGTTCAAGGAACAGATCGTTCNGCTGCAATACGCGGATGACGCCGACGTGTTGAGAGTNGGAAAACTTGTNGGTGCGCAGGCCATTGTGGTGGGCGAAGTACAACAATGGGAGCGAGCCGAGGGAGACCAGATNAGCCGNGTGTCGCTGGTGTTGCGGATGATCGACGTCGAGAGNGGCGTGGTGNTATTCAACGGAGAAGGGCACGGTTCTGACGCCACGGCNGATGATCCCGANGGTTTGGCCCGCGTCATCGCCCATCGCATCCTCGCTCGATTCGGGTCNCAAGCAGGGTTACTCGGNTCCGGACACATCGGCGTCAATTGGGAGCTACAGGAATCAGTGGGCGCTCGCTACTACCTCGTGCGAGAACTTCGGAGCGGCCTGCCTGCCGAGAAAGCGGGCCTCAAGGTAGGTGATAGGGTCGTCGCCTGTAACGGCATGGTATTATCTAGCGTGTCTTCAGAGCGGGAAGCAAAACGACTCTGTCAAGTTGAGGCGGGGCAGACCCTCCAGTTAGATGTGCGTCGAGCCGGACAGCCTATAGAGATATCTCTGACGGCAGAAAAGCGGCCGGGTCTATAGCCGCTGGCGTATAGTCTGTTCACCAGCAAGGAGGGGGGCGAGAAATCGCCCCGTATGAGACTCATCTACCTTCGCCACCTGTTCCGGTCGTCCTTCTGCCACGATGTGTCCGCCCACCGAACCGCCTTCTGGTCCTAAATCGATAATCCAATCCGCTGATTTGATGACGTCGAGGTTGTGTTCCACCACCACCACGGTATTGCCGCTGTTTACCAGCTTCTGCAGCATCGCCAGGAGCTTTTTGATGTCTTCGACGTGCAGTCCGGTGGTCGGTTCATCCATGACGTAGAGCACATTCTTCGCGGACGAGTCTTTGAGTTCCGCGGCGATTTTCAACCGCTGGGCCTCGCCGCCTGAGAGTGTTGTCGCAGGTTGGCCGAGCCGGAGATAGCCGAGTCCGATGGACGAGAGGAGGCGGAGTTTTTCCGTGAGCTTGGGAGAGCCGCTAAAAAATCCCAGCGCTTCTTCAGCCGTCATCTGCAACACATCATGAATCGTTTTCCCCCGATAGCGAATGGCGAGGACCTCAGGCTTGAATCGCTTTCCGTCACAGGCTTCGCAGGTGGCATAGATATCTTCAAAGAAATACATCTCGAGTTTCTCGACGCCGCTTCCTTCGCATCGGTCGCACCGGCCCCCGGTGGTATTGAAGGAGAAATGGCCTGGTGCGAGGCCGCGTCTGAGCGCATCGCGCTCAGACGCGAAGAGGGAGCGAACTTCATCAAATGCTTTTAGGTAGGTGATCGGATTCGAGCGTGGCGTTCGGCCGATCGGTTCCTGATCGATGAGCCTGATGCCGGTCAGATGTTCGATCCCCTTAATCGCGCGAAACTTACCCATTGGCAGTGACTCGACACGAAAGGCACGGGCAACGGCACGGTAGAGTGTGTCCTCAACCAACGTGCTCTTGCCCGAGCCTGAGACGCCGGTGATGCAGACCAACATGCCGAGCGGAATTCTGACGAAGAGATCCTTGAGGTTATTCTCACAAGCGCCTGCTATAACAAGAAAATTTCCGTTTCCTCTGCGTCGAGATCGTGGGATCGCAATCTCGTCTTCGCCACGCAGGTAGCGCGCCGTGATTGATCGCCGGTCTGCAATGAATTCCTGTTGTGGCGCTGCGCAGATCACTTCGCCGCCCTTCTCCCCGGACAAAGGTCCCAGCTCGACAAGGTAGTCGGCCGCCAGCATCATCTGGCGGTCGTGTTCGACAACGACCACCGTGTTGCCCTGGACTGCCAGCTCTCGCAGGATGCCGGCGAGCGTTGCGGTGTCACGCGGGTGGAGACCGATGGTCGGTTCGTCGAGGACGTAGAGCGTGCCGACCAGGCGTGCGCCGAGTTGATTGGCCAAGGCTGCGCGCTGGGCCTCTCCTCCCGAGAGCGTGCGGGTCTGACGGGAGAGCGTGAGATAGCTGAGGCCCACGCGAAGGAGAAAGCCAAACTTGGCCGTCAATTGTCTGAGAATGTCGCGGGCGACCTGTTCTTCATAGGGAGAGAGGGTGAGGGATGTGATCCAAGCGGCAGCCGCTTCAATGGTGAGCGCAGAAAGCTCATGAATGTCTCGGCCTGCGATCTTCACGTAGCGCGCGTCCGGTCGGAGACGAGACCCCTCACAGGTTGGGCAGGGGACCGGCGTCCGATAGCGGCTGAGCATCACGCGCACATGCAACTTGTAGCGTTTTCCTTCCAGATATTCGAAAAATTGTCGCACTCCCTCCATCTTGCCCTCTCCCTGCCAGAGCATCTGCTGGATATTCTGTGGCAGATCCTTGTAGGGGATCGTGAGGTTGACCCCACGCCGCTTCATCGAGAGGAACATTTGCTTTTGCCACCAATCGCCGCTGGGTTTGCTCCAGGGTTCAATCGCGCCTTGGGCCAGCGACTTGCTATGGTCGGGAATGACGAGGTCGGGATCGTAACGCAGAATATTGCCGAACCCCTTGCANNCGGGACAGGCGCCAAGTGGATGGTTGAAGGAAAAGAGGACCGGACGAATCGGGTCGAACCTTCGCCCNCATTGTTGGCAGCGAAAATCCGTGCTGTAGGTTCTGGGGCCCTGGTCGATGACCTCCACGCGGCACAGGCCCTCGCCNTCGCGAAACGCGGTTTCGATCGCTTCGACGANGCGGGATCGGTTGTCTTCCCGGATCACCAGCCGATCGAGGATCACATAAAGTCGGTCTGGCCTGGTCTTGGGAAGGGCGTGGATCNCATGGAGATCGAGGATCTCCTCGCCGCACTGCACTCTGGTGAACCCGCGCAGCAANAGCGANTGGAGAAAGNNCTGGTCCTGTTTCGGAACCGGTGCCTTGACAGGAAAGAGGATCATCGCTCGTGNGTCGGTGCAGTGGTTCAATAGGTCGTCGGCGACGCTGCCAGGATGAAANCTGCGTGCATCAATGGCGCAATCAGGGCAGACCGGATGGCCCACTTTGGCGAACAGGAGTCGCAGGAGGTCGGCAATCTCGGTCGTGGTCCCGACCGTTGAGCGGGCGGTGCGGATGGGGTTCTTCTGCTCGATCGCAATGGCGGGGCGGACGTTGATCAGCCGGTCGACGTCGGGCCGATTGACCTTATCGAGAAACATGCGGGCATAGGTGGAGAGCGATTCCACATAGCGCCATTGGCCTTCGGCGAACAGTGTGTCGAACGCGAGAGAGGATTTTCCCGATCCTGATACCCCCGTGATAGCCGTGACCTGATTGTGGGGGATGCGCAGCGAGATGTTTTTGAGATTGTTTTGGCGTGCGCCTTCGACGATGAGGTCTGCAGACTGGTTCTGAGGTAGAGGGGTGGGTTCCACGGCGCATGCTCCAAGCGAGACAAATGCATGATCGTAGCGCGGACCATTCATGAATATCTACTCCTGCGTCCGATCCTCTCCACGGCAGGGTGTGTGTCGTTCAGCTTCCTCGGGATCAGGGGATTCAGCGAAAGGGATTCGGCGAAAGGCTTGGCGATTCCTTCCAATGGTGAGAGGATGGGGGCGTTCAGCGGGAGGGGTGCATGATTCTATCGACAACACCGAGTATCGACGGAAAGAAAGCGGTCAAGTATTTGGGATTGGTCTCGGGAAATGCCATCCTCGGCGCGAACATCTTTCGGGATTTCTTCGCGTCGATTCGGGATATCGTGGGCGGCCGATCGGCGGCGTATGAAGCCGAACTGCGCAAGGCCAAAGACATTGCGCTTGACGAAATGCGCGAGCAGGCCCGACATCTGGGCGCCAATGCCATTGTCGGCATCGATATCGACTATGAAACGATCGGCGCCAGCAGCAGCATGTTGATGGTCAGCGCCAGCGGCACGGCGGTTGTCGTGGAGCCGCAGTAGGATCATGCAGCGTCTGCCTCAGGCCGAGTATCTTGGGCTCGGTCGCCAGTTGGCCCGCTTGCTGGGTTCCTGTCTTGAAGGAGCGTCGGGCGACGTGATGCGCGAGCTGGCCCGAGCCTACGATCCTTCCGCGAATGAAGCCCGCATCAGCGCCGAGGTGTTCCTTTTTCACAAATATCTGCTCATGCAAGCGTGTGTCGGCGTGTTCCCCGAATCGGAGGTCGACCACATCGTCGGGGGACTGTTCGCGGCGCTCAACGAACGGGCCAGCGGGCTGGAGTTCAGTTCCGAGCGGCAGCAGGCGATGGAGCAGATGTGGCAGCTACGGGCTGCGCAGTTTGAGCAGCCATTCTCGCAGGACCGAGTCGATTTCCTCGATGAAGGAATAGGTCCTGTACACTGGAAACAGACCATCGTTCGGTTCTGTCAGAACGTGCGGGAGATCGAGAACCCGCCCAACATTTGGGCCGGGGCCGATGGCCCGTCCCAAGCAGCAAGCCGCTCTGTCACTGCAGTCCTCGATCACATGGTGTCGGCCCTAGGCGAAATTAATCGCCTCCATTTCAGCGGAGCGGCCTAGCCCGCATCCCCAGTCACAGGGCATGGTATTCAGAACCAGTCAGACGTTAGAACTATCTCAGCGCCAGCTTCACCAGCCCCACGCAGCCCAGATACAGCACGAGTGAGCCGATCATGGCTGGCCAGAACCCAAAGCGGGGGACGCCTGCTATCATGGAAACGACGTAGACCATCCAGGGCGGGACGAACCACAGCAAGTTTTTTGCGTAGCTGACAATCGTATCGTTGCCCCCGTTCAGATAGATCAGCACAAACGTGGCGCCGGTAATGGCGGGAAAGGTGCTGGCAAAGGCGGCAAGGAACGATTTGCCTTGAGATCCGAGGTAGGTGGAGACACTGACGATGGTGCCGCCCAACAGAAAATACACTGCCCACTTCATGAAGTCATTCACGCTGTGCCCTCCTCAGGTTTTTTGAAACGCTTCCATCGCTTCCCGCTCCAGCGCCTCGCCCTGACCTGTATACCGTGGCGAGAAATGAAACACAACGAGGTCGCGCACGTGGGCCTCGCGTGCCATGAGTCCTGCTTGCTTCGCGGTCAGATGGTAGCGGTCGCGGGCTTTCTCGGCATCAACGTCCAGGTAGGGCGATTCGCAGTAGAGCACGTCTGCGCCACGAGCGAGGGAAATAATTTTCGCTTCATTCTCTTCATCGAACCGAGCATCGACGACATAGGCGATCTTTTGCCCACGTGAGATGGTACAGAATCGTTCTTTGATTTCGCCCAAGACAAGCTCTCGCTCCTCGCGGTAGTGCTCGTCATAGAGTGTGGCCATGAAGCGGAACTCATCCGGTTGACCCTGCCAGATGTACTGTTTCACGTCTTTGAGCCAAGAACCGACCGGCAGATTCGCCTCGTGGAGCTTCTGCTTGTTCACATTGATGTGGAACTGTTCCTCCAGGGAATAGGCGAACGAGGGAACGCGATGGTTCAAGGAGACCGCGCTCACGGTGAACACGGGATCGTTGAGGACTGTGAATAGGCCTGTGGCTGGTTCCGGCACGAGAGGGCGAACCGGTTGTTCAACCTGGAGGAACCCGTCGGTTGCGCGGAACAGTGCCTGCCGGATTTCCTGGGGGTGAAATTCCCGGACGTCAAGGGTCAGTGGATAGCCATCGACCAGATTCCATGTGTAGCCCTGCAATTTTCCCTGCACATTCTTGATGAGTCCGGGAGGGCCGAATAGTCGGACGGTCTTGCCTCGCCCCAAGGCCACTCGCAGCACTGCATCGAAACCGATGAAGTGGTCCACGTGCGTGTGGGAAATGAATATGTCGTTGGCACGCAGAAGCCTCGTCGGCCCCAGCCTGTCATTGTGGCCCAGGTCGAACAGCAGCGCCTGCTTCGACCAGCGGACCTCCACATAGACTCCGGGGTCACCGAAGACATCGTTGACGAGGTAACTGGAGAAGGAGGGATTCATTGAAATTGAACCATTGGGTCATTGGATCATTGAGCTATTTCAATAAACCAATCGTCAATGGAAAAATGAAACAATTGTTATCCAATCGCCGTTCTCACCGCGCTGTACATCATGATGACTTCGACCGCATGCGCGACAATCGTGATGTAGAGGTTACGTGTGCATAGCCAGATGATTCCCCAGATGAGACCGTCCCATAGCGCGATCCAGTGAAGGTGCTGGAAAGTATTCACCATGAAGGGGTCGAAAGCAAATATCAGTGCGCAGGTGATGAGGGCGAGAGGCGAGAGGCGTTGGGCCAAACCGCATCTCCATAGCCCCGATTCAAGTGCGGCCAGCCGTCCGAGGAGAAATCCACGAAAATTTAGTTCTACAAAGAGGGCGATGCCACAGATGAACCAGGGGGCCATGACCAAGAGGGGGAGTCGGCCATGTGGCGTGGTCTTGAGGAAACTGATGTCATACCCAAGATGTGGATAGGTCGAGAGAATCACGAAGGTATTCAGGCAGCCGAGAAGCAGCCCTGTCAGGAGCCCCCAGCGTAGGCCATCCCGTATGTTCCCTTTCTCCAGTCCAAGCCGAGAGACGATATCGCGGTTGTACATAGCCCAAAGGCCTAAGGCGAGGTAGGCGAGGATTTGGGGCACGAACTGAACCAACGTCTGTTCTTGGAGCGAGGCGGGAAGGGCGTAGAAGCTGAGCGTCGCGGCGGCGGGGAGCAGTGCGAGGGCTGCTCCCCGTTCTTTGGCCTGAGTCGGTGTTGCGCGCAGACCGGGCTCAGGCGCCGTCATGGAAGTCAGCCCTCATTATTCATGAAGGTTCGTCGCGAAAGCGTGCAGACGCGAAGCGAGACGGGCACTCGGAGGCGTAAAGCCCTGAGGCATACTCGTGCAGTATGTCGAAGGGCTGAACGGCGAGACTGCCCGGCACAGCCGCGTATCCACGCTTGTAGCAGAAGCTTCATGAATAATGCGGGCTAGTTCAGTTGGAGATTATAGCGGTCGAGTGTGGTGGCTTTGTGGCGCGCAAAGTTGGAGAGCGCTTTGTTGTAATCGACCGTCGCGCGCAATTCGTTTCCTTGGGCCGTCGCGAGATCGCGCTGGAAGTCGAGCACAAAGCGTGTGGTGCTGAGCCCNACCTTCAGGCGCTCTTGCTCCGCCTGCAGTTGTTTCTCAGCCATGATTCTGGCCGATCTGGTAGTTTCGATCCGCTTGAAATCCGTCTGAACGCGCCGGACCGCTTCGCGGACTCCCACGATGATCTGCTGCCGCACACTCACGAGGGACGCTTCGGCATTCTTTGCCTCCAACTGCCGCTTGCTATAGGTGCTCCAGGCTGAGCGGTTGCCGAGTGGGTAGCTTAAGACGAGGCCCGCGCCATAATTATAGTAATCGCCGCTGAGGTTCCGGTTCACGGAGTCACCGTAGTCTGTCCCCAGTCCCGCAAGTCCCATGGTGCCTTGAAACGATAGAGTCGGGAGGAGTTGATTCTTGGAAAATTGTGTATTGAGGTCGCTCGACTCCATGTTCTTCTTCGCTTGGACGATTTCCGGTCGCTGCTCGATGGCGGTGTCGATGGCTTCCTGCAGGCTGATGGGTTCGAGGGTCACCACCGGTTGGTCGAGCGGGGTCAAGCGCACGTCTTCACGCAGGTCCTCTTCCGCAGGATTGAGCAATCTGCGCAGCTGATCCTCCTGGTCTCGAATCGTTTTATCTGCGACCAGTACCTGCTCGACCCGCGACGCGACGGCCGCTTCGGCTTGCAAAACATCGACGATCGACATGATACCGGCCTTTGCCTTCGCACGGTTGCTAGCCAAGAGTTCCTGTGCTGCTTTTAGTGCGGCCTCCGCCACTTTCAGATTCTCATTGGCGAAGACGACTTCCCAATAGGTTTGCTCCACCGTTGCCAGCACGGTGAGGACACGATCGCGAAAGACATGTTCTTCCACGGTGGCATTATTCTGCGCGACGCGGATGAAGGTCTTGGTGACGTCGATGCCGGCGTTGCGGAGGAGGGGCTGCGTGAGGGTGAGCGCGAGACCACCTGTATAGGAAGGGTTGAACAGAAACCCCGTGGCCAGATTCTGGTTCACACTTGTACGCGAGGGGCTATAGTTCAGATCGACGTTGCCGCCGGTGAGTAGATTTGTCGTGGCATCCAACGTGACGGATTGGCTGCGTTGATCAAAGGTGGTAATTCCGGTCAAGTTGCCGCTGGTTGCGCCGAACACAGGCCGATTGAGTGGATTCACGATCCGGTTGTATTGGCCGTTCACGCTCAGGGTCGGGTCGAACTTGGCCTGTTCGATGATGATGTCGGCCTGTCGGCTCTCCTTCGTCTGACGGCTGATGTTGATGTCCAGGTTATGCTTCAGCGCTTGAAGCGCCGCATCGGCGAGGGAGATGTTTTCCCGTCGTTCCGTTGGCGGTGTCTTGCCGATCTCCAGCCCCCAACTGAGCCCAGGTGAGAGGATCAGCCCAACGCCGAAGGCATAGCTAAATGTGCGCCACCATCCATTGGCTGCGACACCATGCTCCATAACGCCCCCTTTGATCGACAAGTAATATTTCTTTATACTATAATGAATTTTTTCGAACCTGTCATGGACTAACTGCGATGAGATTTCAGAGCCATCGGGTCAAACAAACTAAACTTCAGGTCTCGGTGCTTCCCCTGGCACTGTCTATGCTGGCCCTGCTCCTGTTCGCGCTCCCGTCGCTGCACTCGCAGGCTTGGGGCCAATCGATCTCCAGTGTTCGTTCATTCGATGGAGGGGTTGCTCCACTGTTCAAGCTGCCCGGCATAGGGAGTCTCTATCTCGACAATCAGGGTACGCAGGGGTTTCTGTACAACCCCGGGAACAATTTTCAATCCTTTAGCTTTCGGAATCCGACAACCGGTCAGGCTTGGAGCGGGGCTGTGACCACACTCGGTCCGCAACTCTCGATCGGTCTTATCCAAGGTGCCAACCAGATCGGTTCACCGCTCGTCCTCCCCGGTCCTCCCCGCCAAACCGCGCCGTTGCCATCGATCCAATCCACTATTCTCGACGACATCCCTTAAATCCAGGCACGGGGCCTGAGGCGAGAGGCCAGGGGGCAACCTTTAATAGATCACACCCGTTCCATCTTGCCCATGGTCTCTCGCCCCTAGTCTCGCGTCCGTTCTATTGAGTATTCGCCAGTTGCCAGGCTAGGGCGAGGACATACCTGGCCACGGTTTGCAGAATCTCCGGATTGATCGTGTTGGCGGAATCGGTGGGCTGATGAAAGTGTGGGTGGACGCCGCCGCTGACAATGGTGATAGTTGGGATTCCCGCTTCTTTGAACGGCACGTGATCGCCGCCGGGGAAAAAACCATACACGTCGAGCTTGTCGGCTAGCCCTGCTGCCTGTCCCGCGTCCAATACGACTTTCTTTTCCAATCCTGTCACGCCGACTGTAAGCCGTCCGTTTCCAATGCTTGCATGGTCGATGTTGATCATAGCTTTGGTCGAGCTGACCGGCGCGACCGGCCGTTCGAGATAGAGCCGGGATCCGACGAGTCCCTGTTCCTCTCCGCTAAACGAGACGAACAAGATAGTCCGTTTGCTTT
>SPAX01000189.1 GCA_005239475.1 Nitrospira sp. | reverse complement strand
GGACGGGACTCCTACTCTTCATTGACGCTTCGCCTACCCGACCCCTCCGACTTTCAGCGTATCGAGGACGCCATCGGATCGGACACACGTCTCCTACTCCAAGTGAAGCGCGAACGCGACTACTATCGGGAAAAATCTGTCACGATGGCCACCTTCATTCGTCTCCTCGGTTTCACCTTCACCCTCATCTTCGCGTTCGGAGCCATTCTGGGAGGCACGATGACGATGTATGGCACCGTCGCCTCCCGTACCAGAGAAATCGGCATGCTCAGAGCGCTGGGGTTTCGCCCGCGCCAAATTCTCACGGTGTTTCTTTTCGAGGCTCTCATGCTCGGAGCCTTGGCCGGCCTGCTGGCAATCGGGGGAGGCACAGCACTGCAGTTTGTCACGCTCTCGACGATGAATTTCAGCACGTTCTCGGAACTCGCGTTTCGCCTGACACTGACCCCTGCATCCGCTCTGATTACGATGGCGTTCGCGCTGAGCATCAGCATGGTTGGTGGGATCCCCCCGGCGATTCGGGCCGCCCGTCTTCCTGTGACTGCCGCGTTGCACACCCCAGGTCGGTAGCGCTTATTCTCTCCCACCCCAACTGCCCGCTCTTTTCTTTACAGCGTATATGGAAAGTGAGCATACGAATCTGGCGGCCAAACATGGTCACGACAAGCACAGCCGGTATATATGATATTGAGAATTAGTATCAGTCAAGAGCGTGCGGCTCATACCACAGATCGCCAACTGGAACGCGTATCTCATCATGGTGACCTCGCCCACCTATCAACCGCGCCATCTGTTGTCAGCCTGGGGCGTGTCTTTCTGCATTCACGCAATCGTGCTGGCAAGCGCAGTCGCCTTCCTTCACGATCTTCCCCGATTACAGCCTGCTGTGTACCGCATGGAGTTCCTTTTAACCGACCCCAAGAGCGTGGCTGACGCAGCTACGTCTCACGAAGCAACCACCGTCACCGAACACTCCTCACCGACAGCGCCATCCCGTTCTCGCGCGACCAGCACCTCGTCCATGCACGTAATCGAGCAACAGCCTCCTACCGAAACTTCGATCGTTCAGCCGGCAGTGAACCCCGTCACCCCTGCCGCCGTGGAACAGCGAGAAATGAGCCCGTCGGCCACGACGAGCGATTCCACTCCTGTCGCAAGTCCTACCTCGAGCGAGCGACATGTTGACACCCTACCCCCTGTGATCGAATCTCGTAGACCCGCCACCATGAACACCTCCCGAGCGGTTGAGCGCCCGTTCATGACCGCAACCCCACAAGTTGCAACAAGTCCTATCCCTATCGCGGAGACAATTACCAAGAGTCTCCAAGGTGACATGGCGTATCCACCGCCTCCTGCATCCGGGATCTCCCAGAATGCAGCGGAGACTGCCGGCAGCCCCTCATCAAATTCAGCGAGTTCGCTCTCTTCATCCCCCGATGAGCATTCTGTCTCATCGCAACCGACGGAACAATCTTCCGTCACCACGTCACAAACTGCTTCTCAGACCACCGACGCTTCATCTCCTCCGTCACAAATGGATTCAGGTTCCCCTGCCGCCACTCCGCAACGAACTCTCGTGATGAACCATCCCGCCATTGCGCGGACCATTCCATCAAGGCCGGACTATGGATGGCTGAAGGACTTACTGAAACGTCGAATCATGAGCTTGCAAGCCTATCCTCGCCTGGCTCGCATGCAGGGATGGGAAGGAATCGTCGTCGTCCGGGCTACGATCAAGAACGACGGCAGCTTGCTCGATGCTGTCGTGACTGAAAGCTCGGGATACGCTTCTTTAGACGAAGACGCGCTGAAGCTCATGCAGCGAGCCTGTCCCATTCGCCTACAACACGACCTTGGTCAATCACACATCGAAGTGTTGATCCCGGTTCACTACAGACTCGAATGATGAAGAAAGGAAGGAACTCCATGTACAAGCAAGCGATATCGGTCATAGCTGCAGTGGTGATACTCGGCGCGAGCTGGATGCCAGCCAGCGCCGCCGCCCCATCGAAGATCGGTTTCCTCGTCGTCGCTCCCGACCGCGGCTTTCTCGGTAATCAGGAGGTTCGATCTCTTGTGGACGAGTTTAAAAAATCCTATACGGCATCGCTCGCGTTGGTCGGGCGAGACTACACCGGTGTGGAAAGCGAATATGCCGCATACCTCACTCGTGCGGCCCAGGAACTGAAGCAAGCCGGCATTACCGAGATCGTTGCGATTCCCCTGTTTCTCTCTGAAGCCGATCCGCTGCTCAAACGAGTCATGCCGCTGCTACCCGCCTACACCGACGGGCTTCCTGTTCGTTGGGTCCACGCCATGGCGCACGATTATCTCATCGGCCAGATCGTGCTCGATCGTGTGGAGGCCTTGAGCGAACACCCAGAATCGGAACGGTTGATCGTTGTCGCAACCGGCGCGCTCGACAGCTCTAGTGAGACGGCGATCAGACGTGACACCGAAAAGCTCGTCGGATATGTCACTCGGTATAAGCATTTTCGGGAAGTCGAGGCGGTGGTCTACTACGATCGCGAAGCAGAAAATGCAGAGGAGAGGAACGCGGAGATCAAAGCACACCTGTTGGCTCAGATGGCCCAGCAAGGCCGCACCTTGCTGGTGCCTGCGTTCATCGGGCCCAAGTTCGACCATGCCATGTCGCTGACCAACTGGCTGGATGGTCAATTCAAGCAGACGCACGTCGCCTACAAGCCGGAAGAGCTGCTCCCTCATCCAAACGTTCTGCTCTGGCTGAAGAAAACTGCCAATCGTGAAGCACCTCTGACGGCGAGCCAGATCGGTGTCGTGATCATGCCGCACGGATCGACCCAACCGTGGAACGATGCCGTGGAGACGACGATCCTACCCCTCATGGCGAAATATCCCATCGAGATGGCCTACGGCATGGGCGACCCGCTCATCATTCAAGATGCCGTATCACGATTGGAGCAGCGGGGAATCAGACGCATCGTCTTCGTCAGAATGTATGCATTGGATCATCAGATGAAGCCGCTCACGGACTATATCCTTGGCCTGAGCGAGCACGCCCCGTCCGATAGTCACGGCGCAGGTCATGAACATTCAGCGACGGCACCACTACAGATTCGCACCGCTGCGCTGTTTTCGACTTTCGGAGGGTACGAGCAGAACCCAGATATCGCACAGGTTCTCCACAAGCGGATTGCCGAACTCAGCAAGGACCCCGCGAACGAAAGCGTGCTTCTGCTCGCGCATGGTGAGGCCACGGACAAAGGCAACGACAAATGGCTGGCCGTCATGAACCAGAACATCGACCGCCTCCGGCAGGACCCCCACTGTGCCAAATTAAAAACGATCAAGGCGCTGACGGTCCGCGAAGACTGGCCCAAAGAGCGTGAGAAGGCGGTCGCCGGCGTGCGTGCCACCATTGAAGAAGCCAGCAAGCATGGACGCGTCCTGGTGATCGCCAACCGGTTGTACGGCTCAGGCCCCTACAAGAAGATGCTCCACGGATTGACCTACGAGATCAACGAGAAAGGACTGGTCGATCCCATTCTGACCCGTTGGCTGGAGGACGGCATGACACGCATGACGGCTGAGCTGATCCCGTCAAGGAGCGAACAATCTGCGCATGTGCATCCCTAGGCCACGGACCCTCCGATGAGAGAGCGGCTTCACCTCCCTAGCGGGTCGTTGGAGTTACGGGGGTGGAGCGAGACGAGCGATGAAGAGCCAAGAATTATGCGGTGGACTCAGAAATACAGAGCGCACTTAACCAAGATGCGGCTACGAGCGTGGGCGATCTCGCTCAGTCGTCGCAAGGGAGCCGCATTATGCAAACGACTCTTGGATGACAAAAGGGCACGATGACCGCTCTGCTTGTCAGCGCGTTTGGTGCACATTCCACAATTTCAATAGACCGAGACAAAGGATGCCCATATGAACAGAATTGAGAAGAACCGATTCGCTTTCAATCAAACATTCCTCGCCGTGCTGGCTATCGCACTCGTACAAACCGGGTGGGCCTTTCAGGCACATGCCGCAGAAGAAACACCGATGCCGGCTATGGCAATTCCAGAGGAGGACTCCGCACAACCAAAATCGTCTGCATCGCCGTCATCATCTAAAAACAGCCTCCGAGTCGACGACATCGTCATCACCGGTACCTGGACCCCTCACGCGTAAAAGGATTCCCCGGTAGAAATCGAACGCGTCACCGACAAGATGCTGCAGCAGGCGGGGGCGACAAACGTTCGGCAAGTGTTGGAGGATGTGCCTGCAATAGAAGTTCGTCGAACCGGGGGGCGCTTCCAACAGTTTCAAATTCAAGGCCTCGAAAGCATTCACACGCTTGTGTTGGTCAACGGACAGGAACTGATCGGATCGACAGAAGGCGGCACGTTTACAGAGGACCTCTTGGCATCTCCCGAGATCGAATCGATCGAGGTCGTGAAAGGCGCGGGGTCTGTTCAATACGGGAGCGAGGCCATAGGAGGTGTCATCAACATCCGTACG
>SPAX01000188.1 GCA_005239475.1 Nitrospira sp. | reverse complement strand
CCTTGGTCTTGGTGGTCCAGCTGCCGGCCAGGCTGGTTAGCTGCTTGTGCGGCTCGCCGGGAGTCGCCAGTTTCTGGTACATCTCCATCATCGCCTGGGGATCCATCTGCTTCTCGGGCTTCTTGTCCTTGGCCATCACGACCGAGGCGGCCAGAACAAGACAGAGCCCTATCGATGTAACGGGTATGAAACGCATGAAGACCTCCTTTATGTGATTGTGATCAATTGATGATAACGTCAACACAACGATGTTCGTATGATCATGCCAAGATCAAGACAGGCTCCGCAACCACTACTCATCCACTTGCCGAGAATTCGTTCTCGTGAGTCGATTCAAAGGGGCGCACCTCGATCGCACCTCCCGCCGGGAGCGTCGGAATGCGTGCCGCAGTAGAATGTCCCCCATTTTATCCGCCGCTGTACCTACTTCTTCTTGCCCATCTGCGCGCGCAGGCGCTCCTCTTGCTCTCTGAGCTCTGGCGTGAACTCGGCGCCGAAGTCCTCCGCCTCGAACACCTGGCGGATCTCGATCTCGGATTCTCCCTTCATGGGATTGGGGCAGCGTTTGACCCATTCGATCGCCTCTTCTTTCGATTTCACCTGCCACAGCCAGAAGCCGGCGATCAGCTCTTTCGTCTCCACGAAGGGCCCATCAATCACGCTCCGCTTCCTTCCAGAGAACTTGACGCGCGCGCCTTTCGAGCTTGGCTGGAGTCCTTCGCCCGCGAGCATCACGCCGGCTTTTACCAGTTCCTCGTTGAACTTCCCCATTTCGGTCAGGAGCTTCTCGTCTGGAAGCACGCCCGTTTCCGAGTTTTTGTCGGCTTTGACTAGAATCATGAATCGCATTGTCGAGTCTCCTTTCTGGTTTCAGTTTCAGAGCTGGGGTTCTAGCCGGTCTCGAACTTCTGAACCCAGGCTCTACTTATTTGTCGAACAAGGGCCGCCAAATCGACATGTCGAACGATTGTATGAGCAGCGCTACTTCGTGCCCGAGATGCCGAGCCGCCACGACTACCCACCTGCCATGGCTCCCACGATAAGAAAAGGTTCGGCCCCCGTCGCAACCGCTTCGGGTAGCAGGGCATCCGGTGATTCATGGGATAGATCCTGCTCACAGGCGAAGAATCTCACGAATGCTCGGCGCTTGAGTGTGCCGTAATCGCGGATCGTCCCCTGCAACATCGGATAGCGGGCTTCGAGGGCGTCGAGCACTGAATGTTGCGTGACCTCCCCCTTGACGTCCAACCTCACCTCGCCATCGACCCGCGCCAATGTCCGCAAATGTGCCGGGAGTACAACTCGAATCATTTTATTTCAGTTTCCTGATTTGTTGAAAATCGCTTTGAGCGTAAGGCTGCTCAAAATGGCCGTCCAGCGAGGCCGCAGGGAGCGAGCTAAGTGAGGCGTAGATATCTCACCCGCCCAACCCCGAGCCTGCCGAGACGGCTCTTCTCCCAGTGGGGTACGTCGCAGCGATGGTCGCGACTGAGAACGAAGCTCGGGAAGAGGTGCGTCTTGGCGCGCCAGGGATGGGCGGGTGGAATGGATGCCATTTTCAGCAGCCGTCATAACAGTGTCTGGACCTCTACAGATAATACAGGTGGAAGATCTCGGACGATCGGTGTCCAGCTGTCGCCGGCATTCGCCGAACCATACACTTGTCCGCCGGATGTCCCGAAATAGATGCCACAGGGGTCAAGCGAGTCGACTGTCATCGCGTCGCGAAGCACGTTCACATAGCAATCGCGCTGTGGCAGGCCGTTCGTGAGCGCTTCCCACTCGTTCCCGCCCGTCCGGCTGCGGTATACGCGCAACTTTCCGTCTGGAGGAAAATGCTCGGAGTCGTTTTTGATCGGCACGACGTACACCGTCTCGGGCTCGTGGGCGTGCACGTCGATCGGAAACCCGAAGTCCGTCGGCAGGTTCCCGCTGATTTCGTGCCACGACTCGCCCGCGTCGTCGCTCCGCATCACGTCCCAGTGCTTTTGCATGAAGAGCACGTGAGGGCGCGTCGGGTGCATGGCGATGCGATGCACACAGTGGCCGACTTCCGCATCCGGGTCCGGAAGCTCATATTTGGATTTCAATCCACGGTTGATCGCCCGCCAGGTCATGCCGCCATCATCGGTTCGGAACGTCCCCGCAGCCGAGATGGCAATATAGATGCGCCGTGGATTGGTCGGATCCTGCACGATCGTGTGCAGACACATCCCGCCGGCGCCCGGCTGCCACAGACTTCCTTTCACATCGCGGAGTCCGGACAATTCCTGCCAGGTCTGCCCGCCGTCGCTCGATCGGAACAAGGCCGCGTCTTCGATCCCGGCATACACGGTGTTCGGGTCGGTCAGCGACGGTTCGAGATGCCAGACCCGCTTGAATTCCCAAGGACGTTGTGTGCCGTCATAATGTTGGTGCGTCGTGAGCGGTTTCCCGGTCTCCTGAGAGGTATCGTAGACGAACTTATTGCTTTCTCCCTTCGGCATGCCATCCGGAGTGGTGGTCGGTTCGCCCGGAGGTGTGCCGGGTTGATGCCACGTCTTGCCGCCGTCATCCGAGCGCTGGATAATTTGCCCAAACCAGCTGCTGGTTTGCGAGGCGTAGATGCGGTTCGGTTCAACAGGCGAGCCTTTGAGATGGTACATTTCCCATCCGGCAAAATGTGGACCGCTGACATCCCACTGTTTGCGCGCGCCGTCCGACGTGAGAATGAACGCGCCCTTCTTTGTACCAACAAGTAACCGTATGCTGCTCATCTCCGACTCCTTTCACATTTACGCGCCACGGTCCCGCGTGCCGCACCATAGAGGCTTATTTGAGCTGGCAGATAAAGGCTTATTGACCTTTCGGTTTTGGCAAACACCACGCTTCTTTGATCTTGCAAAGTCTCGCAAGCATTTCTTCGTACTCTTTATTAATTGCTGCTCTTTCCGTCAGGCCGAGAAACTGGATGTTGTATCCATGCGGGCCGGGCAGTATAAGAAAAGGATACATGCTGCCGGGTTTCCCTCCTATGTCTTCATTGGATACATTAGGGGCGTAATGCATGACGTGGGGAATGTTTAGCGTCGCTACGCTGTCGTTTTCTTCCGGATTAATGTAACCCCTAAGCACTGGGGACAGCATGTACGAGATTCCGGCCCGTTCCGGCGATTTATAATATTTTGTTTTGTAACGGTTTTGGATAATTTTCTTTAGTTCGCCGGGAGGAGTGCCCTTAGCTTGCATCTCTGCGGTATCAAAGAAGATCCGCATTTGTGCCTTAACACCCGCTTTATCAAAGGACACCGGGTAGAGAATATCACCTCGATATTCCGTGAAGGGCCAGGATCCCCTGAACGTATCATCGCCGGTTCGAGCAACAAAGGCATGGAATTCATTTGTACCCTTGCGGGCAACTTCAAAGCCCTTGTCAGGGTTTAAAACATATACGTTTGCACTGTCTCTGAGGTGCGGCGGCAGTGCGCTGAGCGCCAGTTGAATTTCCAAATCTCGCGGGAGGGGCTCGATCTTGTTCATCACCTTGGGAGCAGTAGTATTTTCCGCGTTCGCGCTAAACGTGAACAAGAGACTCGCAATTACAATAAGTGTCTGAACGTTTCTCATCTTGACCTCTTTTGGTTTTAACTCAGCATTCAGTCCGCAGCACTTAGCACTATACAGTTTTGGGCAGTCCGGTAATCTCGATCAACGGCCGTACTTCAACAGATCCGATCCGTGCCCCTGGGACTCGGGTGGCGATACGGATCGCTTCGTTGAGATCCCGCGCGTTGACCAGGAAGTAACCAGCAATCTGCTCGCGCGTTTCGATAAAGGGGCCATCGGTCACAAGCGGTTTTCCGTCGCGCACCCGAACAACGACTGCCGTCGCAGCCGGATGCAGAGGCGACGCGTGCACATATTGCTCATTGGCGTGGAGCTGGTGTGTGAGCTGGACGGATTCCGCGAGCATCTCCTTCCGCTTGGTCTCGCTCATCTTGCCGAAGGCCTCTTCATCATGATGAACCAGCAATAGATATTTCATGAGACAACCTCCACAGGCATTTATTAGTCGCTCGACAAGCCCATTATCGACACCCGACCCGGCGCGTCGCCATCTCTCTTGAACAGCTCGGCCAGTGCTGCGTTCGTAGTAGACGCGAGCATCGCAGGATGTTCAAAATGGCTGTCCAGCAAGGCCGCAGGGAGCGGGGCGAGTGAGGCGTAGCCTTGTGCTACGCCGCAGCGAGAGACGCGACCGAGAACGAAGCTGGCGGCCGTTTTCAACATCCTGCTACGTCGGCAGGCCCGGGATTTCAATCACCGGCCTCACCTCGACAGTGCCCTTGCGGGCCATGGGAATCTTGGCGGCAATGCCGATCGCCTCGTCGAGGTTCTTGGCGTCGATGAGGAAATAGCCGCCCAGTTGTTCGCGCGTCTCCGCGAACGGACCGTCGGTCACAAGCCGCTTTCCCTCCCGCACCCGAACGCTGGTCGCCATGGTTGTGGGATGCAACGGGTTGGCAGCCATATATTGCCCGTTCACGTGAAGGTCACGCGCGAGCTGTGTCGACTCCGCGTAACAGTCCTTTCGCTCGGTTTCACTCAACCCGTTCTCGTCACCGTAAATCAGCAACATGTATTTCATATGGATGCCTCCTGTAATTTCGTCGTTCGTGAAGCGTATCTTGTTATTCGCGCGAGATTCGCGGGACTTGCGAGAAAAGCGGGACGGGTCGGAAATTTTATCTTCGCGAGTCGCGCTTGTCGCGCACGTCTTGCTTGTCTCGCTCACAATGTCCTGACATAAGATAGTCGTTGGCAAGACCAAAAATCGACAGGGGCGTTCCGACTGCTTGACAAGTTTTCGTAAGCGGGCGACATTCCTAGCAGAATGGGGCCTATTTGATTAAGGGAGCTGTCATGAATAGGCCGCTTGAACCACGATCTCTGTAACGGCTCGCCTAATAGTTGGAGAACCGCCGGGTGAAGGAGGGTCGCGTGAAGCTATCGTACGAAGATCAAGAGGCTCTGCGGTACGCGAAAGCGCTCCTTGAGAATCCTGGCCTTGCCGCGAAGATCACGGGATTGATCGGCATGCCGATTGAGAAGGCGCTCAAGCTACTTCCGGAGAAATGGGCACAGGTCGTCAACGAGGCGACAAGGAAGTCGCTAGAGACGGCACTCCAGGCCGCGCTGCTGACGCTTGACGACAAGCCACAGCCGAACTCTTGGGAGTTCCTCCATAAGCTTGCGGTAGCGGCGACCGGCGCAGGGGGCGGTGCCTTCGGATTGCTTGGTCTCCCGGTCGAACTGCCCTTATCCACCACGATCATGCTGCGCTCCATTGCAGATATTGCACGAAGTGAGGGTGAACGCCTCCGGATGCCGGACGCCAAA
>SPAX01000187.1 GCA_005239475.1 Nitrospira sp. | reverse complement strand
CGCGCATCGAGCGACCACCGTTTTATCGTGGGGGCTCTGCGAGCAAGAAGAGTGCGAGGGGCCCCGTTGACTCTCTTTCCGCCGCTTTGTTAAACTTGAAGATCCAATTCTAAGTCATTGAAAGGCCCCTTGTTTCCTCTAACTGGGCGGCTTTAGCAACAGGATGCACCACCACATGATCAAAGCCTGGCTGCTCGACGAGATGTTTCAGTGTAATCGAACGCATCTGACCATTGAAGGCATCCAGGGAGAGTGGGGTGCCGGCGATTCGATCGCCGCAGAAGAAGAACTTCCACCACCGCCGGCAAACGTGGTCGCGAAATCGGGGAATGGTCGGATCACCATTACCTGGGATCCCGTTCCCGATGCCATGTACTACAATCTCTATTTCCAAACCACCAAGGGCGTGATGATCAAGTTCTCCGATCTCACGCGTCCGATTGCCGGCGACGATGATTTTAAAGCCGTCATTGGGGTGAAAAAAGATAAAGGCACCTGTTTAGAAGGCATCCAGAGTCCGTTCGTCCATGACGATCTAGCCAATGGGACCTGCTACCACTACGTCGTCACGGTGGTGACGCAGAAGGGGGAGAGTCTCGAGTCTCAAGAGGTCATGGCGATTCCCTCGCCCTATCTGTTGGCCCTGAGTATCGGTCGGGAAGGCGTGGACGACGGGGAGTTCAGCTCGCCCACTGGAATCACGCTCGACAAGGATGGCAACATTTACGTTGCTGATACTGATAACCATTCGATTCAGAAACTCGATAAGTCGGGGAAGTTTCTTGCGCGATGGGGTGGCGATCCCTCTTCTCAGGAAGGGAGCTTCTACTACCCGCGTGGATTGGCAGTCGGGCCGAACGACGTGCTCTATATCGCAGACAGCGGCAATAACCGCATTCAGAAATTCGATCTCGACGGCAATGTGATGCAGGCCTGGGGTAAGTTCGGGTTTGCGTGGCGCGGGGCCGATCTGGGCAGGTTCGATGTGCCCTGGGGGCTGGCGACGGACGTAGAAGGGAATCTCTACGTTTCCGATACGAGCAACGCACGCATTCAGAAGTTCACCTCGGACGGGACGGCGTTACTCAAGTGGGGTCGTGACGGGAGCTTCGACGGTGCCTTCTTTTTCCCCCGCGGCGTAACGGTCGATTTTGTCGGCAATATCTTCGTGGCCGATGAAAGCAACAATCGCATTCAGAAGTTCGATGCCCGTGGGAGCTTCCTAGCCAAGTGGGGGCGGGAGGGGGCGGGCCCGGGCCAATTCAAGTCCCCCTGGGGGATTGCCTGCGATGCGCTCGGCAATGTCTATGTGGTCGATACGGGAAACCATCGCATCCAAAAGTTCGACGGCAACGGGACGTTCCTCTGTGCCTGGGGAAACCGCGGACGAACAGAAGGACAGTTGAATTATCCCTACGGGATCGCGGTCGACAAAGAGGGCGCGGTGTACGTGGTCGACAGCGGCAATGGCCGGATTCTTAAGTATGTGCCGACGGACGAAGAGCTCAATCGCGGGAAGGATGAGGCTTCCACCAGTCAGGTGCCGAGTGAGACTCCGTCGCCCCGTAGCGTGGCGGTCAAAGCCGGTGATACGGAAGCCTTCCTGAGTTGGATGCAGGTCCCTGGCGCCCAGTCTTATAACCTATATTTCAATACCGTCCCGAAGCTCACGACCCAGACGGCGACAAAAATTGAGGGCGTGACGAATCCCTATGCGCATACCGGTCTCTCGAACGATACGCCGTACCACTATGCCGTGACCGCGGTGTTTGAGACCGGCGCCGAAAGCGAGTTATCGAGTGAAGTGACGGCCACGCCGGTGCTCATCGATATCACGGCGCCGCAAAATCCTTATGCCGTGATCAATCATGGCGCGTTCATGACGAACACGCCGGAAGTCATCGTCACGATTTCAGCGAACGATGTCGATACCGGAGTCGCAGCCTACTTTGTCTCCGAGGCGCCGATGACTCCCATGGCGGGGACGCCTGGATGGGTTGATGTGACGCCGGCCACCAAGTTCGGCGCGACGATTCCGTTTATTTTGTCGCCGGGAGACGGGCAGAAGTCGATCTATGTCTGGTTTAAAGATGTAGGAGGGAACGTCTCCGTCCCTGCAAGCACCACGATTTTGGTCAATACGTCAGGGTATCTGTGCGTATCTCAATGGGGCCGTACGGGTCGCGGTGCATCATTGCTGCATGGCGGCGAGTTCATGGCCCCGGTGTACGGTCTTTGCGTCGATCAGCAAGGATCGCTGTTCGCGGTCGATAACGGCAACAACCGGGTTCAGAAATTCGACAATGCCGGAAACTTCATCATCCTCTGGGGAAATTTCGGTTCGGCCAATGCGAACTTCCATAACCCCACCGGGATTGCGTGCGACGGCAAGGGCGACGTCTGGGTGGTCGATACGAACAATCACCGTGTCCAGAAATTCGACGGGAAGCTCGGCGGCTATCTCATGAAGTTCGGGTCGCGCGGAAACGGCGAAGGGCAGTTCAACTCACCCTGGGGTATCGCGGTCGACCGAGTGCGTGGGTATGTCTATGTGGTCGACAGCGCCAACTTCCGCGTGCAGAAATTCGATATGAACGGGGAGTTCATCATGTCCTGGGGCAGCTTCGGGAACGGAGACGGCCAGTTCTACTTTCCGCGTGGCGTGGCGGTGGATCAGGCTGATGGGTTTGTGTACGTTGTCGACATGGGAAATCACCGGATTCAGAAGTTCGACACCAGCACCAATGTGTTGCCACAGCTGCTGACCAAGTGGGGCGGCAGTGCCGAGCCGGGCCACGCCAGCAGTCCGCTCGCACAGGAGGCAGGTCAGTTGCGGTCTCCCTGGGGGATTACGGTCGATGGAGTCGGCGATGTCTACGTGTCGGACACCGGCAATCACCGCATCGAGAAGTTCGATAAAGAAGGCAATTTCATCACCCAGTGGGGTGGGTTTGGGAACGGCAAAGGGCAGTTCAATTTCCCCTACGGCATCGCGGTCGACGTCAGAGGAAGCGTGTTTGTCGTCGATAGCGGGAACACCAGGATCGAACAGTTCATGCCGGCGGACGAGGGGAGTGAACGGCTCCAGGAAGTTGCCGAGACAGCAGCGGAGTTGACGTCCGAATCTGAAAGTCTCAAGTCATAACGTCTTCAAGTCTTTAAGGTCAGAAAACTTTCAAGCGGTATCGACCTCGACTTGATGACTTTCAGACATTATGACGTGGTGACGGAGCAATTATGCTAGATAAAGAACCACGCTTGGGACTGACCTACGACGACGTCGTGTTGGTTCCGGCCAAGTCTCAGATCTTGCCGAGTGAAGTCGACATGCGTACGATGCTCACTCGCCACATCAAGATCAACATACCCATTATCAGCTCGGCCATGGATACGGTCACCGAGTCCCGTTTGGCCGTCGCCATAGCCCGCGAAGGCGGCCTGGGGATCATTCACCGAGTGTTGTCGCCGGTGGATCAAGCGACCGAAGTGGACCGGGTAAAGAAATCCGAGAGCGGAATGATTCTCGACCCAATCACGATCTCGCCTGATCAAACGATTCGCGATGCCCACGCGTTGATGGCGAAATACCGGATCTCCGGGATTCCCGTCACGAAAGACAAGAAGTTGGTCGGTATTATTACGAATCGCGATCTGCGGTTCGAAACCCGGATGGATTTGAAGGTCTCGCAAATCATGAAGAGAGACAAGCTGATCACGGCGCCCGAAGGGACGAGCTTGGAAAAGGCTCGGGAGGTGTTGCACGAGCATCGGATCGAGAAGCTCCCGGTCGTGAACAAGCATTTCGAGCTCAAGGGACTGATTACCATTAAGGATATCGAAAAACGCATCATGTATCCCAACGCATGCAAGGACGGACATGGCCGACTCTGCGTGGGTGCGGCGGTCGGTGTGGGGCCGGAGACGGAAGATCGCGTGGCGCGGCTCAAGAAGGTCGGGGTGGACCTTATCGTGGTCGATACCGCCCACGGACATTCTCAAGCGGTGCTGAATACGGTCAAGATGATCAAGAAACGTTATCCGGAACTCGAACTGATAGCCGGGAACATTGCCACCGCCGAGGCTGCGAAGGACCTCCTCAGGGCCGGTGTCGATGCCGTGAAGGTGGGTGTGGGGCCTGGCTCAATATGTACGACCCGTATCGTATCCGGAGCCGGGATGCCGCAGCTGACGGCGATTGCCGATTGCGCAAAATTCCTCGCGGGCAGCGGGGTTCCGATTATTGCAGACGGCGGGGTCAAGTATTCAGGCGATATCACGAAGGCCTTGGCAGCAGGCGCCTCCTCGGTCATGCTCGGAGGACTCTTGGCAGGCACGGAAGAATCGCCGGGGGAAACCGAACTGTACCAAGCCAGGACCTATAAGGTGTATCGCGGCATGGGCTCGATCGGCGCGATGGAGCGCGGAGGCGGAGATCGTTACGGGCAGGGCGGTCGTCCGGTGCAGAAGCTGGTTCCGGAGGGCATCGAAGGGCGAGTGCCCTATAAGGGGAAACTCTCCGCCGTCATCTACCAATTGATCGGCGGTGTGAAGTCCGGCATGGGCTATTGCGGGTGCAGGACGATCTCGGACTTACAGCAGAAGGCCACGTTTATTCGCCAGACGGTCTCAGGCCTCCGCGAAGGTCACGTGCACGATGTGATTATTACGAAGGAAGCGCCGAATTACCGGATGGATTGGGAGTAGGACGTTCAACGTTAATCGTTAACCGTGAGCCAATCTCAGTCTGGTACCCACCGTTCTTTTTCCACGTTTCACGTAGCACGGTTAACGAATAACGCACTCCATGGAATTTTGGCACAATAGAATCCTGGTCCTCGACTTCGGGTCGCAATACACCCAACTGATTGCACGCCGCATTCGCGAAGCCCAAGTCTACTCGCAGATTCTGCCCTGCACCGTTCCCTTGGCGACCATTCTTGCCTACCGCCCACAAGGCATCGTGCTGTCGGGTGGCCCTTCCAGCGTGTATGCGAAGAAGGCGCCAAGCGTCCCCAAGGAACTCTTCGATCAAGGCATTCCTATTCTTGGCATCTGCTACGGCATGCAGTTGGTGACACATCTCTCCGGCGGGGAGGTGACCAAGTCCAAGCACCGGGAGTACGGCCGGGCCGATCTGACCATCGACGACAAGAGCGATCTCTTCAAGGACATCGGCAAAGACGGTTCGACCGTCGTCTGGATGTCGCACGGAGACCGTATCGAACGGATGCCGCCGGGATTTCGATCCATCGCGCATACAGCCAATTCACCGATTGCCGCGATGAAGCGCGACGATCGCAAGCGCCGGATCTATTGTCTCCAGTTCCATCCCGAAGTGGTTCACACGCCGGACGGGACTAAGATTCTTCGCAACTTCGTCTACGAGATTTGCGGCTGTAAGCCGACCTGGACCATGCAGTCGTATGTGGATACGGCGGTGCAGCAGATTCGCGAGCAAGTCGGCAAGGAGCGAGTGATCTGTGCGTTGAGCGGAGGCGTGGATTCGTCCGTGGCTGCCGCGTTGACGCATCGGGCCATTGGCGACCAACTGACGTGTATCTTTGTCGACAACGGGTTGCTGCGGGCCGGCGAACGTGACCAAGTGCAGAAGACCTTGGCCTCGCAAATACACCTCAATCTTCGAATTCTCGATCGGACCAATCAGTTTCTGGCCGGTCTCAAGAACGTGATTGACCCTGAACGCAAGCGGAAGATCATCGGTCGTCAGTTCATTGAGAATTTTGAGGAGGAGTCCAGAAAACTCAAAGGAGTCAAGTATCTGGTCCAAGGCACGCTCTATCCCGACGTAATCGAGAGTGTAAGCTTCAAGGGGCCGTCGGCCACGATCAAGACCCATCATAATGTGGGCGGGTTGCCGGCTCGCATGAAGCTCAAGTTGATCGAGCCCTTGCGAGAACTGTTCAAGGATGAAGTGCGGGTGCTGGGTAAGGAATTAGGTTTGCCGGACGAGATTGTCTGGCGGCAGCCCTTCCCCGGGCCCGGGCTTGCCATCCGGGTGCTGGGAGCGGTCACCAAGGAGCGACTGGCAATTCTGCGGGCAGCCGAGTCCATCCTCGATCAGGAGATTCGTGCTGCCGGTTTGTATCGAGAGATTTGGCAATCGCTCGCCGTGTTGTTGCCGATTAGGACCGTGGGCGTCATGGGCGATCAGCGAACGTACGAGTATGTGATCGCGATCCGTGCGGTCACGAGTTTGGATGGCATGACAGCCGATTGGGCCAAGATTCCGAATGACGTGCTGGGCAAGATGTCGAACCGGATCATCAACGAAGTGAAGGGCGTGAACCGGGTGGTGTACGATATCAGCTCGAAGCCGCCGGCCACGATTGAATGGGAATAAATGGTTGGCTAGTGGCACGAGGCGAGAGGCTAGGGGGGGGGTAGATTAGAATGACAGACAAGACCGGAGAAAATACTCCGCACCCCTCGCCCCGTGCCTCCGGCCCCTTGCCTGCAGGCGGGGTACGCCTGCAGAAAATCATTGCCGGGACCGGATTGGCTTCGCGGCGAAAGGCCGAGGAGTGGATTGCCGCTGGGCGCGTGACGGTCAACGGCAAGGTTGTGACGGAACTCGGCACCAAGGTCGATCCGGATCGCGTCCACATCAAGGTGGATGGCAAGCACATCAGTTCCACCCAGCCGTATGTCTATCTACTACTGAATAAGCCGAAGAACGTGATGTCGACGCTGAACGATCCGGGAGGCAGGCCGACGGTGAAGGACTATCTCCGCGGGATATCGGTGCGGGTGTTTCCCGTCGGTCGATTAGACTTTGACAGCGAAGGGTTGATGCTCTTGACCAATCACGGCGACTTGGCTCAGACGTTGCTCCATCCCCGTTACCATGTGCCGAAGACCTATCTCATTAAGGTCAAGCAGGTGGTGACCGACGAACATATCAGGCAGTTAGAACAGGGGGTGCAGCTGGAAGACGGCTTGACCAGTCCGGCTATCGTCAAGAAGGTGAAGAAGGCCAAGCAAAACTCCTGGCTGGAGATTACGATCCGCGAAGGGCGTCAGCATCAAGTGAAGCGCATGTTGGAGGCGGTTGGTCATCCGGTCTTGAAGCTGACGCGGATTAGGATGGGTCCGCTGTCGTTGGGTGATCTTGAGTCCGGCGAATTTAGGTACCTGACCGACCGCGAAGCGAACGCGTTGCGCGAGCTTGCGGAACAGAAGCTGGTTTCGGCAGAGGATACAGAGAAGCAGGCTCCGCGGCCAAAGAGGCCGGTCAGTCGTGTTGGATGGGCCCGTTCCAAGAAAGTGAAGGTGGTATGAAGGTCAGAACTCATCGCTGCGGGGAACTCACGAAAGCCGCTGTCGGGCAGACCGTCGTCTTAAACGGCTGGGTTCAGCGGCGACGCGACCATGGCATAGTCATGTTCATCGATCTGCGGGATCGAACCGGGATTACGCAGGTGGTGTGTAACGCCGAACGTAATGCGGCGGTGCACCAAGCCTCCCATGCCTTGCGGAGTGAGTGTGTGGTGTCGGTGACCGGGCAAGTGATGGCCCGCCCTGAAGAGTCTAAGAATCCCAATCTGCCCACGGGGGAGATCGAAGTCTTCGTGGATGCCATCGAGATTTTGAACGAATCGAAGACGCCGCCGTTTGTGATTGAAGACGATGCCGAAGTGACGGAGTCGATCCGACTGAAATACCGCTATCTGGATCTTCGTCGCCCGAAGATGCAGCGGCTCTTGAGCCTCCGGCATGACATCATGCAAGCCGTGCGTGGATTCCTGAATGCGGAACGTTTTCTTGAAGTGGAAACGCCGATTTTGACGAAGAGTACGCCGGAAGGCGCGCGCGACTATCTGGTGCCCAGTCGAGTGAACCCCGGCCAGTTTTACGCGCTTCCGCAGTCGCCCCAGCTCTTCAAACAGGTGCTCATGGTGAGCGGCGTCGACCGCTACTATCAGATCGCGCGTTGCTTCCGTGACGAGGATCTGCGCAACGACCGGCAGCCGGAATTTACACAGATCGACGCGGAACTGTCCTTTGCGGATCGCGAGCAAGTCATGAGCTTGATGGAGCAGATGATCGTCACGGTGTTTCGTGACGCGGGCGGCGTCCAACTGCCGACTCCGTTTCCGCGCATGACCTACGCCGAGGCGGTGGGCCGTTACGGATCGGACAAGCCGGACCTGCGTTTCGACATGCCGCTGCATGACGTCACCGCCTTTGCGGCGGCCAGCGAGTTCAAGGTGTTCAAGGAGGCTGCGACCAAGGGCGGGATCGTGAAGGCCTTGATCGTAAGAGGCGGAGCGGCCACGCCGCGAAGCAGGATCGACGCGCTCGGTGAGATGGCCAAGAGTTTTGGCGCGAAGGGGCTCGCCTGGCTCAAGATTACGGCGGACGGGCAGCTTGAGTCCGTGATCGCCAAGTTCCTGGATGCCAAGGCCTTCGCGGCGGCCCTTCCCGACGCCAAGCCAGGCGATTTAGTCCTCTTCGGTGCCGACAAGGCCGCCATTGTTCACGATGTGCTGGGCCGCATCAGGCTGTTGCTGGGTGAAGAGTTGAAGCTGATCGATACGGCGGCCTGGAAGCCTCTGTGGGTCGTTGAGTTCCCGTTGCTGGACTATTCGCCGGAAGAGAAGCGGTACATCTTCATGCACAATCCCTTTGCCGCGCCGATGGACGAGGATGTGGCGTTTCTGGATTCAGAGCCGCTCAAAGTGCGTGCGAAGGCGTATGATATGGTGCTGAACGGAAGCGAAATCGGCGGCGGGAGTATCCGAAACCATCGGAGTGATATCCAGTTGCGCATTCTCGACTTGCTTGGTATCAACAAGGAACAAGCGCAGGCGAAGTTCGGCTTCCTGCTCGACGCACTCGACTATGGGGCGCCTCCGCACGGCGGAATTGCCTTCGGCCTCGACCGGCTCATCATGTTATTGGGGGAGACTGACTCGATCCGCGACGTGATTGCGTTCCCCAAAACGCAACGGGCACAGTGTCCGCTGACCGATGCGCCGTCTGCCGTCAGTGCCGATCAGTTAAAGGAATTGCGCATCAAGCTCGACCTCGTCGAGTAGGGAGGAGTCACCGCCCTATGGCAGGCAATACGTTCGGCCGAATTTTCACCGTCACGTCATTCGGCGAGAGCCACGGGCCTGCGATTGGCTGTGTCGTGGATGGCTGTCCCCCCGGTCTGGCCCTCTCTGTCGATGACATCCAGCAGGACCTCGATCGGCGCAAGCCCGGCACCTCCCGCCATGTCACGCAACGGCAGGAATCCGATACCGTCGAAATCCTCTCCGGTGTCTTTGAAGGCAAGACCACCGGCACCCCCATCGCGCTGCTTATCCGGAATGAAGACGCCCGCAGCAAAGATTACGGCAATCTGATTGACACCTTCCGTCCCGGTCATGCGGACTACACCTATTGGCAGAAGTACGGGATTCGCGATCATCGCGGTGGCGGGCGCGCGTCTGCGCGTGAAACAGCCGTCCGAGTGGCTGCAGCAGCGATAGCGAAGAAATGGCTCGGAGAGAAGTACGGTGTGGTGATTCGTGGCTACCTGAGTCAGCTGGGCCCGCTTGAAGCGCCGTTTAAGAGTTGGGGTGAGGTCAGCAAGAACCCATTCTTCTCCGCAAGCTCCGAGGTTGTGCCGAAGCTTGAATCATTCATGGATGAGCTGCGGAAGGCCGGCGATTCCGTCGGCGCCAGGATCACGACAGTTGCCGAGCATGTTCCGGTCGGCTGGGGTGCACCGGTCTATGCCAAGCTGGATTCCGATTTGGCCTCAGCCATGATGAGCATCAATGCCGTGAAGGCCGTCGAGATTGGATCGGGTTTCAGCTCAGTGACGCAGCGCGGGTCAGAGCATGGAGACGAGCTGACCCCGGAGGGTTTTGTGACCAATCATGCCGGAGGAATTCTTGGCGGTATTTCAACTGGACAGGATATCGTCGTCACGATCGGGATTAAGCCGACTTCGAGCATCCGTGTGGCCCGCCGGTCCATCGATAAGCTGGGCAAGCCGGTTACCGTCGAAACGAATGGCCGCCACGATCCCTGCGTCGGTATCAGAGCGACGCCGATTGCAGAAGCCATGATGGCGCTGGTGCTCATGGACCATGCCTTGCTCCACCGTGCACAGAACGCCGATGTGAAAACACCCACGCCGAAAATTCCTGCCTCAGCCAAGAAAAGCTCTCGTTCTTCCAGGCCTTCTGGTCCTGCCAAGCTCAATCCTGACCCGGATGAAGCGTAGCCCATTTATCGAGATCGAACGCGCGACGGTCTATCGAGGCGACACCTGCGTCTTTCACAATTTGTCGCTCGTCATTGACGAAGGGACGCATGTCGCGATCTTAGGGCCGAACGGTGCGGGGAAGTCGACGTTCCTCAAGCTCCTCGCCGGCGAGGTCCATGCCTTCCCGCATGATGAGACGCATATCCGGCTCTTCGGTGAAGAGCAGTGGAACGTGTGGGATGTGCGCAAGCGGCTGGGGTTGGTCTCGCACGATTTGCAGCATCAGTACATGGAGCAGGTGACGGGGCTGAAAGTAGTGCTCTCCGGATACTACTCGAGCATCGGCACCTACGGCCACCAAGATTTCACATACGCGCAGATCTCGCGGGCCCATGCGGTGATGGAGGAGCTTGGGGTCAGCTATCTGACGGACCGGCGGTTTGCGGACATGTCGACCGGCGAGCAGCGGCGTTGTCTATTAGGACGGGCGTTGGTCCATGAGCCGACAGCGCTCGTGCTGGATGAGCCAACAAGTGGGTTGGATCTCACGGCCACCTTTCACTATCTGGACTTGGTGCGAACACACATGAAGAAGGGGAAAACCGTTCTGCTTGTCACGCACCACATCCATGAGATCCCTCCCGAAGTGGAGCGGGTGCTACTGCTAAAGGAAGGACGCGTGCTGCAGGACGGAGACAAGGCGCGGGTGTTAACCGAGGCCAATCTCAGCCTGTTGTTCGGCTGCTCTGTGGCACTGGCCCAGGCGAACGGCTGGTATCAAGCTCTTCCAGGGCGTCCATCGTAGCCGCGAGTCGTTTACCCGCCTCCGAGTGTCACCGTAAACGTGAGATCTGCATCGATCCGACGGACCTTCACCAAGACTTTCTGGCCGGGCGTTGTCCGTTCGATCAGATAGTTCTTCAGGTGGGCCGCATCGAGAATCTCCGTGTCCTCGATCGCCAGCAGGATATCGTGCTTTTGAATGCCGGCTTCTTTCGCCGGGTCGGCCACGTCCTTCACGGCCATGCGCCACTTGGTCCCGTCTTTCACTGAGGTCATGTGAATTCCCATTTTGGAGAACGTGAGCGGCTTGCCTGCGAGGGCCGCGTTCACAATCCGTTCGGCGAGAATCCCCGGAATGGCGAAGGTCATGCGGCTGCAATGGGCCTGGGTCTCGTCCTTTTCTGTTTGGATGATGGCGTGCATGATCCCGACGATGTCCCCTTGGGTGTTGAACAATCCGCCTCCTGAGTTGCCGCTGCAGGCTGAGAGGTCGGCTTGCAGGAGGCGTGTCTCGACGGTTTGGAGGAAGGTGTTCGTATTGCCCAGGCGGCCGAAGGCCATGGTGGGGCCCCAGCCGAGCGGATAGCCGACGGTGAAGACCTCCATCCCGGGGGTGGCATCTCCGGCGGCGAACGAGGTCCCTGCCTGCAGTTTGGAGCGATGCTGTTCGGCAATACGGTAGATCACGACATCCATGAACGCGCTGTCACCGACGAGGTCAGCAGGTAGCTCATTTAGATCGAAGGTGAGCATGCGAACGTGCTTCTGGATGATCGTGCCAGTCGAGGGGTCGAGTTTCTCGGCGGCATGTCTTGCGGTAATCACGTAACCATCTCGCAGGTGAAACCCGGTTCCTCGGACGGCGATTTTTCCAGGTTTCTCCGGCGTGCGCTGATCTTGGTTGTCCTCCAGGATGCCGACTGTGGCTTGTTTCGCACGCAGAAACGTGTCCTGGCTGACTGGCGTCGGTTCTGCGCTGAGTGGAGCAGCGAGCAACGTCACGCCGGCCCACGCCGTAAATGCCAATATTCGTGAGGAACGTGAGGCGAAGAGACGACGGATACGCATGGATGATCCTTTCGAGAGAAGCCCAAGTATCAGCACAGTATAATCAGACGGGATTGTTTCCGAAAGGGTGGGGGATAAGAGATTCATTTCCGGAGGATGGTCCGCTGAGTATCTCCGCCCTGACCGGTTTCCCGGGCGGGGCCCGAACTGGCGCGCGGACAGATTAGATTGGTGTGTGTAAGTGGGAAGGCTAGTGTAGTGTCTCGCGCAACGCTTTAAGATTAATCGCGGCGCGTCAACGGCGGCATGTTCAGCGCCGCTCTGCCGCGGTTGACCTTGAGGATGATGTCGTTCGCGGATTTTGTCCAGACGAACGGCTTTGGGTTTACGTTGTGGTGTTCGATGTAATCGTAGATGGCGCGTTCGAGTTCAGGAACGCTGGTGAACACACCTCGGCGAATGCGGGCGGTCGTAATTTTCCCGAACCAGCGCTCCACAAGGTTCAACCACGATGACGAGGTTGGAATAAAATGGATGTGAAAGCGCGGATGTTGGGCCAGCCAGTCTTTGACTGCCTGCTTCTTGTGGGTTGCGTAGTTATCGGCAATGCAGTGCAGGTCCAGATGCTTGGGCGTACGGCGGTCAATGGTTTTGAGAAACTTCAGAAACTCCTGATGGCGATGCTGGGGCATGCAGCGGCC